>CANDKT010000005.1 GCA_947385365.1 uncultured Bacillota bacterium | reverse complement strand
TGTCGATCGCGGCGTTGACCAGGGCGCGGAGGAAGGCGTTGCAGGCGTCCTGATCGACGTCGACGCCGGCGCGGTTTGCGGTATCGCTGTCGCCCAGGGCGTCGCGTTCGGGGTGCCACTGCACGCCGACGGCGTAGGTTGCGGTGTTGTGTTCAATGGCCTCGACGATACCGTCGGAGGACATGGCCGTGATGGTCACGGAGGGAGCCAGAGCGTCGGGATTGACCGCCTGATGGTGGGCAGTTGCGACGTTCTTCAAGCCGTTGGAAATGTCGATGCCGTTTTCGGTGAGGATGTCGTAGACCTTGGAGTCTTTCTTAATGGTAAAGGTCTCGTTGTCAACACCAGCGGCCAGGTCGTGGTAGGAACCGCCGCTGTGCCGGTTGCCGTCGACCCAGACGCGCAGGTGGGGTTCCTCGCACGGAGTCGTTTCGGGTTTCCAGTTGCCAGTGCTGTCCTGCACCCAGTTCGTGATACCGGGGTCAGGAACGACGGTTTGCAGAAGTTCAGGCAGCTTATCAACGGTTGTATTGTTGGCTGTTGCGATAGCCTGCTGCACCTCAGCGGTAAGGCCGCCTTCCACGCGGGTGACGCGTTCAGGAGCGATCTCACCGGCCAGGACTTTCTTGCCCAAGTAGGTGGGGATATCCTGGATCAGGCCGCCGCCCATCGCGATATTGAAGCCCTGTTCGCCGCGGCAGACCATGAACATGGGGACGTCCAGTTCGATTGCCTGTTGCATCAGGTTGATATCGGAGGTGTCGCGGGCTTCGTTCACGCCGGAGGTGCCGTGGGGATAGGGTTCCTCGGCAGGTGTGTACAGATTGGTACCCCAATCCTCGCCGCCAGTGACGAACACGCCGTCGACTTCTCTGAGGACTTCCTTGGCATCCGCGGCGCTTTCCAGCTGCGGCAGGTAGACGGCGTAAGCGCCGTTGCGCTCATAAGCCTCGGCGAAGCCCTGGTAATCGGAACCGATGGTGTCGCTCTTCCAGGAGATACCGATGACGGGGCGTTCATTTTTGTCGACGATTTTGATTTCGGTGATGGTATTGCCGACGTAGGACAGGTCGGCTGTGTAGGCGGTGCTGCTCAAGGTGCGGCGGCCAACATCGGTGCCGTGAACGACCTCGGGGGCGTCGGCCTTACCCAGCGCGTCGGTCAGGTCCTCGAGGGAGGAGACGCCGCCGCCGCTGACTTTGACGTCTTTGGCGATATCGGAGACGTAAGTAACATTGTACTCCAGTTTACCCTGGTCGTTGACCTGGTACAGGATGGCGTTTTTGAGCGTACCGGTATTGTTGCTCACCAGAGTTTCACGGGGATTGTCTTTGGTGTAGCGGTACAGGGGGTAATTCATCGTGGTTTCGTCGTGGGTCATGTAACCGCTCTGAACCAAGGTGCCCTTGTATCTGCCGTTGTCGTTGACGTCGGGTTCCAGCATCATGCCGAGTACGTTACCCATCATCTGGTCCATTGGGATCACGTAGGCGCCCTTTTCGAAGGTGACTTCCGCTTCGGCGCGCAGGTCGGCGTTGCTCTCTGCCTTGAAGTACTGTTGCAGGACTGCGGAAGTACCGGGGGTCAGCATATAGTATTCCGCGCCGTGGTGGTCGAGGGTCTCAAGGATGGTCTTGATCTGGGGGACGTCAGCGGGGATCACGTAAGCGGTGGGACGGGTACGGGAACGGTTGATGGTGTCCTGAAGGATGATCTTACCGTTAATGATGCCGTCGGTGGTCTCGACGAACTCCTCATAGTTGCCGTAGACGTCTGCCAGGTAGTAAGGCAGCGTTCTGGGGCTGAGTTTGTTGCCGGAACCTTTCTGGGACAGGATGAGGATATCGTCCTCTTCGTAAGTAGCGCCCTCTTTGATGACCTCATCGCGGGCGCTGTTGATGGCGGAAACAATCTGGTCGCCCTTTTCAGCGGCGCTCTCGTAGATAGACTTAGTGGACAGCACCTGACCGGCGACGCGGCGCGGGAAGGCGTACAGAGCGCCGTCAGCGCCGTGGCTTTCGATCAGGATGGAGATGGCGTTGGTCAGGCCGTAGTAGGCGCGGCCAATGCAGTTGTTGCTGGTGGCGTTGTAGTGGTAGGGACGGAAGCCCTTATCTTTCAGGTCAACGTGGATCTTATCCACAACGTCAAGGGTCAGGTTCACGACGTCTTCGTCGATGTTCATGCTGGTTGCGCCGGAGATTTGGAACTCGTTCATGTTGTAGTGTTCCGCGTCGCCGACGTTGCCGAACTCGGAGAAGAAGAACTCATGGTTGTCGATGACGATATGGGGCTGGAACAGATAGTAGGCGTCGTGCAGCATAGCGGTCTGTTCCGTTGTGACGGCCAGGTGGTCACGGTTCATATCGACGCCGTCGATATCGCCGCGCCAGAACAGGAAGCCGCCTTCCACATTGACGCGGGGGATCATGACGACGTTGATCTTGTCCAGGATGTTCTCGCCGTAAGCGCCGCACAGTTCTTGAATCATGACCAGTGCGCTCTCACCGGCGGCGGGCTCGTAGGGATGGATCTGGGCCTGCTGCCAGATGATGGGCTTGTTATCGGCCTTGATGATCTCGGCGGCCTGTTCCATCGTCGCGTTTTCGGGGATATTCTGCTTGGTAAAGACCAGGACGGGGTAGTCATAGTGGTAAGTGGAGGTGGTGCCTGCGCTGTAGACGTGCATATAGCTGCTGGTCTCGGCGTACTTGGCGATGAAGTCCTCCATTTCCTTCTGGGTCGTTGCCTGATACATACCCTTCTGGTACTCGCCGCGAGTGAAGGCGGGGGTGGTGAAGGTGATGTCCTTATACTCGTCTTTCAGGTCGCTGACGCCCATAAGGGTGTTCATCATTTCGTCGGTGGCGTCGATTGGGACCATATGCTGGGTACCCTGATTGAAGCCCTCGGGGGCTTTCTCGCCGTTTTCGCCGACGGGGGTATTGGTGCCGGTCTCGAAACCGGTGCCTGCGCTGGGGGCGGTCCGAACGGTGAGGGTCAGCTCGCCTGCGGCGACATCAGCTTCGTCAACGATGAACATTTTGATGATGTTGTAGTACTTGCCGACGTTCTCCGCGTTGGGGCGGACGAAGTAGCAGTACGCGCCGGGGCCGAACGCGGACAGCGTATAGCTGCCGTCTTCGTTGGGTTCCACGACGTTCAGGGCGGGGTAGTCGCCGTAGTAGGAGGGAGTAGGATTGGTGAGCATTTCCATGACGGACTCAGCGGAGTTGCCGCCGTTCTTCTGGGTCCAGTAGGGGATGCCGTCGAAGACGGTCAAGGTGACATCGGCCGGATTGACGGTCTCAGGGTACTCGAACTTGACCTTGACGTTGTTTTTCTTAGTAGCCGCGGCGTCCACCAGCGCGCGCAGGAACGCGTTGCAGGCGTCCTGATCGACGTCGACGCCAGCGTTGTTTGCCGTGGAGCTGTCGCCCAGGGCGTCGCGCTCAGGGTGCCACTGGAGGGCGACGGCGAAGGTCGCGGTCTTGTGTTCGATGGCCTCGATGATGCCGTCCGAAGACTTAGCCACGACTTCCACGGAGGGAGCCAGGGCGTCGGGATTGACCGCCTGGTGATGGGCGGTCGCGATGTTCTTCAGGCCCTCGGAGATGTCAATGCCGTTTTCGGTGAGGATGTTGTAGACTTTGGAACCTTCCTTGATGGTGAACTCCTCGTTGTTGACGCCAGCGCTCAAATCGTGGTAGGAACCGCCGCTGTGGCGATTGCCGTCGACCCAAACGCGCAGGTGGTTTTCGGTACACGGAGTCGTTACCGGACTCCAGTTGCCAGCACTGTCCTGCACCCAGCTTGTGATGCCAGGGTCAGGAACCTCTGTTTTCAGCAGCTCAGGCAGCTTGTCAACCGTCGTGTTGTTAGCTGTGGCGATTGCCCTCTGCACTTCAGCGGTGAGGCCGCCTTCGACGCGAGTGACGCGTTCGGGGGCAATCTTGCCTTCCAGGACCTGCTTACCCAAGTAGGTGGGGATATCCTGAATCAGACCGCCGCCCATCGCGATGTTGAAGCCCTGTTCGCCGCGGCAGACCATGAACATGGGAACGTCCAGCGCGATAGCCTGCTGCATCAGGTTGATGTCAGATGTATCACGGGCCGCATTCACACCAGTGGTGCCATGAGGATAGGCCGGTTCGGGAGGCGTGTACAGATTGGTACCCCAATCTTCGCCGCCAGTGACGAACACGCCGTCGACTTGGTTCAGGACTTCCTGCGCTTCCTCCGCGGTCTCCAGCTGCGGCAGGTAGACGGCGTAAGCGCCGTTGCGCTCATAAGCCTCGGCGAAACCCTTATAGGAGTCGCTGACGGTATTGCTGCTCCAAGAGATACCGATAACGGGACGTTGGGAAACCCCAGTTACGGAGATCTTGGTAATCTTACCGTCTGTGAGGGTCAGGTCGGCGTAGTAGGCTTTGCTGCTCAGAGTACGCTCGCCAACTTCGACGCCGTGGACAGCTTCAGGCGCGTCGGCCACGCCCAGAGCGGTCTGCAAAGCGTCAAGGGAGGCGACGCCTCCTCTGCCATTGACCACGGCGTTGTCCGCGATCTCGGCGCTGTGAGTCACGTTGTACTCCAGCTTACCTTCTTTGATCTGGTACAGGACGGCGTTTTGGACCGTCTCGACCTTCGGCTCGGCGGCCGGAGGCTCCGCGGCGGAGACGCCGGTGACCAGCAAACCGGTCAGCATGGAGAATACCAGGGCCAGACTGAGCAATTTCTTTCCGTAATGCTTCATACTATTTTGTTTGCACTTCCTTTCAACTAGAAACAGGCGTTTACCATTCAGGTGTGGGAATTTTCCTCCTTCCTGTTTTTGAGGCGCATTCCTTGCGTCCAAACACAAGGACAGGCCCGCTCAAGCGGGCCTTACGCAGCGTAAATGCCCCAATCTCTGCGCCGTACTAATATACCATCAAAAGCACAGGTTTGTCAATCATATTTGTGCGAAATCCCCCCATTTTGCACAGTTAAATTTGAGATTTCCCCTGCCAATATCTGTCATTTTGACGCGCTCCGATAGGGCGGGAACTTTCACGGCTGGTTTCAGGCATTCCTTCCCAAGCCCCGGAAACCTGGCCTTTCACAGAGGGTGGGAACGCTTTCACAGATTTGCGCAATTTTGCATTACGCGGAAAACGGCGGCGCAGCCGCGGTCGATGTGCCTGACGGGTCCCGTCCAAAAAATGGAGGACAGCCGGAACGGCTGTCCTTCTGACGGGTACGTATTCAGGAACGGTTCTGAGCTTCGACCAGGCGCACGCCGCAGTAGATTTCCCGCAGCTTTGGTTTTTCGATTTTCCCGGTCGCGTTCCGGGGCACCGGCGCGAAGATGATCTTTCGGGGCCGCTTGTACCGGGGCAGGTCCATGCAGAACTGATTGATCTCGCTTTCGGTGCAGGTCATGCCCTCTTTGACCTGAATGATGGCGGCGGCGATCTCGCCCAAGCGTTTGTCGGGCAGTCCGATGACGGCCACGTCGTGGACTTTCGGGTACGCGGCAAGGAAGTCTTCGATCTGCACGGGGTAAAGGTTCTCGCCGCCGGAGATGATGACGTCCTTTTTCCGGTCCACCAGGAACACGAACCCGTCCTCATCCTGCCGGGCCATATCGCCGGTGTGGAGCCAACCGTTTTCCAGCACTTCAGCGGTCGCCTCGGGGTTGTGGTAGTAGCACACCATCACGCCGGGGCCTTTGACGCACAGTTCGCCCACGTCGCCCGGCTGGACCGGGACGTTCTGTTCATCGACGATCTTGATCTTCCAGCCGTAGCCTGGGACGCCGATGGCGCCGACTTTGCGGATATTTTCCAAGCCAAGGTGGACGCAGCCCGGACCGGTACACTCAGACAAGCCGTAATTGGTGTCGTACTTATGGTCAGGGAAGTATTGCAGCCAGTGTTTGATGAGGGAGGGCGGCACAGGTTGTGCGCCGATGTGCATCAGCCGCCACTGGGACAGCTGGTAATCTTGGAGGTTCAGGTCTCCGCGGTCCAGCGCGGCGAGGATGTCCTGGGCCCAAGGCACCAGCAGCCAGACGATGGAGCAGCGTTCCTGACTGACGGCGTCCAGGATCGCCTTGGGGGAGTTGCCCTTGAGCAGCACGGCCTTTCCGCCGGTGAAGAGCGATCCGAACCAGTGCATTTTTGCGCCGGTATGGTACAGGGGCGGGATGCACAGGAAGACGTCCTCGTGAGTGGTTTCGTGATGGATTGCTTCCATACGCGCGGACTGCATGAGGGCGGTATGTTTGAGGAGGATGGCTTTGGGGAAGCCGGTGGTGCCGGAGGAGTAGTAGATAGCGGCCTCGTCCTCGTCGTCGACCAGGATTTTGGGGGCGGCGCTGGAGCAGTTGGCAGTGGCCCGCAGGTAGTCTTCGGCAAAGGAGGGGCAGGTTTCGCCGACGAAGAAGAGCAGGCGGTTTTGGCCCAAGGCGGGAGCGATGCTCTCCACCCGGCCGATGAACTCCGGGCCGAAGAAGAGTACGTCGGCGTCGGAGAGTTTGACACAGTAGTCGATTTCGTCGGCGGTGTAGCGGAAGTTCAAGGGGACGGCAATCGCGCCGGTTTTGAGGACGCCGAAGTAGATGGGCAGCCATTCCAGGCAGTTCATCAAGAGTATGGCGACCTTCTGACCTTTCCGGATTCCCCGGCCCAGCAGCATATTTGCCACACGGTTTGCTTTCTCGTCGAAGACGGACCAAGTAATTTCCCTACGGTAGGGGGCGGAAGCGGAGGGTTGGATCAGCTCGTATTCCTTCCAAGTCACCCGCTGTTGTTCTTGGATTTCGGGGTTGATCTCCACCAAGGCGATCTCATCGCCGTAAAGTTTACTGTTACGTTCCAGCAGATCAGTGATAGGCATAAGGCTCGTTCCTTTCCGAAGCGGGATGGGCCGCGTTTCTTTACTGGTTTCAACCTTTAAACCATTAAAGCATTGTACAGGATTTTTCACGGTCTGTCAAGACGCTCGCGCGCCCGTTTTGTCCGTTATCTGGAAGAAACGGCAATTCTCTTACCTCCACGTTCCCCCGCAGGGGCAGCAGACACGGAAGGCGGCTTATTAAAAAGGACCGGCGCAAATGCGTTGGTCCTTACAGGGGTTTGGGGCGGTCAGCCGCCAACAAACACGCGCCGGGTCTATACCAGTGCCTTGCTTGCAAGGACAGCCATAGAGCTACAAAATGGTCTGCCAGGTTTCCGCCGAAACACCCGGGGAAATAGACAGAGAATAGGCGTAAGTCCCATCTGTCCACGTTGCCAGCGCATACAGTCCGCCGTTTCCTTTCAGTGTAACATTTCGATCATTTACCGAAATTTCAGCCACATCGTCGTAAGTGTTATAGTCTCCCGAGTTATCGTCAGTCCCCAAGGATTGCCGGTATGTGGCGGTGTATTCCCCACCGCTGTATTCAACTTCAGCCAGCTCGTTCCAGTAAGAGCGATAGGCGGTCTGTTCTGCCTCAAAGGGCAGGGAAAACTTCTCTGTTACCTTGAACTCCACCATCTCGGACAACTCATCAAGGGAGGTGGTTTCCACAATATCGGAGACAATCAGCACTGGGGGTTCTGGTTCAGGATGCTTCAGCAGGTGCGGCAAAGCAGTGACACCCACCAACAGGAGGACAAAGCAGGCTGCAATAGACAGATACTTGTTCAAGGCGGGAAAACGCACAATTTTAGAAGAAGCGGGAGAGATGTCCTCCTGAGCGATATGTTCCAGTACACGCTGCCGTATTTCCGGCGTTACTTTGATTCTTTCCATAATTTCATCATATGCCTTTCCCAAAATCATACGCCTCCTTCAGCACATTTCTCAACTTGTCCCGGCCCCGACGTAAATCGGAACGGACGGTAGTTTCCCGCCGTCCAAGTATTCTCCCAATTTCCGCTGTGGTGTAGCCCTCATAATAAAACAGATGGACAGCTTCTCGCTGCGTTTCAGGCAAAGCCTTCACTGCCTCCCAAACAAAGGACAGGTCTTCCTGATCCTCCGCAATCAATTCCTCATTCAATTCATCCGCAATCCGAATTTTATTGAAATCAATGCGATTTTTGCTCAAATTCGCTGCTACTCGCAGCATCCACGCCTTTTCATGCGCTGGACTGCTCAGTGCCGGGGCCGTTTTCAAAAACTGAATGAGCGTGTCTTGTAAAACATCCTCTGCGTCGCTCATGTTGTGGAGGTAGGAGTAAGCCAGTCGCAGGACACTGTTGCCGTAATCGTTGAGCAGACGCTCTGCCTGACAGTTGACCGCCTCACAGTTCGCCGCCGCTTCCGGATGGGGATTCCACTCTGCCACAAATACCGCAAAAAGGCGGTGGAGCCATTCCTGGATCATCTTCGGTAACAATAAAAGTAACGCTGCTGGTTCCAAACAAGATTCCAAATGTGTTTCCTCCTTTGTGACAAAAGCGCGGGGCTGTGGAAACACCCCACAGCCCCGCGTCTTTTGTTACTTGACCAGCTGAACGAGAGCAGACATATCAGTTCTGCTCATACCAGCCCGGGCGGAGATGGAATAAGTATACTCTCCGCTGGTCCAAATGGCAAGGTGGAGCGTGTTATTTTCCCCTTTCATGGTGACGCTGGTTCCATCTATGTCCACATTCGTGACCTGTGCGTAGGAGTTGTAATCGCCGCTGATGTCCTCATTGCCGGGGGCCTTGCGGATGCAGATTTGATTCTCCTCATCACCATAAAAAACCTGGATCATTCCGCCGTCCATAGTCTGGATGTTCTGCCTGGGACTGCCATTGACCTTTTCGGGAACGGTCAGATCAAACCCGGCGGCTTTGGCAGCTTCCGACAATGTAGCATGACTCGTGAAGGGATTCGGAATCTGGACGGTGTTCATAGCGGGGACGGTCCAGAGTTTGACCGTGTTTCCGTTCAAGGTAACAGATCCCTCCTTGCAGCCCAGCAGAGCGTCGAAAAATTCCACGGGTACATAAGTACAGCCATCGGTCACGTAGGGAGCGCAGCCCAGGGAAAACAAACTTGCGCCCATCATCCCCTCCTGCGTAGGGGCAGCGAAATACTCGTCCTTCCCGATGGTCAGTTGAACATACCGTTCCGGCCCTGTTACGGTGACAACGCCGTTTTCCCAGACAACGGTAAAGCCCAGCTTTTCCGCCAAGACCCGCAGGGGAACCATGATATATGCCTTGGCATCAACCTGTCCGCCGTCCATCTCAATGAGGAAACCGGAGGTGGTCCGGTCGTTCTCCGGGGCGGAGGAGATGAGCGCAGACGGTTCCGCATCAGCGGCCAAAGCGGGAAGGGCAGCAGCAGCCAGCAAGGATAGTGAGAGAATCGCGGTCAGCCATTTTTTCATAAGATGATCTTCCTTTCTATTTCAGTCGTTTCGAACGGTACTCCTGCCGTTCTGCCTTGTATACAGATGAGCAGGCGGAAATGTTGCACGAAGGAAGAAAAAATTTCAACAAAGAAAGAGAATTTTTTGTATTCTTCTCCCTTCGGGGGAGAAGACAGCTTTTATGAGACGGGCGTAGTCCGAGAAAGTTTAGACATTGACGGAACGCATAGAATTATGATAAACTATTCCATAATAGAGCAAAAACCGCACAATAGGGAGGATAAGTTTATGATTGAAACGTCATTACGCACGCTTGCCCTTTCAGGATACCGCTCCTACAACAATGATTTGGAGCATAATAAAATTGAGTTTAACGATGTCAATATCATGATCGGGGCAAATGGCGCCGGGAAAAGCAACCTGATTTCCTTTCTGGAAATGATCTCGTTTATGATGACAAGAGGGTTGCGCACTTACGTTGCCAAACAGGGTGGGACTCAGCCGCTGTTTCATTTTGGAGCAGAGCGGACCGACAAAATTTGCGGAGAACTGTTGATTCATGATGCGGGTCGAACAAAAGAAGATAAATATTCATTCGCCTTGGAAAGAAGCGCAGTGGATCAGCTATTCTTTACCCATGAGTATATGTCTTTCCGGGACGAGCGGCATTTCAGACCTTACGTGCGTGATTTTGGCGTAGGGCATTTGGAGTCCGGCCTTGCGGATTCCACGGAGTCAACTCCTCGAATACTGCGGACCTATCTGGAACGTCTTCGTGTTTTTCACTTCAACGACACGACGATCCATGCGCGTATTCGCAGCAATAGCAGTATGGCAGACGGGGCATATCTTCGTTCCGATGGTGGGAACATCGCGGCTTTTCTGTACAATATGAGAGAAAATCAGGATTTTGCAAAGTACTATGAACGTATTTTGCGCAATATCCGGATGGTTCTCCCGCAGTTTTACGATTTTGTATTGGAACCAAATCCAAGCGGCTACCTGTCATTGAACTGGAGACAGACCGGCTGCGAAGAAATTTTTGGTCCGCATCAGTTTTCAGATGGCGCGCTTCGATTTGTGGCGCTCACGACATTGTTGCTGCAACCGGCGGCGACCGCTCCCATGACCATCATTTTGGACGAGCCTGAAATTGGGCTGCATCCCTACGCCATTTCCATACTTGCAAAGGAAATACGAACGGCAAGCAAAACTTCCCAAATCATTGTATCCACGCAATCCCCACTTTTACTGAACGAATTTTCCTGTGAAGATGTCATCACGGCAGAGTATGATAATGAAAACCAATGCAGTGTTTTGAAGCGTCACAAAGAATCGGAACTGCGGGAGTGGCTGGACGAATACACCCTGGGTGAGTTGTGGGAGAAGAATGTATTAGGGGGTCTGCCTCTATGATACGGGTCAATGTTGTAGCAGAAGGCCAAAGCGAAATGCACTGTGTCAAAGGTCCGCTGAACCGGTATTTAGGTGGCAGACCAATTCTGGACGCGCGTTGTGTTCTGACCAGCCGGACACGCAGGACGAACTACGAATATCGTGGAGGTTTGTTATCTTACCAAAAGGCGAAAAGGGATATTGTATCGTGGCTGAAAGAGGATACACATGCTTATGTCACGACGATGTTTGACTTTTTCCGCATTCCGAGTGACTTTCCAGGATACGAGGATGCTATGGAGCTAGACAATCACCTGGACGCGGTTCTCACCCTGGAATCCGCGATGAAGGGAAACATCAGATCGGAATTACCTGACTTGGATGTTGAACGCCGGTTTATCCCATATATACAGCTGCACGAGTTTGAGTCGCTGTTGTTTACCAACATATTAGTTCTCAAGGAGGACTATATTGACACAGACGATGTTTATCATATAGACCGTCTGTACGCAGAAACAAAGGACATTCCTCCGGAAGAAATTAACCACGGTGCAGATACGGCGCCTTCCAAGCGTCTGCTTCACGCGGTTGGGTATCAGAAAGGCGAAACGGTTTCACCATTGATTGAGGCAATTACAGTGGGAGCAATTCGTGACAAGTGTCCACATTTTTCGGCGTGGCTCAGCCAGTTACAATCACTGAGCGATTCGATACAACCTGTGCAGAGTTGAGATCAATTTCATTATCACGTCCGTCTCATACATACTGGATTCTTCTCTGGAAGGGGAGAAGCTCCAAAATAAAGGCTGGAGTTTCCCTCTGAAAGGGAAACTTCCAGTCTGCCAAGAAAGTCTGCTCTTGAACTCCGCGGGCGGAGCGAACAGGAGGGAGAAAATTTCCGGGAAAAGCGGATTTTGCTCTTGCCAAGGCTGGAATCCGTGATATAATGCGTATGCACTCACGTTCCGGCAGGGAAACGTGGGAGAGAAAGGCGGCGGATATTGAATGAACCGGCATTCCATAGATATGTGCAGCGGACCGCTGTGGAATAAGATTCTGATTTTTGCTCTACCGCTCATGGCGTCCAGTTTGCTGCAGCTTTTGTTCAACGCGGCGGACGTGATTGTGGTAGGGCAGTTTGCTGGGAAGGAAGCGTTAGCGGCGGTTGGTTCGAACACGGCGCTCATCAATCTGATGATAAATCTTTTCATGGGCTTATCGGTTGGGGCGAACGTTGTGATTGCGCGGGAGCTAGGCGCGTGCCGGAACGACAACGTGACGCGAGGGGTCCACACATCTATGGCGTTAGCGTTTCTGAGCGGCGTAGGGCTAGCGGCGGCGGGGGTGGTATCGGTACGGCAGCTGCTGATCTGGACGTCTTCGCCGACGGACGTGATTGATTTAGCGGCGTTGTACTTACGCATTTACTTTCTGGGGATGCCGGCGACGATGGCGTACAATTTTGGGGCGGCGGTTCTCCGGGCTGGAGGCGATACGCAGCGGCCGTTGTACTTTCTGAGTGCGGCGGGGGTCATCAACCTGACGTTGAACTTAGTCTTTGTGATCCGCTTTGACATGAGCGTAGCGGGGGTAGGCTGGGCGACGGTGATTTCGCAGTATGTTTCGGCGGGTCTGATTCTGCGGTGTCTGTTCCGGGAGGAAGGCCCGCTCCGATTGGAGCTGAAGCGCTTGCGTTTGGAACCGCAGGTGGTGCGGCAGATTCTTCAGGTTGGTCTACCGGCGGGGTTTCAAGGGATTTTGTTTTCGCTGTCGAACGTTGTGATCCAGTCGTCGCTGAACGCGTTTGACGACGCGGTGTTGGTAGCGGGGTCGTCGGCGTCGGCGAACATTGAAGGATTCGTGTACGTTTCGATGAACGCGTTCTACCAAGCGGCGCTGACCTTCACGGGTCAGAACTACGGCGCGGGGCAGTGCAAGCGAGTCGACCGTGTATTGTTCTGGTGTATGGGCTATGTAGTGGTCACGGGGCTTGTGCTGGGGAATCTGGCGTACCTATTCGGCCGGCCTCTGGCTGGTTTCTACGCCCCCGGGGAAGAGGAGGTCATCACGCAGGCGGTGATCCGGCTGAGTCTCATCAGCTGTCCGTATTTTCTATGCGGAATGATGGATGTAATGGTCGGGATGCTGCGCGGGCTAGGGTACTCGGTGATTCCGATGGTGGTGTCGCTGTTAGGGGTTTGCGGGCTGCGGCTGATTTGGGTAGCCTGTATTTTCCCGTTGAACCCGATTCCGGCCACGTTGTACTTCTCGTATCCGGTGAGCTGGGTGATTACGGTAGCGTTTCACGGGCTGTTTTATTTGCTTGTACGCCGCCGGGCCTTCGCCAAGGTCCAAGGCGACGGTCCGTCCTACCTCAAAACGGAAGGCATTCATCCATCCGCAGTTCCGGCGGAGCAAAAATAAAAAAATCGGGCCGTCTTCGGTGTGCAAACCGCAGACGGCCCGTAATTTTTATGCGAAAACTCCCTTGCCAAAAGAAGGACGATTTACAAAAATGTATGCTTTTTTGTAAATCTCAGCCCCCCTTCCCGCAATGTAGTATAGCAGAAAAATGTTAGGTTTTCAATAGGAAAATGGGAGATTTTGAAATGTGAGGTCGACTTACAAAAAAGTATACGTTTCAATAATCTGTAAAGGAGATGAGTTTTTGGAATACATCATTATATTTCTTATCATTTTTTTTGCAATAAGCGCATTTGTCGCAATGAAATTTGAGGCAATCGCGAACATGAAAGGACACACGGGGTATTTTTGGTGGTGTTTTTGGCTTGGCGCAATTGGATGGGCTATGGTCATTGCGCTTCCTGACCGAAACCAGGGAGATTCCATACAAGAATCCGGAAATGTCGACAGCAGTTTAGCGGCAAGAACGGATGATACTCTTCCGGAACTTTAGGAGGCGGGGAAAATATGAGCGAACGGTTCACCCGATTATACACGCTTCCGGAAAACGTATATACGAATGGTGCGCCGGTTTTGATTGCGGCAGGCGCACTGCTCAAAGACAACCAGAATCAAAAAGTTCTGGTACAGTTGAAGCTGCAAAATCTGAGGCAGTCACAATTAGTTGCCTGTAAAGTTTCCGTTCGGGCTTTTGACCCCAGCGGAGCAGAAGTGACCGGCGTAGAAAATTGCTCCTACTTAGACCTTGCAGTACCCCGCGGGGAATATTTTGGTTCCCAAAGCCCGATTTATTTGCCTGACAGCACAACGCGGAAAATCTTTGTTTCTGTCACGCAAGCGGTCTTTGAAGACCAAACAGTATGGCAATATTCTGGTAGCGAATGGAAATCAATTTCCCCAGACAGGCAGCGAATCCGGGACATATTTCCGGACGTTGAATTGCAGAAGCAATATGCTATTGAAGTCGGCGAAAATTGCGAATACGTTCCCGTGATATGTGACCATTTATTCTTATGCGCTTGCGGTGCAGTAAATCTATCCAAGGACAGAGTGTGCCATCAGTGCGGCAGAGAAACGGCTAAACTTCTGTCCGCGCTCGATTTAAGGGAATTAACCAGGAAAAAAGATGCTCGTTTAGCGCAGGAGGAATTGGAACGTCAGGAGCAAGAGAGGAAGGCGGAAGAGGAACGTCAAGAGCAAGAGAGAAGGGCGGAAGAGGAACGAGAGGCTCTTGAACGCCAGCAAGAAAAACAACGTATCGCGTTCAAGAAGGCGAAGCGTATTGCCATTATTGCCACGATTGTCATTGTGATTGGAATCACAGCCACTATGGTTGTCCAAAAAGTAATTATTCCAGCAAGCAAATATAAAGCTGCTGAACAATTATTGGCTGAGCAAGACTACGAAGGAGCCGCTTCTGCTTTTACGGCACTTGGGGATTATCAAGATTCGGCTGAACGGGTAACTGACGCTAAATATAGAGCAGCGGAACAATTAGTGGCTGAGCAAGATTACGAAGGAGCCATTGCTGCTTTTACGGCACTCGGAGATTATCAGGATTCGGCTGAGCGGGCAACTGACGCTAAATATAGAGCAGCGGAACAATTAGTGGCTGAGCAAGACTACGAAGGAGCTATTGCTGCTTTTACGGCACTTGGGAATTACCAAGATTCGGCTGAACGGGCATATGAAATTGCTGAACAATTATTGGCTGAGCAAGACTATGATGGAGCCGCTGCTGCTTTTATGAAGCTCAGAGGTTATCGGGATTCGACTGAACGGGCCGTATACTGTGATATCAAAGGAATCGATTTTGATGATGGGCAGATACACGATCTTGCAGCTATATATAACCGTATTTCTGATGAAATTGAAAATGAATCTCTCAAAAGTGACCTAATGGATCTGCCGCAAATGAAAACATTACTGGCTCTGCAAGGAAGTTGGAAAGGTGAACATTATGCTTTCGATATTCAAGGTGGTCGGTGCCAACTTACCTACTATAAGTATGAGAAGCATGATGATGTAAGTTCATCAATCAGCTATTATGATGGACATTATTGTCTCAGTGATTCTTACCAAACATATGACAAGTATCATGAAATCTGCGATATTTCTACGAATCAGTTCTCTTACGTAACGAGAGTGGGGAACTTGTATAGGAACGAAGATATCTGTATACGTGTAGCATAATTAACCCATAAATGAGCAAATCTGAAATTCGCACAAATTTGTTCATATGTCAAAGAAGGACTGTAAAGAAGGTGTAGTCATAAATAAAAAAGAGGCAGATACATTGCTGAAGCAAGTTTGCAAAAAATATGGTGTCGATGCGGATTCTGTGTTTCAATACAGCTGTGCAACAAGGCCGGTTCAAAAAGTGTATAAGCACTCGACCTCTCACAGGAAAAGGCTGGACACACATCTATTTGCGATAAAGTTTTTTCCAGATGATAACGTTTATGTGGCGTGGAATTTATGGGAAGGAGCAAGAGGAACAACTAACTTTTCTGTCAAAAAAGAGAAGGTGAATCCTGTTCCTGGCCAAATTGCAAAGATTCTCGCTAATACGGAGTATTCCGGGCGGGGTACGAGAATTGTTTATGCTTTTGAACCGGATTGCCTGGATGAATTTGTAAGGCGATACGTTGCCCATGCGAAAGCTCAAAGGATCTGATTCTATAGCGTTGTCCTCTAAATTTGCACACTCCATAAAGCGAAACGGCTCTGACATTTGAAAGTCAGGGCCGTTTTTGCGGGGAATTTGTTGACACTTCCGGGAGAGTTCACTATAATGGAAGGACGCCCGTAAGAATCGACACGGGCGATGGTGAAAGCGAAAGGAGTCCTCCCTCAATGAGTCGCCAACGTGTTTACAATTTCGCCGCTGGCCCATCCATGCTCCCGCTGCCCGCGCTGGAACGCGCCGGCGCCGAAATCTCCAATTACCAAGGTTCCGGTATGTCCGTCATGGAAATGAGCCACCGGTCCAAACTCTTCCTCGGCATCTTTGAACGTACCCAGGAAAAATTACGCCGCTTGCTCAACGTCCCGGAAAATTACCGCATCCTCTTCCTCCAGACCGGCGCGTCCGGTCAGTTCTCCATGATCCCACTCAACCTCATCAGCCGGACCGGAAAAGCCGACTACGCCGTCACCGGGAACTTCTCCAACCTGGCCTTCCAGGAAGCCAAAAAATACGGCCAGATCCACCTCGCCGCCGATATGGCCGAGAACGATTACAGCCGTATCCCGCGTCAGGAAGAACTCGACTTGGATCCCGACGCCAGCTACTTCTACTACTGCTCCAACAACACCATCTACGGCACCGAATGGGACTACGTCCCGCAAACCGGCTCCGTCCCTCTGGTCTGCGATATGTCTTCCGATATCCTCTCCATGCCCGTCGACGTCTCCCAGTACGGCATCCTCTACGCCGGCGCACAGAAAAATATGGCCCCCGCTGGACTCACCGTCGTCGTCATCCGCGAGGACCTCGCCGGGCATGAGCTGCCCTTCACCCCCTTGATGATGAACTACAAAACCATGATCGACAAGGATTCCATGTACAATACCCCGCCTTGCTGGTGTATCTATATGCTCGGCCTTGTCCTGGATTGGATCGACGAAAACGGCGGCTTGCAGGGTATGCTCGACTTGAGACAAAAACGCGCCGGTCTGCTCTACGATACCCTGGACCATTCCCGCCTCTTCCGCTGCCACGCTCAGAAAAATTCCCGCTCCGCTATGAACGTCACCTTCCGCACCGGAGACGAGACCCTGGACGCAAAGTTCGTCGCACAGGCCGCCGCCGCCGGGCTCGTCAACCTCAAAGGCCACCGCAAAACCGGCGGAATGCGCGCCTCCATCTACAACGCCATGCCCCTCGAAGGCGTCGAAAAATTGTGCGACTTTATCCAATCCTTCGACCGGGCGAATTGAGACGGCAAGACCCGGAACCTGGACCGGTTCCGGGTCTTCCCTCAGTCCCCGTCCGTGTGCAGACGCTCCGGCCGGAACTTGGAGTAGATGATCTTCTGCTCGCTGTACAGCCCGTAGTAGCCCGACAGCAGAAAGGATACCCCGCAGCACAACGCGTACAACGGCAGACTCTCCCCGCCGAACAGCTCCAACGAGAGCAGAATCGACGACAGCGGACAGTTCGTCGCCCCGCAGAAGGTCGCCGCCATGCCTAACGCGCCGGAAAACCCGTGCGGCAGACCGAAAACCGGTCCGGCCCACACCCCAAACGCACACCCCGTGAATAAAACCGGGACGATTTCACCGCCTCGGAACCCTGAGCCTAACGTCAGCGCGGTGAAGAGAATCTTGAGCGCAAACGCTTCCGGGATCGTCTCCCCGGCCAGTAAGCGGCGGATCACCGGGTCCCCCGCGCCATTGTACGTCTGACTGCCCACCAGTAACGTGAGCGTCAGCACCAATGCCCCGCCTGCCAGACCGCGGAGCCGCGCGTCCGGGATGTACTTGGCGTAGAGACTGGAAGCGTTATGCACCACAACGCAGAACACGATGGACAGCACCGCGCAAAACGCCCCTAACACCGAAACTTGCAGCATGGACAGCGGAGCCGCGGGAATCGGGTCCGGCACAAGATAACCCGGAGCCTCATGCAGACCAAAACACTGCGCGGTCCACAGCGCGGTCAGCGCGGAGATCAAACACGGCACCAGAGCCGCGTAGTACATCCGCCCTACCGTGACCACCTCCATCGCAAACAGCGCGGCCGTCAAAGGCGTTCCGAACAGCGCGGAAAATGCCGCCGCCATACCGCACAGAACCACGATCCGTTCATCTTTCTCGTCCAGGCGCAGCTTTTTGCCTATGTACGCGGACAGCGAACCGCCTAACTGTAACGCCGCGCCTTCCCGGCCCGCGGAACCGCCGACTAAATGGGTGAGTATCGTGGACAGAAAAATCAAAGGCGCGGTGCGCAGTTTCAACCGCTCCGCGTCCCGGACCGCCACCAGAACTAAATTGGTCCCCCGGTCCTTCTCCATGCCGCAGGCGCGGTACAATAACACGATTGCCGCGCCGCCCGCGGGCAGCAGCCAGATCAGCCAAGGGTACTCGCTGCGCAGCTCCGCCGCGCCGTCGATGCCTAAGTGAAACGCGACCGCGACCAGTCCCACCAACCCGCCGACTAAACTGGCGTACAGGACCCACTTGACGAAAAATCCACAGGAACGTAAACTTTTCCGCCCCCATTCCGGCAGCTGCGTCATAGACCGTCACCTTCTTTCCGGGGCGCGTAAGCCCCTGAACTTCCCAAACACCTGGACCGCTTGCCGCAGCCGCGTTTCGGTCTCGCGTCAGGCGTATTTTTTAAGGAAAGGTCTGAGAGAATCCCTATGTATCGTATCAAAACCCTAAACAAAATCTCTTCCGTCGGGCTCTCCAAGCTGGACAAGAGCCGCTTCCAAACCGGAGACGACCTCACTGAGGAAGACGGTATCCTCGTGCGTTCCGCGCCGATGCAGGACTACGAATTTCCTGACAGTTTGCGGGCCATCGCCCGCGCCGGAGCCGGGACCAACAATATCCCTGTCGACCGCTGCTCCGAAAACGGAATCGTCGTCTTCAACACCCCCGGCGCAAACGCCAACGCGGTCAAGGAATTGGTCCTCGCCGCGATGCTCATCGCCTCCCGTGACATCCTGGGCGGCGCGGATTGGGTGCAGGAACAGGCCCACACCCCAAAAGTCGACCTGGCTCAGGCCGTCGAAAAGGGGAAGTCCGCCTTCGCCGGACCGGAACTCTACCACAAAACGTTAGGCGTCATCGGGTTAGGCGCAATCGGCGTGCTGGTGGCCAACGCCGCTCTGGATCTGGGCATGGACGTCTACGGCTACGACCCCTTCCTCTCTGTGGAAACCGCTCTCCGATTGGACCGCCACGTCCACGTGGTCTCCAATGTGGACGAACTGTATCGCGTCAGCGATTACATCACCATCCACGTCCCCTACAACAACTCCACCAAGGACACCATCAACGCGGAGGCAATCCGCAAAATGAAAGGTCAGGTCCGGATCATCAACCTGGCCCGCGGCGGGCTGGTCAACGATGAGGACATGATCGCCGCTCTGGAATCTGGTCGTGTGGCGCGCTACGTGACCGATTTCCCCGACGACCGGATCGCAACCGTCTCCCACGTGATCGCTCTGCCGCATTTAGGCGCGTCCACGCCCGAAAGCGAGGAAAATTGCGCGGTCATGGCCGTGCGTCAGCTGGAAGATTACCTCCTGAACGGCAACATCCGCAATTCCGTCAACCTGCCCGAGGTCACGCAGGAATGGAGCGGGATCGCCCGCCTGTGCGTCATCCACAAGAACGTGCCCGCTATGCTGACCCAGATCATGACCACCCTCTCCAACGACGGCATCAACGTCGAGAACATGACCAACAAATCCCGGAAGGATTACGCCTACACGCTGGTGGACGTCAATACCCGCCTGACCGAGGGCGTAGCCCGTGAACTGCGCGCCATCCCTGACGTCATCCGGGTCCGGGTGCTGAACCACTAAGAGGTGGTCCCATGAACGAATCCAAAAAATCACCGCTGTCCGTCCAGTATAACTCCCCCGTGGTACTCACGTTCGCCTTGATTTCCCTGGCCGCGCTGGCTTTGGACGCGCTGACCGGCGGGTGGAGTACCTTGTCCCTCTTCAGCGTCTACCGCGCGCCTCTCTCCGACCCGCTCTCCTACGTCCGCGTGTTGGGCCACGTGCTGGGCCACGCCGGTTACGCCCACTATATGAGCAACATGATGCTCCTGCTCGTGATCGGCCCGCCCTTGGAAGAAAAATACGGTTCGCTCCGCCTGCTGGCCTGTATCGCCGTGACCGCTCTGGTCTCCGGACTTGTGCAAGTGCTGCTCTTCCCCCACACCGCTCTGCTGGGCGCAAGCGGTATCGTCTTCATGCTGATCGTGCTGTCCTCCCTGTCCGGTATGCGCAGCGGCTCCATTCCCCTCACCCTCATCCTGGTCGTAATCCTATACCTGGGCGGCGAGGTTGTGGACGCGGTCGCCGCTCAGGATAACATCTCTCACCTCACCCATATCGTCGGCGGTCTGTGCGGCGCGGGCCTGGGGTTCTACATGAACCGCACCCGCGCGTGATCCCCAAAACGTCATTCTCACTTCCCACGCCGGTCCGGTCCCGGGGTCCAGGGGGCTGGCCCCCTGGCGGGTCCAGGGCGGAGCCCTGGCGGGGTTTGGGGCGGAGCCCCAACTTGTCGCCTTCCCGGCTCTGACAGGTGAACAGAATGACCTGCCGCTGTGCGGCCAACTCTTGAAGCAACTCCAACGCATACCCCATGCGTTCATCGTCAAACGCCGCTAAGGCGTCGTCCAACAGCAGCGGCGGGTTCTCCTTCTCCAAACAAAGCTGGCAGATGGCCAGCCGGACGGCTAAGTACAGCTGATCCGCCGTCCCTCTGGACAGATACAGACTGCTATGCCCCAGCACGTCCTCCGGCCGCGACGCGGAACCTTCCAGGTTCCGGTCCAGCGAGACGGACGCGTAACGCTGCCCGGTGAGCCGAGCCAGATAACGTCCCGTCAGCTGGTTGAGGGCGGGCGAAAACCGCTCCTGAAGCCGCGCGTTGGCCTGCTCCAAGCCCTCCAGCGCGAGGGTCAAGGCGTCGTACTCCTGACGGCGGCGGGCTAACTGCGTCTCCAACTCCTCCTGCCGGGCGGACAACGCCGCCGGGTCTCCCGCCGCGCTCTGACGGCCCCGGGCGCGGTTGAGCGCCTGATCGGTCTGCTCCAGACGCGCCCGTGCCGCCGCCAGATCCGCCTCCAACGCCTCCGGCGTTTTCTCCGGCAACGCGCCCGGTATGGGGATCGCTTCGTCGCTGCCGCCCTGCGCCAGCAGATCCTCCCGGCGACGGCGGCGTTCCGCGACCCGTTCCTCCGCCAAAGCCAGGTCGTGTTCCAACCCTAACGCTCGGGACAGCGCGGCGGAACAGCCGAACAGATCCCGTATCTCCGGCGCGAACCCGTGGACGAACGTAAGCAGTCCGGCGCGGCTGTTCTCCCGCTGGACCCGGTGTTCGTTCACCGCCAAACGGACCGTTTTGGCGTAGCGGTTCGCCTCCTCGGCGGCGCGCCAGAGCGAAACGTATTCCTCCGCCTTCTGGTGCAGCTCCTCCAAGCTGGAGACCTGCCAGTTCTCCAACAACGCCGCTGCTTGCCGCCGCCGCTCGTTCCGGCCCCGGAACGCAACCGCCGATAAGACCGCAAACGCAAGGTAAACCCCCGCTCCCGCCCAAATCGGGAGCGTCAGCGTCCCGGTCAGCGACAGCCCCGCAAGCCCGCCGCCGAGCAGAACCCCTAACCCTTGGAACAGCCAGAACCGTCTCCCGAACGCCACCGCCTTCTCCAAATGCTCCTGGTAGCTGAGACGGCACGCCTCCGCTTGTCCACGGGCTTCCTCCCCCGTCAGCCCCGCAAAACGACGGTCCGCTTGCAGCGCCTCCTGTGCCTGTGCGTCGTTCGCGTCCGCCTGTTCCACGTCGGACTCGCCGCGCCGGATCTCCTCGTCCAACACGCGTAAGTATTGCAGCTCCCCTTGGTAACGCTTCAGCTCCTCCTTGGACGGCAGAACCCCAAAACGCGCCGATTCCTTGTGCAGCGCGTCCAACTGCGCCTGCGCCTCCGCCAAGTCCTTCCCGGCCTGCGCGCAGCGGCGGTTGAGCTGGCTCCGCGCCTGCTGCCGGAGCGACTCCAAACTGCCCTCCAACCGCGCGCACTCCCGCGCCAGACCGACCCGTTCCCCTTCCAGCTGCGTGACCTCCTGCGTGATGGACGCCAGCGTGTCCAACGCCGCCATTGTCTGCGCCAATTCCCCTTCTAACCGAGGAATCAAACCGGTACTGCGGTTCACTTTTCGCCGGTTGCGCCACTCCCGTAAGCGTTCCTGCGTCTGCGAGAAGGACACGTCTTCCTCCCCCGACGAAATCAACGCCGCGATGCGCTTCTCCAAATCCGGCGCGGCGGTCACCGTCAGGTTCCCGCCCGAGCCGATGAACGCGGAGCGTTCAAACACCTCCCGGCTCACCCCCGTGAGCAGCTCCCCGCACGTGGCCGCCGTCAATCCAGGAACCGCTTCCTCCGTCCCCGTGTACACCGCCGAGAACGCTCCAAACGCGACGTTCCCACGCGGACCACGGCGTATCGTCACGTCCCGGCCTTCCCATTCCAGCTCCACTTCTCCCTCCATCGGCGCGCCAGACCAGGGCAGGTAACGCTTCCGCTCCGGTAAGTAGCCCTTCCGGTCCCGCTCCCGCGTGTCCAGACCGTACAGCATCGCTCTCCAGAACGCCGCCCAGGTAGATTTCCCGCTCTCGTTGGGGGCGCAGATCAGATTCAAACCGGCGTCCAGCTCCAAACTCGCCTTGTTCAGAACGCCAAACGTGGCCGTCATTTTCTTGATCCTCATAGAACCGCGTCCTCCCCTCCCTCCAGGGCCGCTAACCCAAACCGCGCCGCCATTTGACACACCGGATCTTCCGGGTCGCTCTGGGACCGCGCCCACATGATCCGGAGAAATTGACCGGTCAGACTGTCTTCCTCCCGCCGCGCCCATAAGTCCCGCGGCAGTCGGGTGCTGTCCCTCAAGCTCAACCCGTAAAAATGAGACGATAAGTCCCGTTCCAGCGCGGCTAAGTCCGGAATCTCGCCCTCCCCTGTGAGCCGTATGCGGCAGATGTCATTCTGGGTCCGCTCCGGCAGAGCCGCTAAGATCGCTTGCCGCGCGTCCGCCGCGCCCGTGACGTCCACCGTCAGCGATAAATACCGCCGGCGGCTCATGGGGATGAACCGGGCGGATACCCGCCCCGGTCCCGCTTCCAGGTAGAGAACCCCCTTGTCCCCCGTCTCGTCGAACCCGCGGCCTTCCGGGCAGCCGGGGTACGCCCAGAACGTCTCCCCCTCCCGCTGAAGCCCGCTGTACTGGTGGACGTGCCCCAGCGCCAGGTAGTCCAACCCGCTGGCCGCGATGTCCGCCCGGTCAATCGGCCCGTAATCGCCCGTCCCGCCGACGTCCCCGTGCAGAACCCCTATCTTGAACCGTCCCGGTTTGCTCTCCGCGCGGAACCCCCGCAGCGGACTGACCGCTTGACGCGGTCCGAAAAATCCCCAGCCCCAAACCGTGCAGTTCAATTCCGGCAAGTCCACCGGTTCCGCTTGACCCGGCCCCGCTGTGAAAATATGTACGTTCTCCGGCCACTCCAACGCCGCGTAGGGCGACGCCGGTCCAAGGCAATCGTGATTGCCCGGCGCGAGGAACACCGGACAGGGAATCGCCGCCAACGCCTGCGCAAACGCCCAGCCGGTCTCCCGGAAAATACGGGCGGAGTCCAGCAGATCCCCGGACAACAAGACCAGATCCGCTTCCTTCTCCCGCGCCAGCGCGGCCAACGCGTCCAGCAACTCCCGCTGTTCCCCGCGCCGCCGGGCCGCTTGCTCCGGACTCAGCCCGGAAAAGGGACTGTCCAGGTGGAAATCAGCCCCGTGGATCAATTTCAGCATCATAAAAACCAGGTCCCTTTCTTATTCCACCACGTCCACCCGCCGGACGTCAACGCAACGTTTCGTCTCCGTGTCCACCGCGAACAGGCAGGCGTTGAGCTTCGCGTTCCCTTCCGCCTCCTCGTAACGGTGGGGCAGCCCGCCCAGAAACAGGTTGAGGGAATTTTCCGGCTTCAGGCCCAGCACGGAACGGCTCGGACCGGTCATGCCCAGGTCGCTGATGAAGCCCGTCCCCTTCGGCAGTATCTGACCGTCCGCGGTCGGCACGTGCGTGTGCGTCCCCCAGACCGCTTGCACCCGTCCGTCCAAGTACCACCCCATCGCGCCCTTCTCGCTGGTCGCCTCCGCGTGGAAGTCCACGAACGCAAGATCAAACCGCCCCGCGTTCAGCAACCCGTCTGCTGCTTTGAACGGACTGTCCAGATTGGGGTTCAGCTCCACCCGGCCCATCAGGTTCAGCACCGCGACCCGGAACCCTTGGCACTCGTAGATCCCCATCCCGCGACCCGGCACTCGGCCCGCGTAGTTCGCCGGGCGCAGAATCGCCGGTTCCTTGTCCAGAAAGTCCCCAATCTGAAGCCGGTTCCACGTGTGGTTGCCCAACGTAATCACATCCGCTCCAGCTTCCAGAATCCGCCGCGCCTGCGCCGGGGTGATCCCTAAACCAGAGGCGTTCTCCCCGTTGACCACCGTGAAATGCGCCTGCGTGTCCTCCTGAAGCCCCCGCAACCGACGGCTCAAAATCTCCTGCCCGCCCTCGCCGACTACGTCGCCGACGGCCAATACGTTCAAAATCATAACAGCCTCCTTACTCCCCGCTTCCGGCGGGGAATCCTGTTTCTTCTTCCAACGGCTCCGGCGTCGCGGCCCGCTCCCGGTAGAACTGCGCGCATAAAAATTCCCGCAGTCGTTCCGCGTCCTCGTCCGGCAGCACGTCCGTCAGACCATCCCGCCAGTACAGCCCCTGCGCGTGCAGCAAAGGCGTCACTTGCCGCGCCTGACGCGACAGCTGCATGAATCCCGGTCCAGTCCAGCCGCACTGGGAAAACACTTCCTCCATCAGGAAACAGGGCGAAAAATCGCCGCCGTCCCCCGTGAAAGTCCTCCCCAACACCGCCTTCGCCGCCGGATTCGCCCAGATGAGATACGGCGTGGCGTAGTAGCGGTAGAACCCCTGTCCGTCGGACAGGTCGAAGTCCCCGCCCATCAGATCCAAATAGGCCAGGTTCCCGTTGCCGCCCCAAGGCTTGTGGTCCCCGAACAAAACCAGAACCACCGGTTCTTCCATCTCCTCCAACCCCTGCGTCAGCTCCAGCATCGCCTGGATGGTTTCCGAAACCCCGCTCAGGTAGTTGTTCCAGATGTTGCAGTTGGCCTGCGAACAGCCGGAGTCCCGCGGGGTGAGGTAGGTCTCGTAAATGGTCTCCTCCGTCTCGTAAGGCCCGTGGTTCTGGAGCGACACCGAAAACGAAAAACATGGGCCGTCCCGGACCCGCTCCCGCAGCTGAGACAGAATCTCCGCCACCAAAACCCGATCGGAACGGTAGATTGCCGACTCCACCGCGACCAACGCGCTGTAGTGGTTCTCGGAGAACCAGTACTCCTGAAACCCTAAGCGTTGGTTGATGTTGTTCCGGTTGTAGAACCAATCGTGTCCCGGATGACCGCCGAAGGTCTGGTAGCCTTGGGAGCGGAAGTACCAGACGTAGGAGTCCACCGGC
This sequence comes from uncultured Bacillota bacterium, assembly GCA_947385365.1. Lineage (GTDB taxonomy): Bacteria > Bacillota > Clostridia > Oscillospirales > Oscillospiraceae > Lawsonibacter. The sequence goes on along the minus strand of CANDKT010000005.1, from coordinate 20,478 downwards.
CCCCGGAATTGGCTGTGGGTGGAGTAGCCGGTCAGAACCCCCCACTCCGTGTCCACCGTGCCTCCCGCGAAAATGTTCGTCAGCAGATCGCCCGAAACCGCCCGGCGTTCCAACTCATGCCAGGGTTCGTACACATCCACCACCGCTTCCAGCGCGGACGCGCCCGGTAAATCGCTCAGGTCACAGAACGCCTCCAGCATGATCCCGACGACCGAGACCTTCTTTTCCTCCGGAATGTCCGCGTCCGGATACTGCTCCAGCAGCGCGGCCGCTTCCTTCGCGCTGTAGCCCTCCGGCACCACCGGGAGCATCCCGCGCACGCTGTGCAGAAAAGAGTAAACGCCTCCACGGGAAACGAAACTTTCCACGTCCGACCAGTAGTTGATCCCTTCCAGGTTCAGGTCGTAGTAGAACCTCGTGTTGGTGTACATCGCCGGGATCGACACCAGAAACAACGCGAAACAGGACGCCGCGCCTAACACCCGTTCCCGCCAGATCCGCCGCGTGCGCGCACGGTCCGGACGAGCCGGCATCAGAATCCACGTGAACAGCAGTCCGATCAGCAAGCACCCCGGCACCGCCCATGTGACCCACGTCACATCCAACGTGTAGCCCTGCACCATGTTCCCGGCCTCCGCCGTCAGAAGCAGATCACTGGCCAACAGCGGGTCCGCGCGCAAGCGAATCTTGTAGTAGTTCGCCACCGACAGCCCGATCACCAGCAGGTACGTGACCCCAAACGCCGCCCAGCTCCGACCCGTGAGAAAGTAGAACAGCCAGATCAGCAGGACCACAGGCAGCAGATTCAGCAGCAGATGGAGCGGGCTGGACAGGTACGCCCCAAATAACGCCCAGCCGTCCAAAGACAGACAGGCGGCGGCCGAGTACATCAGAGAAAGCAGTCCTATGCAGCACCCCAGCGCGGTCAAAGCGAACGTCATCCAAACCGCACGCGCCTCCGGCGGCAGACGGAGCATCTGCATCCGCTTTCTCATACCTCCACCTCTTTCCTGAAACGTACCCTTCCGCAGTCCGCCTGCGCGGAATCATCGGGGTCCTGGCCGGTATTATAGCATACGCAGCCGAAAAAAGAAACCCTGGCAATCCTTGACACGGGAAAAAAAACGCGTTAAGATTAGGCTGCCCCCGCGGGGGAAACGCTATTCCAAAGCGAATCCCCGGCGCGGACAACTGATCCCAATCAATAGGAGTACCCGTATGTATTACGAGATCGTGCCTATGGCCCGCAGCCATATCCCCCAGATTGCAGAACTGGAACAGATGTGCTTCCCGGACCCCTGGAGCCCCGCCCTGCTGGAAGAGGCGCTCTTCGATCCGCTGGCGAGTTTTATCGTCGCCGAGGACGAGGAAGGTCAGGTCTTAGGTTACGCCGGACTCCACGCGGTGCTGGACGAGGGCTACATCGACAACATCGCCGTGGAACCCAACGCCCGACAGCATGGCGTCGCTTCCGCGCTGCTGGACGTGTTCTGCCGGTTCGGCGCGGCGAAACTGGCCTTCCTCACCCTGGAAGTCCGGGCCTCCAACACCCCCGCCATCACGCTGTACCAGAAGTACGGCTTCGCCCAAACGGGCCTGCGCCGGGATTACTACCGCCACCCTGTCGAGGACGCCATCATCATGACACGGGAGTTCAAACATGAAGCTGATTGACCTGACGCCGGAACAGCTCTCCGGCCTGTACGAAACCGAATTGAAAAACGCCTTCCCGCCTGAGGAGCTGAAACCTCTGTCCGCCATGCTGCGCATGATGGAACAGGCGCGTTACCGTCCGCTGGGGCTGTACGACGGTACGGAACTGCTCGGCTACGCCATGCTGTGGCTGGAACCCGGCGTGCCTTTCGCGCTGCTGGACTACCTGGGCACGCTGGAAGGCAAACGGAACCAAGGACTCGGCGCGGTCACGCTGAGCCTGCTGGTGGAAGCGTGCGGGGAATCGCTGACCCTGTTCGGCGAAGCCGAAGCCCCCGAAAACGGCGCGCCAGAAGGCGAACCCTTGCGCCGCAGACGCTTGGCCTTCTACGCCCGCAACGGGTTCCGCTACGCCGGTTACGACTGCGCGCTGTTCGGCGTCCACTACCGGACCCTCGTCTGGGACCGCGCCGAAGTGAGCCCGCCCGCCTTGATCGAAGCCCATCAGCGCATCTACCAGCGGCATATGCCGGAACATATCTACCGGGACTTCATCCAGATCCCCCTGGCCCCCGGCGAGTCGCCTCACCCCGTCTGGCGCTGGACGGAAACGTGACCGGCCGCCTCCGAAAAGCGAAGGTGAGAACATGAACCTGCTCGCAATCGAATCCTCCTGCGACGATACCGCCGCCGCAGTCGTTCGGGATGGCCGGACCGTACTCTCCAACTGCGTGTCGTCCCAGATCGCGATGCACGCCGCCTACGGCGGCGTCGTGCCGGAGATCGCCTCCCGGAACCATATCAAGGTGATCTCCGCCCTGTGCCGCCAGGCCGTGGAAGAGTCCGGCCTGCGCTTGGACCAGCTGGACGCCGTGGCGGTCACTTACGCGCCCGGTTTGATCGGCGCGGTGCTGGTGGGCGTGAACTTCGCCAAAGGCGCCGCTATGGCTCTGGACGTGCCGCTCATCCCCGTCCACCACGTCCGAGGCCATATCGCCGCCAACTACATCACGCACCCAAACCTGAAACCACCCTTCGTCTGCCTGTGCATCTCCGGCGGGACCACCGCAATCGTGGACGTGCAGGACTACACCCGTATGAAAGTGATGGGCGAGACGCGGGACGACGCCGTCGGAGAGTGCTTCGATAAGGTGGCGCGGGTGCTGGGCATCGGCTACCCAGGCGGCGCGCCGATGGACCGCTTATCCGAAGGCGGAGACGATCAGAAATACCATCTGCCCCACGCGCACGTCCAGGACCGGGAACTGGACTTGTCCTTCTCCGGGCTCAAAACCGCCAGCCTGAACTTGATCCACAACGCCGAACAAAAACAGGAACCGTTGGATCTGGCTGCGTTCGCGGCCAGCTTCGGGCGGACCGTCAGCGAATGCCTCGTCCCGCGGGTCATGCAGGCCGCCGCCCAGAAAGGTTACGGCAAAGTCGCCGTCGCAGGCGGCGTCGCCGCCAATCGCCGCATCCGGCAGGACTTGCAGCGGGCCTGCGACGCCAGCGGAAACCTCCTGTTCCTCCCCGAGCTGAGCTACTGCGGCGATAACGCCGCGATGATCGGCTGCCAGGCGTTCTACGAGTACCAGGCCGGACACCAGGCCGGTTTGGACCTGAACGCTTACGCCACACGGGACATCGCCTCCGGCTGACCGGACCCGTTTTTCCAGATCCCGCCACGTTTCACGGGAACTTCCCCGGAAAAACGGGACCTTCCCCCAAGTTTTCCGCACGGTTTGTGGAAAATCGTGTGGACATTGTGCAAAACCTTCCCTTGACGCCTTCCGGCGTCAACAAAAAGAAGGGGGCTGTTACAAACAGCCCAAACGAAACAAAAACCGCCCTACGGGGCGGTTTTGTGCGTTCGGAGCAGAGCAAAGAAACGCTGCTATGAAGCAAGCGGCTCTATGAGTCCAAGCGAGATTTTCAATTCCAGTATGCGCAGAACGGATTCCTCAATCCGTTCCTCTTTGACCTCTCCCTGTTTCACTGCCTCCAGTACGGCTGGGACCTGCGTCTCGAAATCCGTGCAGCACAGCAGATCGTTCCCAGCCTGCACCGCCTGAACCGCAACTTCTGTGTCCCCCGCAAACTTCCGTACTCCTTCCATCGCCAGATCATCCGTGATAATCACGCCCGCGAACCCCAACTCCTCCCGCAGGATTTCATGTACCCGCGGAGACAGAGAAGCCGGGGTTTGACCGTCCATACAGGCTACTATGTTATGGGAAACCAATACGAGGTTGGCTCCGGAATCGATTCCCGCCTGAAACGGCAAAAAATCTGACTCCAAAAACGTCTCATAGGCGCGGTCATCATAAGCAATCTCCGTATGCGTATCCGCGTTGTTGCCGTAACCTGGGAAATGCTTCAGAACGCTCCCCATCCCTTCTTCGGACATCGTCTGCACCACGACGCGTACATAAGCGGCGGTTTCCTCCGCGTCTTGCCCAAAACTTCGCTTGTAAATGAAATCACCCGCATCTTGGGACACATCGCACACCGGAGCAAAGTTCAAGTTGATCCCTAAACCGCGCAGTAACCCGCACTTCTCCCTCGTGTCGCTCTGAACCAAAGCGAAGCCGCCCTCCGCGTAGAGTTTCTGCGGGGACCAGAACGCCGCCTCCCGTAGGTTCGGGTTCCTGCTGACACGGTTGACCGTGCCGCCTTCCTCATCCACGCCGATCAATAAAGGGATGTTTGCCGCGTTCTGGAACGCTTGGACTGACTGGATCACTTCGTCCTTGGTCTTCTCGGAGAAGTCCCGCCCAAAGAGGATGTAACCGCCAAAATGATATTCCTCCACCTTCTGAGCGCCATCGGCGGCAGGACAGCGTACCAGAAACATCTGCCCTACTTTTTCCTCCAAGGTCATCCCATCGAGGATCTCCCGCGCTTGCCGCGTCACGGTGTCCGTCGAGGCACTCATTCCCGTGTCCTCTGTCGGCGCAGCGTCAAGCGGTTCGTCTGGGACCGGTATCGTTTCCGTCCCTGGTTCGCTGCCCTGCGGCGAAACCGGCGGGAACTGTTGCGCCGCTTCTTCTCGTTGGTTCAACAGGATACCCGCCGCGATAACCAGACTGATTACAGTCAGGGGAAGTATTCCCCAATAGCCGAAAAAACCACCCTTTTTCCTATGCATCGTCCATTTTCTCCCCTTCCCGTGTGGGCATTACCCCTATTCCTTCCCGGCCCGCTGTCTGTTCCGTTCTATGGCTCCATTCTATCATGCCGCGCCAGAAAAGCACAGGACTTTCCGCAGCTTGCTCCGGATACGTTGCCCTCAAACTGAGATCATGGTAGGTTCCCCGAAAAAGGATCCGATTGGGTAATCATTTACTTTGGGTGTATCGACATCTCATCAAATGTTAAACAGATATTCCTCAAGAGCTTTCGCCAAATGGAGTGGTAATGGCAAAACAGTTGGTTGCTTATATTGAATTGACACATGTCGCAGAGCGTTTGTGTAAAAAATCCATCGGGAAGCATCGTCCCCCGGCTGTAGCTGCAACGGATAAAGTTCAATCATATCTTTTTCAGCAAAGTCCAGTGTTGGATAAGTGGTCCTTGATTTTTTATAGCTATCGGTATATCGCGAGTCGTTTGGTTTGGCAGGGATCCCCCAAAATACACCGTTATACTTGAATATTCCAGAAGCAGCAGCGTATTGTATACATTTATCCAATGAACCCCCGCTGAGTTCAGTATAATAATCGGGAACTTCTTGATTGCTGCGGATTCGGATAATTCGGATGCCGGTATTTTCGATTGACAAAGAAACCGGGGTTTTGGACACTCCAACATTGAGCCGTATAGGACAATATTCATCCCTCATCTCATAATTTCCAATCTCTTTATCCGAAATACCACTCCACAAAGTACGTGTGTTCCCATCTGACTGAACCAGAAAAAGCACACTGTCTTCCCGCTGATTATAACGATTTTTCATTTCAATCAGCTTCTTCTTTGCCGGAGAGCGGCTTGCATCTACACAGAGCTGTTCTAAGTCATTCTTCCAAAATAACTGGGCCATTTCAAGGCAGGCCTCCCGATAGGAGACCTCTATCTTGGAAAAAGCATCGCAGCGGACCCTGGTTTTACCTGTTGAAAGATCAACGGAAACATAGATTGGTAAAAAGCGGCCTTTATTCAATTTTCCATGAACCTGAGTACATATATGCATCCCAATACATGGAGTGGTTGCATAACGGGGCAACTTTTTTTCAGGATTCAGCAAAGCAACAATGCCCAACTGCCGGTAGAGGTCATAAACCGTATTTTCGATTTTATTCAGGTTGGTAGCTTCCTCTGGATTGGGGTTTATAAACTGTACCACGCGTCCGGTCCTCGCAAACGCATTCCGAATCACCTGTTTCGGGTCTCCCACCGCATAATGTTCTTTGCCAGGCAGTACAAAAATACAGGCAGTTACAGACCTAGACGGTCCCAACTTTTGAACAATCTCATCGCATCGCTGAATCTGTGTATCCTTATAGCCGTTTGGCATTTCGTCAGCAAGGTCCCCAATCTCTTTGTGGATACACCAAATCTCCAAACTGGATTCTGGCGTGTTCTCACCGAAATCCCGAGATATTTTTTCTTCTACCTGCTCTAAAATACGCTTTTGGAGTGGATCTCTCCATAAACCGTAGAGTTCAAATGTGATGTGATCCGTCTCAGCGCATTTGCTCGCCCAACTCCGGAATCCTTCTTTCGTGTCATACTCCTTCGGAGATGCCAACGTGAAAAACGTTTGACCTCTGAGGCTGACACGATGCGCCTGGGGCTGCTCGCAAATCATATCATCCAAGCAGCCTTTTATTGCTTGATACAGCGCAGCCTTATCTGCCACAGAAACTCCGGTCCCAATTTTTGACTTTGCAAACCCTTTCATTCCATTTTTATATGGCAGCAAAATTTGAGCTGTATATTTTGCTGGATTCCGCAAGACGTCTTCTGCTGAGGGCAACTGTTCATACCCAAAAATGTTATAACATTCTCTATCTTGATTTTTCCAATCAATCCGCTTGCCTTTGAGAGAATACGTAATCGGGATCTGACAATATTTGCTGTCTGAAATCTTAATATGGGCATGGATATCCTCAAGCATAAACGGACGCGCCTCTTTATTCTTACTGTCTGAAATCCAACGGCGAATACTCATTTGACAGAGCAGCAAAGCCTGCCGTTTTGGCGGAGTCGTTTGAACCGAAAAATCAAACACAAAAGAATACTGGTGCTGGCTTTTAGCCACTAAGGGGTAGCTGATTAATTGGTTTTTGCCGGAATAGCAAAGATGCAAAACCTGACCATTTAGAGTAATGTCCCTTCCAAGCAAACGGTTCACTGCAAGTAAGGGGATCGCTTAGTACGCCTCCTCCGTTACGGTTCCGTCTTCCGCTGTCAGACATACGGTTTGCTCACTTTGATTCGACAGGAATGCTTCCGGACAAACTTTCTCACAAAAATTACGGGCCATCTCCTTCACCACCGGAGATACTTTCGGTGGCACGACGTAAGTCGCCATCACCCAAACCTTAATGAGTCCACATAATACCCTGATATCCTGTTCTGTGTACCGATAGCAGGATGTGAGCCAATGCTCATCATGACTGTCCTTTTTCAGCGGCGCTAATGCAATGATACCTTCCATCCAGCTGTCAACTAATTTTTTCAGGGCGTTGGTCGGCAGACCATATTCATCTTTAAAGCGTGGGTTATTTTTTTGCGCAATTTCCAGTAGCACAGTTTTCCAGGACGCCGGAAAGCCCAAATAATAAAGCGTTTGTGTTTGACCAGGAGTTAACTGATATGCCAGGGGATAAATAATATTACTCATATTGAATGTCCTTTTTGTATGCCTCATAAAATGGAGCATAGAGCGTATTGGCAATTTCAGCGCTCTCTTTCTGGGTCATCAAGCCTTCAAGATATTTTCCCAGGGCAGATAAGCAATCGAAATCACCTTGTTTGTCTTCTCGACCACGGAATGCACCGTCCATAAAATAGACATGGGGTTCGGGCCTTGTCACATCAGTCACTCGAGCCAAACGGCCAAAAATTTGCAGGATCAAAACGAACAAAGTTGCTACAATGTCTCTTTGCTCATTTTCCTCCAGATCCGATAGCCCAAGCGCCTTGCTTTTGCTGATTTCAGACCAATACTGTGCTGCAAATTTTCGGATTCGTATGTTATAATCAAATAGAGACTCACCCAAATTCCGTTTACAGTGCGCCTCCACAAAACCATTCAACTTGCTTCCTTTTTGCTGAATGTCATCCGGGACAGCCATCGGACGCACCATAAAGAAAACAGCGCAAAGCGCGGAATGACCAGATTCATCCACGATATTATGACCTCGTTCAATCGCCATTGCCGGTGCAATTAAGATACTCTCGTCCATACCAGCAAACCGGTTCACCTCACCGCGCCGGACTGTACCGGTCTTGTCCGGACCATCGAGCGCATCCGATATCATCCGGCATACACCAGCCGGACAGTGCGCTTCCCTGAGAGCAGTATCCAGGATCTGCTGTACCTCCTCGGCTTGCGAATAACTATTTACCACAAGAAGAATTTTTCCGGCATTCCGGTTGTATTCTCGAATAATCCATTCTACGGTCTTCTGTGTCACAATACGAAGCTGCTCCATACGACGGTTGTCGCCCGCCCCTGAAACACGTTCTGAAAATCCAGATTCATAAAAACGCGTTTTTTCTAAAAATCTCCGTTTTTCTTTCCCTGCCTCTAGGATGTAATGGACCGGTCGGTTTACATGATACTCATACGACCCCTCCGCCCAACTGGAACCAGACAATAAAATCGTATGCGGCCCAGCAGGACTGCCATCTTCCAGCGTTCGTAAATACGGTAAATCTTTCATCAGACTCCGGCCAAACGCAAACTGACGAAAGAGTACGATATCCTCATCCTCCGTTTTTCGCATCCCAAACAAGTTTCCGCATAGTGCGGACGGCAGAAAATATTGTTGCTGACGGAATCGCGTCTGCAAAAAACTAAACAGTTCATTTTGCTCATAAGCAGTTTCATGACTGGCTTCATATGCATCGCTCAGGTTACGGATAAAGTGATCGAAATAAATCAGCCGCAAAATCAGCTTGATTCGTGCATCCTGGATCTGCTTCGCCTTGTCTTTTGCAGGACGCGGAAATTCGGACCCAAGTTCACTCAGCCAAGCACGGTACATATGATTGAAAAACGAATCATTCACACTTTTACAGGAGCTTTCCAGTACAGCCCATAATGTGGTCTGCTTAATTGAATCCTCATCTCCTAAATCAATCAAGTGATACAGCGATTTATAAACAACTTTGGGGATCTTATATTCGGTGTCATCCTGATACAAATCATCTAATAGTGTAAGTGCAGAAAATGAATCGCCGTATGTAATCTTTTGCCACGCCCCCAGATTATAGTGCATGGACTTGATCAGGCAGCTTAATACCGTCACACTTTGTCGCTGCAATTCGTCATAGATTTGGGCAGCTAAATTTTCTTCGCGGCGTTTGCTGGCCAGCTTCATGTAAGCGCTACAGTCCTCTGCACTGTCGTTGATAAAATCATTAAACTTGGTTTCCGGCATAAAGAAATAATCCAGTGTTTTCTGAACCCGATCACACTCATCAAAGATAACGAAATCAATGCTGCGCATTGCCAATTCTAAAAATGTCTCTCTGGTTCGGCCCACCCGTGAAGCCGCAAATCCCGCGACAGTAGTGACCACAACGGATGCACAATAACATTCCCGCAACATTTTTGTCCCAGGACAATCATCAAAATAGGGGCAAAGATAACGTTTTCCATGCTTCTTCAGCGAATAACAGGGTTCTTTTCCAAATGACAAAGCTGTACTATGCTGTTCATCCATCCCATCAATGAAACAAGCAGGCGTCAAATACTTTGAAAAGTCCGCCGAGAGACACATATCATCTGGTTGAACAACTTGGTTAATATATTTCAGGCGTTCACTGCGACCGATCAGCGGACTGCATAAAATCCCAAACGAGGACAGGTATTTCTGCAAATTCATCACTTCTGCTACCGTATCCACAACGATTGCAATTTGATACCCCTTTTTGTGACACCAGTAAGACAACACTTTAATCAGAGTTGACTTTCCAGAGCCGACCATACCTACAATATTGGTCACTGCACAGGTATCAAGAGCAGTACATTTCTGAACAGATGAGCCTGATACCTGTTTCAAGACATTTGCATTCAAAATCGAATAGCAGGGATCACCCGGACATATTTCGGACATCTCCAACGCTGCGGCCAAAAGTTCTTCAACTGGGATTGAAACTGGCGGGCGAATCCCCTTTGCATGCGGTAACGGTAAATTCGGCGCAGCGCATTCCGCTTCGATTTTTACAGAAACCGTTTCTGCTTCTTCCTTTTCGGAACCAGGGCGAATGTATTTGTAAATCCCTGTTCCCGCATAACGGAATGATACATTATCCACATCACCTTCAAGCCAAAACGTCCGCCACTCCTTTTCGCGTTCCTCATAGGGATAGGGGTATGCTTCCGATGATTTCAGGAAAGACAGTTTTCCCTCTGTTTCTTGAATGGAAAATGCGCGGACTGCATCATATCTCTGTTCTCGATAAGTATGTAAATCATCCTGCCAGTATTTTTTAGAGCGATAATAGCCAAGCGTATATCTTGCACGCTGTAAAATGTGTTCCATAGCACTGCACTGCGTAGTGCCAATTAACTGGTACTGCGAAAATAAAAGGTACGCTTTCATTGGGTCAGCGTCAGGAGTACTGAGCAGCAGCAAGTACAAGACTGCTTCAATGGCAGCGAAACGATAGAGGGGCATCGCATCTTCAATCAGTTGAAATTGTGCCTCAAGAGGCGCATATCGTGCGTTTACATTAGTCTGCCGCAAGAATTTTCGCCTCCTTTTGTGAAATCTCTGATTTCAGTGTTCTTAAGGTGATACATTTAACATTTGTCTGCTGCTTTAGCGCTTTATTGACAACTGCTGTATAGTTGCGCTGACCCAATGTATATTCGCTCGGAACAACAAAATACCCCCTGGTATAATCTCCTACAGGAAAGCCGTTATCATTTTGGATTTTTGTTCTCAGTGTAATGGGATTGCGGTATGCTTTTGCATCAATTTCCCAAACTTCCCCATCAGAAAATCGAATCTCTACATCAAATTTGTCCATGTATGGCCACAAAGTCCAAGACAGTTTTTTCTTTTCACAAAAATCCGCGATGGCAAGTTCCAGTTTTCCGGGCTGCGCAAAATAGCGCATGATACCTTTTTTCAACCGGAACATTCCACTAGAGATATCCAGTTTCATATTATCCGTTAATTCCGGAACGATATCGGTACAATGAGGTGAATGACAGTTAAAACCATACTTGCCTCGGGTCATAGTCCAACCACAATATGGACAACGAAAACTTTCCTCGGTGATTTCTTCATAAGCAAACTCAAACGCCTCTCTTCCCATTCGATCATCTGCCAATTCTACCCGCATCATACGCTTTTCATCTATGGTAATGATGGGATGTTCAATGAGATATCTGCGAAGACGGCAATAAGCATCTTGACCTAACAGAAACATTTTTTCATATAGGACTCTCTCATCTGTTCCAGATATGATATCCTTATCTTGCGTATCAAGAAATTCATAGCACTCCGAGCTTGGAATATAAATATTCTCGTTTCTTCGACGTGCAAAGGCTTCATAACCATAAAACGGCTGATCCTCCAGATTCAACTCTCTTACCACATCCGGGCTCCATTCCAAAAACCACTCCGGAATTGGTCTCGTGATAAATTGCCGCAGAAAAGATGCTTCATCAGCCCATTCGAAGACATTCCCTCCTACTTTTCCTACTTGGATACTCGCAGTCAGGAACATATTGATCCCATGCTGCAATTCTTTACTGTATGGATATCGTGTCGGCTCCTTTTGCAGCAGCTGCTCTTTTTCTATCAGTCCTTTCGCAATCAATGCAAATGCCTTTTCCAGAAATGCCAAATCCATATTTCATCCTCCTTTCAAAAACAACTAAAAATGGCTCTCTTGTTTTGTACAAGAGAGCCACAATAAGCTACAATTACACTGATACACTGACGCCTACACAGAGGAGCCTGTATATCAGAGTGGAACCTCTTCACTTTTCTCGTGTACAAGTGTACTATATCACACGGTACGCAATATTGTCAAGCAATTTTTTCACGTCTGTCTCTCAAATTACTTTTCGATGTGAAGGTGCGGGTTCACAACATTTCGGCTCTATTCGCCCCAGCTCATCCAGCAGCGCCGGGCGGCGGGGATATTTCTGCCGCAGTTCGGCAATAATTGCCTTCGCCTCAGCCCGTCCCCCAAAGTCCGCTAACGACTTAATCAGGTCGCACAATGCTTGATACTCACGCCGGTTTCCAACCTGGTCCGAATCCTTCCGAATCACATCTGTACACAATTGATAGACTTCTTCCCCATACTGCCCAGCCAACACGTCTCCATAGTGGAATACGGATTCCGGATTCAAACGGACCTGCTCCATCAATAACGGTACATCTCCCTCCAGCTCCAGAATCTCCATGTACTCATATACAGGCCGTTCGGCTTTCAGCTCCGCAATGAATCCTGGGTACACCTCCTGCCAGCGCCCATCTTCTGTCAGCAGTTCCTTCGCGGTCAGATAGAAAGCCTGGTTCCCCAAAAGGGCCAGCTTGCGGGCCTGGTTGATTTGCTCCTCCCGCTGTCCTCCATCCCGGTAGATTTCATAGAGAAGATTCTGCCACAGATCAGAGCAGTACCAGCCCTTTATCTGCTCCTTTTCCAGCCGCTCCCGACACAGGCGTTCCGCATAGGCATACTCCTTCTTTGTCATAGCTTCCCGTATCAGAATCAGGCGAAATTTATCCACTTCCAGGTTTTCCTCCAGGTACGCCCTGGCCGCCTCCGGCCCCTGAGCGGAACGCAAAATGGCATAGCGGGTGATCTTATCCGCTTCGTCACACATGGGCGTGTCCTGAAATTTTTCCCATTGCTGGTCGCTCAGACGGTCCAGCAGACGATAGAACTCCCCTTCATTTTCCTTGTCCGCCAGCGACGCCGCACGCTGCACCAGGTCATAGCGCCAGTCATCACAGTCGTCAAACGCCGGGTCTTCCGCAGTTTTTAATATCTTTTCCACAATCGTTTCCCGTTTTCCTCCGCTTTCGGCAAGCCCGGCCGCGATAAGCTCCACAGTTTCCAATGCGGCGTCAACTGTGTAACTCAGAGAGTCGAAACTGTTGTCCGTTTCCCTGTCCAGCTTTACTGCCGTGCGCAGGATAAACAACGTAATGTTCAGAGCCTGATCGTATCGTCCGTCCTTGACGCGGCGGCGGGCCTGATCCAAGGCTTCGTCAAGATCCAGGCAAATTTTATCGCAGTCCCTCATATCAATGTATCCACCGTGTGTATTGGAACGAATAGAGGTTTTTACAAGAGTTTTGATCCCCTCCATCTCCTGTTCATCGCTGCTTTCCAGCTCCATCAAGACCCGGCTTCGGAAACGCAGGTCCTCCCGGCAGTGTTCCAAGATCAATGCGACAAGCTGTGACTTCTCAGCGCGTTCCAACAAGGGCCTAAGGTCAGTTTTTGGAGCTTCAGGGCCGTTCTTCGACTCCTTTGGTGACTCCTCCTGAATGGCCAGCAGTACCGCCGCTGTGTGCTTGCATACTGGACCCCAGTCATAGGGACAATCGCAGGACCAGTCCTCCACTTCACCGTCTTCTGAAAAGTCAAGCTCGACGAAGTAGGGCTCATCTTCACTGCCAGAGACCTCGGCAGTCACATGATTTTCGTTCCAGTCGATGCTCTCCACTTGCCCTGAAAGGTAATAATCCTCTCCGCGGGACAGGATGGTAGGATTTACATCATCTAAAAACTGCTGTATTCCTTGCCGAAAAGGCATCGTCTCCACCTCCACGTGTCTGACAGGCTGCATACTTGGAAAGCTCCATATACAGCCCCCCTCATTTGCTTTCATGAGAACCTTCTTCAAATCCATGTACGCTTCATACATGGGAACGGTTCCCTCAAGGAAACCGCTTTGATAGGCTTCACTCTTCTTAATGTCACTTTTTTTCATGCGTTTTTGATGTCTACATTATACCACGCCCGCTCAGAAAACCAATATTAAAAACGAAAATTTCGTTTTTAATTATCCTTCCTGTATTCACGGTGACGGCAGACCCTGTCTGGTCCGCGTCAACACTTCGTTTTTTCGAGGAAAAATACAACTTTTATGGGATAGGCGCAGTGATAGCAATCTAGCGTCTTGCAATTTTGAAGGAAAGGGCTTATAATAAAGGCGAACGGGGAAGGAGGTATAAACCTTGCGCGATGAATTTGAAAACCGGAACGTTTCAGCGGGGCAGCCGGAGGGGCTTGACGGACCGGAGGATGCCCGGAATCCGGGCCGGGAATTTTTTGATTGGTTCCAGATGGTCATGTGGTGCGTGCTGGCCGCGGTACTGCTGTTCAACTGCTTCGCCCGGCTGACCCGCGTGGATGGCGGTTCTATGGACAACACTTTGAAACACGGCGAATTGATGTTGGTCTGGTCCCTGGGCTACCGCCCGCAGCAGGGCGATATCGTCGTGCTGAACAAGGTCACGGCGGATTTTCTGGACAACCGCGCGATTGTCAAACGCGTCATCGCCCGGGGCGGGCAGACCGTGGATATCGATTACGAGACCGGCTCCGTCTACGTGGACGGCCAGCCGCTGGACGAACCCTACATCAAAGAGCAAATGTACCTGCCCAACGGCTTCACCATGCAGCAGACCCATTGGGAGATCCCGGAACACGCCGTCTTCGTCATGGGCGATAACCGCAACGCCTCCACGGATAGCCGCGATCAGCGGCTGGGACCGGTGGACGAGGACTACATCTTAGGCAAAGTCGTGCTTGGCCTGTGGCCGCCGGACCGGATCGGCGTCTTCTGAGGCGGAATGGCGCGGCGCGAATATTTAAAGTTTTTGTAACATTTGAGGATAGCTTTCTTAATAAAACCTGGATATACTGATACTCGCAAGGCAAGAACATCTTTTCATTCTATCCTCCAATTTTTTAGAACGGCCCGCGGAGCGTCCCGCTGGCCGTTCTCCCTTTTCCGGAGCGGACCGGAAGCGGAAAGATTTAAAACTTATGTAACATATTCGGTTGGACTTGTTAATATCTTTCCGGTATCATAAGATTCGCAAGAGACAGTTCGTTTCATTTTAATCCTCTTTTTCACAATAAAGCCCAAGCGCTTCCGCGCTTGGGCTTTATTGTGCCAAGGGACGGGGGCCCTCCGGTCCCGGAACGCACCGCGCTAGATCAGATTGAACAGGCGCAGCGTGGTGTCCGGGCCTACCGCCCCGGATTGCCTGCGGACCTCCGCTCCGACGAAGGAGTTCCCCGAGACCCGCACCGTATACAGTTGATCCCGTAAGTCCGCCGCCGCCCTCTCGTGGGCCACGCAGCAGGCGACCGTCATGTCCGGTTCCAGAATGGCGCGGATGGTTTTCCCCGTGTTGATGACCGCGTCGGCTAGGATCACCTTAGGGGTCGCGGGCCTTTGGAAGGTCTCGCGTTTGGGGTCGTAGGTCTGGAAGCGGCACCCGAGCTGAAAATAGAGTCCCTCCGCGAAAAATAAACCGCCCCGCAGGATTGCGACGACTGTGGTTTCGGCGGGATTGAAGTCCATGCGCTCCGCCAGACGCCGTCCCAGCTCCATATGCGCCAGAGCCAACTCCGGTCCGGAAACGCCGGAGTCGGACTTCGTGACCTGAATGAACCGCTGTACCTCCGGATTTTTTTCCAGTTCAAACAAACGTGATCCCTCCCAGATCTCTGCCCTTCAAAGAACGGCTCGTACTCCCGTCCGACCGGGTGACCAGGTAGCCCTGATCCGCCTGTTTCAGCATATAGTAATCGTTCAGGCTGTCCCCATACGCGGTCACGGTTCTGCCGGCCTGACGGAGAAATTTTGCGATGAAACCTTTGGTGTCCGCGGACATCGGACTTCCGCAGAAGTACCGGAAGCGGAGTTGTCCGGCGAACCGTTTCCAGATTTCCGGATGTCCGGACGTCAGGATGTACACGGGCGGTTCCAGCCGCGCCAGGATTTTGGGGGAGAAGCGGACCGGCAAAGCCGCTTGCGCTGGGAGTTCCACGGCGTGAAATTCTTTTGCCTGCCGCCAGGACTGGTAGCCGGTGTAAAAATTGCCGTCGAACAGCCGGGTCCGGTAGCGGAACACCGCCGAACTGCTGTCCTCTTCCGTGAGGGTCCGGTCGCCATCCGTCAGCGTGACGGCGGGACGGACGTCCTCGGCCAGGATCTCCGCCGCGCACGTCCGGGCGAACTGCACGCAGCTGTACCCCTCCCAGACCGCGCGGAGAAACGAGAGCGGTTCCGTCACGTCCGCGAAGCAGTTTTGCGGCGGGTCGTCCAGCACGTAAAAATCCTTCTCGTGGCCGTGGCAGTAGGCGCGCAGCGCTTCGATCTCCGCCCGCTGCCAGCGGGCGAGGTCCAAGGCGGCGTAGGCGCGATTCTTCTCGGACCGCGCCATACGTTCCCGCAAGACCTCCGGGTCGACGTACAGGTAGAGGAACGCGTCGTAAAGCGCGCCGTCCTCCTCCGTGAACACGACCGTGTCCCCGAACGCGTAGTGTCCGTCCATCACGAAGCCGTCCTCGGCTTGGAGCGTCCGCGCCAGACGTCTCCGGACCTCGCGCCGCGCCCTCTCCGGGAGTCCGGCGAACGTGGGGGCCAGTTCCTGAAGCAGACGGCTCCCGTTCCGCACCGGAGCGAAGCGGATCTGTTCCAGCAAGGTCGTCTTGCCTGCCGACGGCAGGCCGTACAGTCCGATCTTCATAGCGACTCCTTGTAGCACCGGCTGCGGTCGAAGGTCAGGGAGAGCCGTTCCAGGTCGGAGAAGCGCACGGAGCTGTCCGCGACCGGCGGGAGATCCACGCAGTTGCCGCAGTAGTAGACTTTGCCGTTGGCGAAGAAGTAGTTATTGGTTCCGGCGGCGCATTGGCCGCCGTACATGGTGCAGTCCAGACCGCCCCGCCGGATGGGGAGTCGTTTTTCCGCCTCGTCCAGAAAGGCGCGGTACGCGGGCAGGGAGATCCCATGCGGTCCGATCATTCTGGAAAAGGTCACTTTCGAGCCGAACGGCTCAAAAAAAGAGAAGACCGCTTCCCGGTTCCGCAAACTCTCCGGTCCCACCGTGGCGTTGAACGTGGGGAAATGCCCGGCGACGTCCCGGTACTGCCGCACGTTCTCCATGACCCGTTCGAAGGAATTGCAGCGGTTCCTGTCATGCAGGGTCTGGTAGCCGTCCAGAGAAACGCCGACGTTGACCGAATGCCGTTCCAGGAAGCGGATATCCTCTGCGGAGAGCGGGATAGTCCCGTTCGTGATCGTGTAGGCTTGGAGGAACGGGCTGTCCTCCATGAAACGCAGGCACTCCTTCAGAAGGTCAAGCTCCAGGAACGGCTCCCCGTCGCCGACGAAGCCGATCTTGAACGGACCGTGGGCGTACTCCTTCACGTGCCGCAGGATCTCCAGCGCGTCCATCGGCGCGGGGTCCATCGTCTTCTTCTCCCGGAAGTGGCAGTAGGCGCAGTTCAAATTGCACCGGTCGCTCAGCGAGATACAGATGCGGTCAATCATCCGTCGGGCCCTCCTCTTCTAAAGCGTCCCCGTCGCGCCACCAATCCGCGGCGGTCCGATTGTTCCGGTCCCGAATGAGCGTGTCCACGTTCGGGACCGTCAGTAAGTAGCGATAGATCGCTTCCATCGCGGCGACGCTTTTTTGCTGTTTCTTCCGGTTGTACCGCTGCACCGCGCATTTGTGCAAGGCGGTGTAACCGTTGCTGTCCTGCTGGTTGAGCGAGATGTCCGGCAGTTGGCAGAGCTTCTTTACGAAACGTTTTCGGCCATGCCAACAGGCGATCATCAAAGGGGTGTTCCCTTCGTTGGCGTTCTGCATTTTCAGGTAACTGGGCGTGACCTCGTCCACGGAACCTTTGTTGTAATCGGCCCCGTGCGCCAGCAGGATGCAGAACGCTTTGAAATCCCCCGCCTGGACGCAGTGCGCCAGCGGCGTGAGGCAGTACCGGCTGTTATCGGTCGTGTCCGGGTCCGCGCCCGCGGATAACAGGAACTCCAGCTTTTTGTACCGCTTCGAATCCGGGACGCAGTAACCGCCGCGCTCTTCGATCTTGTCCGGGTCGTTGCAGCGGATGCACCGGATCAGGAGCGTCATGCCGTCGGGCAAGTACGCGTTCAGATCCAACGTGCCCGCCAGCTTCCGGTACCAGTCCAGCCGGTCGTACTCCTCGTCCAGCGACAGCAGGCTCTCGTAGTCCGTGTAGCAGGTCCGCTTGGCGATGTAGTCCCGCAGGAGGATGCCGTTGTCGTACTTCAACGTCATGCCGATGTCGTCGTGAATCAAGTAGACCTTCTTGTTCAGCTTCCGGTCCATTGCGCGGGCCACGTCCAAAATCGCGTCGTCGTTCCGGCCCGCCGTGTGGTTTTCGCTGCGCACCACCACCAGACGGTCGCTGTACCGGGTGCGGTAGTCGTCGATTGTCATCATCACCTGCCACGCCGCCTTCTGGTTCCGACCGTGATCTTTCTGATGGTCCAGCTCGCTCAGCACGATGTCCGGGATCAGGACCACGTCGAAGTCGTGCAGCAGCAGGCTCAGCAGCCGCCGGTTTTTCAGCAGCGCGGACGTGTCCGGTATGACCGCCGAAACGCTCTTCTCCAAACGGTCCGGCGGGATGTTGAAGTACGCCGCGAACCGCTGGACGAACTCCACGCCCGGCGATAGTTTCCCGGTCTCGTACTTGGAGTACACGGTTCGGTCGATCAGCAGCCCCCGCGCGACTTCCTCCTGGGTTTTCCCGGACTGCTTTCGGATCTCCCGCATATTTTTCCGGATAATCGCGTTGCGTTCCTTCTCGATCCGCGCGTCCTCTTCTCCGAACAATCGCTTCGCCATATCGTCTGCCGCCTCCCGGAAATCCGGTCCGTTTGGCGGACCGGGACCGTTTTTACTATAGCACGCCCGGTTGGTGTGCGTCAATATCGCCGGGAAACAATGCACATACTGTGCAGGAATTTGCACATATGCGCTGCACATGTTCCGCCGCGGATGCACATACCGTTTGCACAAACGCGTCCTGCTTTGCACACCCAGCGTACCCCCGACCGCTTTTATGAGACGGGTGCGGGAATTTGTTGCGCGGGGATAGACAATCCCGGAAAAACCGCTATAATATAGGGTGCGGCGGGAACGGAACGCCGTTCCCAGGAGTTGGGGCCGCGTCCGGGAGAACAGACGTCTTTGCGGTCCGGGCCTCGCCATTCGAGACAGAAAGGAAAGACGAGCAAATGGAGATCAACGGGCAAGCCGTGAACGAGACGTTGCAGTACGCGCAGTTAGGGCTGTCTCCGGAACTGATGCGCGCCATCGAAAAGAAAGGCTATATGCAGGCCACGCCGGTCCAGAGCGGCGCGATCCCCTTCTTCATGGAGTGGAAGGACGTCATCGCCAAAGCCCCCACGGGTACCGGCAAAACGTTCGCGTTCGGGATACCGATGGTGGAACACGTGGACCCCGCCTCCAGGGATGTGCAAGCGTTGGTGTTGGCTCCCACGCGGGAATTGGCCTTGCAGATCCAGGACGAGCTGCGCGACCTGTGCGCGTTCCGCGAAGGGGTGCGTGTGGCCTGCCTCTACGGGGGGCAGCCGATTGACCGGCAGATCGTCCAGCTGAAGAAGCGTCCTCAAATCGTCGTCGCGACGCCGGGGCGGTTGATGGACCACATGAAACGCCGCACGATCTGCTTGGACAAGGTGCAGACGGTGGTGTTGGACGAGGCGGACCGTATGTTGGACATGGGGTTCGTGCGGGACGTGACCCACATTCTGGACAAAATGCCGGACCGGCGTAATCTGGGGATGTTTTCCGCCACCATCTCCCGGGAGGTGATGGATATCTCCTGGGTCTACCAGCGGGACCCGGTCGAGATCACGGTCCCCGCCGACGCGGCAAACAAACCGGATATCGCGCAGTTCCGGCTGGACGTGGAGCGCGAGCAGAAGGCGGAGGTCCTCGCGCGCCTGCTGGAGATGGGAGACTACGAGCGGGTCATCGCGTTCTGCAACACCCGGAACATGACGGATCGCCTGTCCGGTCTGCTGAATATGCGGGGGATCTCCTGTCAGGCCATCCACGGGGAGATTCAGCAGTCCGTCCGGGAGAAGACGCTGAAAAAATTCCGGGACGGTCAGATCCGGGTGCTGGCCGCCACGGACGTGGCCGCCCGCGGTCTGGATATCGACGACGTGGACGCGGTGTTCAACTACGACGTGCCCGACGAGAACGAGTACTACATCCACCGCATCGGCCGCACAGGCCGGGCCAAACGGCACGGCGTAGCGTTTTCGCTGGTTTCGAGCATCACCGAGGGCCTGCGCCTGGACGAGATCCAGAAGTTCACCGGGAACAAGATCCGCCCGGCCCGTTTCAACGAACAGGGCGATTTGGTCACGACGGCGCAGAAGTAGAGAACGCTCCCTGTATTTTAATCTTTTTTTCATCCGAAATCTATGGATTTTTCGTCTGCCGCGGCGTATCCTGTAACTGTAAACTCCACGTTCCCCGCGGGGACTGAAATTTTTCGATCAGGAGGTTGAGCGTGATGGAAAAACGCTTATATCGGACGGAAGGCGACTATAAAATCGTGTGCGGCGTGTGCGGCGGCCTG
>CANDKT010000004.1 GCA_947385365.1 uncultured Bacillota bacterium | reverse complement strand
CGGTGTAGACGCCGTCCACGTCGGTGTAGATCTGGCACAGGTCGGCGTGGAGGGCCGCGGCCAACGCCACGGCGGAGGTATCGGACCCGCCCCGGCCCAGCGTCGTGATGTCGTCGTAGCGGTTGATGCCCTGGAACCCCGCCACGAGGACGATTTTCCGCTTATCCAGCTCTTTTTGAATCCGTTCGGTGCGGATACGTTTGATGCGGGCGTTGCCGTAGGCGGAGTCGGTGAGCAGGCCCACCTGCCAGCCGGTGAGAGAGATGGCCTGATACCCCATATGTTCGATTGCCATCGCGCACAGAGCAATGGAAATCTGTTCGCCGGTGGACAGCAGCATATCCATCTCCCGTTTGGAGGGATGCGGGTTAAGCTGGGCTGCTTTTTCAATCAAGTCGTCGGTGGTATCGCCCTGGGCGGACAGCACGACCACGACGCTGTGGCCCCGGCGGTAAGTCTCGGTGATGATGCGGGCCACGTTGCGCACGCAGTCCGCGTCGGCGACGGAGGAGCCGCCGAATTTTTGTACAATGAGTGCCATATTCTGGTTTCCCCCTATCAGATTCGGGATACACGTGGTGGCGGGGAGCGTCGGACGCTCCCCGCTATCCTATGCGGCGGGCGCGGCTCAGGCCAGCACCCGGAGGATGGAGTCTGTTTCCACGCCGGACAGCTTTTCGAGAAGTTCCGGCTCGGTCATCGGCGCGGTCAGGAACGCGCATTCTCCGGCGGGCGCGCCGTTGCGGGCCAGCAGCTGCACGTCCCCGCAGCGTTCCCGCGCCTGGACCGCGCTGAGCTTCGCCCGGACGTACCAGGGGGACGTCAGGCAGTCGGCGGACACGACTAAATCCGGACTGCCGGGGCCCCAATCGTTCCGGCGGTCCCGTTTCAGGTCCTTGGCGATGTCGATGACGTCGGCCACGACCGCGGAAGCGGTGGGCAATTTCCCCGCGCCGCGCCCGTAGAACATCGCGTCGCCGATGGCGTTGCCGGTGACAGAGATGGCGTTGAAGACGTCTTCCACGCCGGACAGGGGGTTCGACGCCGGGACCAGGTGCGGCGCGACGAACGCGCACACTTTGCCGTCCGGCTGACGGATGGCGCGGCCCAGCAGTTTGATCTTGTAGCCCACGGAGTCGGCGTAGGCGACGTCTTCCAGGGTGACGTCCCGGATGCCTTGGGTCGCGACCTGATCGGGGTAGACGTGGCGTCCGAACGCCAGCGCGGCCAGAATGCAGATTTTCCGGCAGGCGTCGTGGCCGTCCACATCGGCGGTGGGGTCTTTTTCGGCGTAGCCGTTGGCCTGCGCCTCCGCCAACGCCTGTTCAAAGGTCAGCCCGGCCCGGATCATGCGGGTGAGAATATAGTTCGTGGTGCCGTTGAGGATGCCGGTAATCTGCTCCAGCTCGTTGGCGGCCAGGCAGGACGTCAGAGGCCGCAGGATCGGGATACCGCCGCCGACGCTGGCTTCAAACAGGTAGCTGCACCCGTGTTCCCGGGCCAGTTGGAGCAGCTCGTAACCGTGCGTCGCCACCAGTTCCTTGTTGGACGTGACCACGCTCTTACCGGCTTTCAGGGCGCGGGTGGTGAACTCCAACGCGATTTTCGCGCCGCCGATGGTCTCCACCACGATGTCCACTTCGGGGTCGTTCTCGATGACCGAGAAGTCCTTCACGAAGCGTTCCTTGTAGGGGCTGTCGGGGAAGTCCCGCACATCCAGGATGTACTTCAGCCGGACCAAATCGTTCACGCGCTGGTCAATCAGACCGCCGTTGGTGGTCAGGACCTCCGCCACGCCGGAGCCGACCGTACCGAATCCTAAAATTGCTACTTGAACCATGATTGTCCCTCCAAATCATTCTATCTACTGTTCCCCAAATTGCCCACGGGCGCAGTTTCGGGGTCCAGGGGGTTTTTGCTCCGCCCCCTGGCGGGTCCAGGGCAGAGCCCCGCTTACCCGGCGAGGATCTCGCACTTGATGACGCCCGGCGCGGCGCCGGCGTCGAGAAGCACCTCCTCCAGGGAGCGCCGCAGAGCGGACGTCTCCGCGGTCATCGTGACGACGGCGCAGCCGTTGACGGGGATGTTCTGGTTGATGGTGAGGATATTGACGCCCGTACCGGCGAAGACGTTCAGGGTGTTGGACAGGATGCCGGGTTCGTCTTTGAGCAGGATCTGGAAGGTCACGATCCTGCCGTGGAGCATGTCGTTGAAGGGGTGTACGGCATCCTTATACTTGTAGAACGCGCTGCGGCTGATTCCGACGGCGCGGGCGGCACGGTTCACAGTGGTCTCCTCACCGGTGTCCAGGAGACGCTTCGCCTCCGCGACCTTGAGGAAGACTTCCGGCATAGCGGAAGCCTCCACAATGAAGTATTTCGTTTGAGCGGCCACAGTCTCACCTCCGAGGTCCCGCGTGTCCGCGGTACAAGGTCATTTGTTTTTGAACTGTGGTATATTGTAGCACAGGGGCATTCCGCCTGCAAGGGAAAAATCATGGCGGAACAGAGGAAGTTTTCCTCCATTCCGCCGCGGAATTTGTCATTTTGTACAGCCTTCCAGGAGTCCTTCCAGCTGGCCCAGCAGTTCCATCGCCTTGAATTTCAGGACGTACCCGTCCGGTTCGCCGGAGAGCAAGGCGGTCTGTTCCGGGGTGAAGCAGCCGGTCTGAGCGGCCTGTTCGAGGGTCTCGCTGGCGGCCCCCAGGCACAGAGGCGGGAACGCTACGCACCACCAATTCCGGCCTTCTCCCCGTCCGATGACCACCCGGAGGGCTTGGTAATTCCCCGCCGGGAGGGAGAAGTTCTGGTACTCCCGCGTCGGGAACCAGCACGTTTCCAGGCTGGCCGAGACGGGGTAGTCGTACCCGTGCGCGTCCACGACCGCCTGACCGGCGCGGGCCAAGTCGTCCAGGTGGTTGGAGACGGCTTGTTTTGCCTCTTCCAGGGTGGCGTCCTGCGGCCAGAGGGTTTGGGCTTCTTCCAGGACCCGATCCCGAACGGCGGCTTTCAACGCCTGATCTTCCGCGCTGTCGGAGTTGGCGAGGATGTGCAGCCGCAAGAGGCTTCCGGCTAAATCGTCCTGTTCCTGCCGCAGCCAGCCCCCCAGCAACAGCGCGCACACCACGCCCAGCAAAAGGGATAACTCCCAACGTTTCAATTTCCGGTCCATAGAAATCCCTCCCTGAAATGGAAAACCTGCCCATACCGTAAGTTTACTTACAGTATGGACAGGTTTTTCTGGATTCAATCACTTGCAATTGAGGTTGTCCTTGAAAATTTTGAGCCTCTGCAAGAACAGTTAACTTTCGTTAATCGTCCGTCCAGCGTTCAATCTCACCAACAATTATATCATTAAAAGCCAGAGATTTTTCAATTACTGCAAGCACATCGTCGATATAAGTGTCGATAGCTTGTTCTGTGTATGCCGGAAAGCTAAGAAGAGAGGACCAACTATCACGTATCACAATTAGAGCTGCTTTCACAGTTTGTGTATCAGAATAATCGGCACACAGAGAAATGGCAGTATTGTATTCGTCTATAACTGTCTGAGAGTTTGCTGCCACATTTTTGCAACACTCCATTGCGTAGTTCATATTTTCAAATGCCATAAATTTGTCAGCGGTTGCAGCATTTTCGGTTCCGTTTTTTATTGCTTTTAATCCAGCAACAACGTGTTCCATAATGGAAAGTTTTATTTCAGGAGGTGCTGTGGTAGAGGACGTGTCAGGTTTCATTTCCGTGTCCGATGGGGTTTCGGAGGGCTTTGAGTCGGACAGAGTGGATAACTTGTGAGAAATGATTGCCACATCTCCACGTGTGAAACTGGTCGTGTCCGCATTATAGCGTCCATCGGTCAATCCGATTTGATCGGACAATTCCCATGCCTTATTCCAATGGAAATCGATTCCTGCCTTATAGCCAAGGGTGCAAAGAGCAAAGGTCAAATATTCAGACGCAGTTACCTTCTGATCTCCCCCGTATGTGGTGTCCGACGTGCCAGAGGTCAAGCCGTTTGCGTAAGCGTACCCAACATAAGGCTTCGCCCAGTCAGCTACATCGGTAAATGGTGTATTCCAAGCGGTGTTTTGCGCTTCATCCGCCTTGCCTAACAGACGGACGAGCATCGTGACTGCTTCATACCTTGTCGGGGCGCGGTCCAGTTCAAAATTCGGGTTCCCGTTCGCATCAGTTCCACCCGTCCCGCTGAAAAGCCCCTGTTGATAGAGCGCATTTGCGGCGTCCATCGCCTCCGGGCTGGCCGCAAACGTGCTTGTGGCCAAGGACAATGTGACAGCAAAAAAGAGCAGCAGAGAAATAAAACGTTTCATATTAGAGCCTCCTTATCTGTTTTGTTGCGGGTTTTGCGTTCCAATCTTCTGCTTGTCATGATTATAAACGACTGGAAACCGGATGTCAACTATTTCAGGAAAAATTCCTGTAATTCTGTCCATTGATTCTATAAAATCAGATGTGCAGGAAGGAGGCGGCGGAAGTGTATTTACCGCAGATGGGACAGAAAATAAAACAGTTACGGACCCAGAGGAATATATCACAGGTCGCGCTTGCAAAACAGCTTGGCGTTTCCAAGTCGGTCATCAGCTCCTACGAAAACGAGATCCACTATCCGCCTTACGACGTACTGCTCCAAATCGCGCGGCTATTTGGCGTAAGCACAGATTATCTTCTCGGTGCGCCGGGCAACCGTTCCATCAACGTCGACGGTTTGACCGACCGGCAAATCGAAGCGCTTACGATCATTGTGGAAGAACTGCGGGTTTCAAACAAAAAATAAAACGTCACTGGAGCGGTTTTCCAGTGGCGTTTTCTATATGTATTCCTCGTCAGACGGTCTGGCACAAAAAAGTTTCGGGGCAATCCTGCGTGAGGCGCTGTTGCGCGAGCCGGGCGGTCTCGGGGGCGTCGAACAGCCCGAAGACCGTCGGACCGGTGCCGCTCATGCTGACCCCTAACGCGCCGTATTGGATCAGGGTATGCTTCAGGGCCGCGATACGGTTTTGCTGGCGGGGCGGCAGCACGTCCTCGAAGACGTTGTACATACGCCGCGCCACGCCGTACAAGTCGCCGGACTCCAACGCCGCGAGTATCCCGGCGGTATCCGGCCGGCAGCGGATACGGCACTGGTCCAGCCGGGCGAAGAGTTCCGGGGTCGAGATGGAGAACTCCGGTTTGCAGACCACGGCCCAGCAGGTCGGAAGCGGCGGCAAAATCGTTAGGATTTCACCTCTGCCCTGCGCCAGGGCGGTCCCGCCCAGCACGCAGTAGGGGACGTCGGAACCCACCCGCGCGCCGATCTCCGCCAGCCGCTCCGGCGGGAATGGGGAACCTTCCAGCTGGTTCAGGCCCCGGAGAACCGCGGCGGCGTCGCTGCTCCCGCCGCCCATCCCGGCGCAGACGGGGATGTGTTTTTCCAGCGTGATGACCAAACCGGGCGGTTCCCGCTCCAGGGCCTCGTAGAACCGCAGCGCGGCGGCGGCGGCCAGATTTTTTTCCCCCACCGGGAGGAAGCTCAACGTCGAACGCACCCGGACGCCAGGTTCCTCGCGCCATTCCAACGTCAGGCGGTCGGACAGGGAAATGGACTGCATGACCATTTTCATCTCGTGGTAGCCGTCGGGACGTTTCCCCAGCACGTCCAGGGACAGGTTCAGTTTCGCGTGGGCGTGTCGTTCCATAGCTCCCCCTCACGCCCGGATCTTCCGGGCTTCCAGATAGAACCGTTTGTCCTGCGCCCGGCCGATGGAGAAGGACTTCGGCGGAAACGCGCCGTCCCGGGCCACGGCGGAGAACAGTTCGTTTTCCGGCACGGACGGCATCAGGAACGCGGTGGTCCGGGGCCGTAGGGCCAGTTGGCAGGCCACTTGACGGCCGTGTATGTAGTCCACCCGGACGCCGGAAGCGGTGCGCAGCCAGCTGTCCAGGAACGTCTGGAGGAGATGCACCGGCATCGGTTGAGCCGGGCCGGGCAGCGTGACGGAACCGCGGGTATCGCCGTAGGCGTAAGGGATGGCGTTGTACGGGAGGTCCTCGCTCCAAACGCCCCGTTTTGCGCCGGGGTAGAAGCGGCACAGGGCGTTCAGGACGTCCTGCGGTTCCGCGCCGAAGACCACCCGGTGGATGGGGTGGAAGGACACGGCGGGGTCGTGGAGGTTGACCAGCTCCGCCAGAGCGAAACGGGAGGGCAAAGAGAGCCACTGTTCCGGTGCTGTGAGCCGTTTCCGGCGTTCGTAGCACTCCTTGGCGGCGGCCAGGGAGTGGTTGCCGTCCCCCACCGCGAAAAGCAACCCGTTCCGTTCCCGCACGGCCCGCGCCTGCAAGGCGCGTAAAGCGGACGCCGTGAACTCCAACTGCTCCGCGTCCAGCCGCCAGCCGCGGACGTGTCCGGCGTTCTCCATCAGGTCGAAATCGTACAGAAGCTCCATATCGTCCCGCGCGCCGCGCAAGCCGGAAAACAAACCGTCTTCCGGGTCGTCCGCCAGCAGCATGGCGTGCGGCAGCTCAATGGGCGCGTTTTTGCGCACCTTCACCCGCGGCGGGATACGTTCCATGACCGTCTCCTCGGTGGCCCGGATTGCGGCGGCAGCGTTCGGCTCGTAGCTGTACTGCGTCAGGTCCACCTTGCCGATCAGCCCGCAGCGCACCGAACCGTCATCCAGGGTACGTTCCGTGTAGACCATCGTTTCACGCAGCGTGCGGAAGCGGCCTTCCCGAAGATACCGCGTCATGGTGTTGTTGATCTCCATGATGTCGGTCTCCACGTCCGGCCCCTCCAAGCAGCTCTCCGGCAGGATCAGCCGCAGGGACGACGGCGCGCGTCCGACCTGTTCCTCCACCCGCTGCCAGTACTCCGGCTGAGACGTGTACTGATCGCAGGCCACCACCGACCAAAGGCTCAGGTCGCAATCCACGGGCAGTAAAATGTCCGCCGTTTGGAACGGAAGCTCCGCAAACGAAGCAGTCATTGAAAATCACCCATTTCCTGAATCAATTTCTTCACGCGTTCTCTCCGGCGATCAGCCGGTCGCCGGAGTGGAACTCCGACGGCTGGCGGTCCGCGATCCAGAACGCGTAGCTCCCCTGGAACGGACCGTCCGCGCTGGCGTAGTCCGGATGCACGAACTGCCCCCGAACGCTTGGGTCCGGCTGTTCGATCTTCTGGATCAGGCAAGGGAAACTGGTCCCATCGGCTTTGACGCAGGTCACGCGAACGCCTTTGCGGACCTTCCCCGCCGTCACCTGACCGGTGACGACGACGCCGTGACCTTTGATATGGAACACGTCGTCCACGCGGAACGAAAAATCAGCCGTATCTTTATTTTTCCCCCAACCGAACAGGTGCATGATTCATTTCCCCTCTCTGTTCTGGCGTTCCAGATGGTCCAGACGCTCTTTCAGGTCTTTGATCTCTCCCGTCAGGCGGATATGGTTCAGGCCCAGCCCGGACAGAACCAGCGCGAACAACGCCGCGACAGCTGGCGTACCGAGCGCCGCGATGAGCAGCAGAAGCAGCGGTGTCAATAAAAGCAGCAGACCGATAAAAATTCCCATATGATACCTCATTTATCCTGATTGCGCACGGAATACTTTGCGCAAATCAATGGAACAGTCGTCCAGAACGGAGACGTGCGCAGTGTCTTGTTTCTCGTAGACTTCGTGGATGACCAATTTCCCTTCATGCAGCAAATAGACCTGAATGGATTCGGCAGACGGACTGACGATCCAGTATTCTTTGACGCCCGCGCTCTGATACAGCCGCAATTTCACGAGCATATCACGCTTTTGCGTCGACTGGGACAGGATTTCGATGATGAAGTCCGGCGCGCCTTTGCACCCGTACTGGTCCAGCTTATCCGGGTCACACACGACCACGATATCCGGTTCCACGACGGTATCGACATCTTCCGGTTTCTCGTCATGTTGCTCAAACAGGCGCACGGCAAAGGGCGCGGAATAAACCTTGCACTTCTTTCCATCGAGATAGTTCGCAATCTGAACGAAAAGTTCCCGGCTCACGTCCTGGTGGATTCGCATAGGAGCGGCGAGTGCCAGAAGTTCCCCATGAATCACCTCGCAGTGTTCCACATCGGTCATTTCGAGAAGATCAGCAAAGGTGTAGTGCATTTTTTCAATTGGGAATCCCATAAAAGCCTCCATTCCGAAAACAGAAAGAACATCCAAACGTAAGAACGCAAAAATTTCAGAGATTGCTCACGGGCCGCAGTCCAGGGAGTCCAGAGGGGCTGGCCCCTCTGGTGGGGTTTGGGGCGAAGCCCCAATGGGGTGCGGGGCTAGCCCCGCCACTCACAGAGCGGCGCGGATGGCGTTCAGGAGCGCGTCGAAGTCCTCGAAGGCGGGGATTTCGGGGTGCGCGGCTTTGATCGCGGGGGTGGAGCGGAACAGAAACCCGGCTTTACTGGCTTGAATCATGCCCAGGTCGTTGAAGCTGTCCCCGGCGGCGATGGTGTCGTAACCAATCGACTGGAACGCCCGCACGGTGGAGAGCTTCGACTGCTGACAGCGCATTTTGTAACCTGTGATCTCGCCGTCCGGGGCGACGTTTAAGGTGTTGCAGAAGAGGGTGGGCCAGTCCAGCTTCTCCATCAAGGGCTGTGCGAACTGTTCAAAGGTATCGCTCAGGATGACGGCTTGGGTTTCGGCGCGCAGGGCGTCCAGGAAGCCTTTCGCGCCGGGGAGCGGGTCGATTTGAGCGATGACGTTCTGGATTTCCTTCAAACCTAACCCGTGTTCTTTCAGGACGCCCAGCCGCCAGGTCATCAGCTTATCATAATCGGGTTCATCCCGCGTCGTGCGGCGCAGTTCCGGGATTCCGCTGGCCTCGGAGAAGGCAATCCAGATTTCCGGTACCAAAACGCCTTCCATATCCAAACACACAATGTTCACGAAAGTACCTCTTTTCCTTGTTTTCTTCTCAGATTTGTGAGGAAATTGTCCATACGGGCGACCGCCTCGGCGATGTCCTTCATCGACGCGGCGTAGCAGGCGCGCACGAAGCCTTCGCCGCCGGGGCCGAACGCGGAACCGGGGATGACAGCGACTTTCTCTTCCAGAAGGAACCGCTCACAGAAGGACTCGCTGGACAGGCCGGTGGCGCGGATATCCGGGAAGACGTAGAACGCGCCTTTCGGCTCGAAGCAGTGCAGACCGATCCGGTTCAAGTTTTCCACCAGGTAGCGGCGGCGGCGGTCGTACTCCTCGCGCATATGTTCGATGTCCCGGTCGCCGTTGCGCATGGCTTCCACGGCGGCGTACTGACTGGTGGTCGGGGCGGACATGATGCCGAACTGGTGCAGTTTGGTCATCGCGGCGACGATAGGCTGCGGCGCGCAGACGTAGCCCATCCGCCAACCGGTCATGGCGTGGCTTTTTGAGAAGCCGTTGACCACGACGGTCCGCTCATACATATCGGTCAGGTTCGCCAAGGAGACGTGGCGGCGGCCGTAAGTCAATTCGGCGTAGATTTCGTCGGAGAGGACCATGATATCGGTGCCGCGGAGTACCTCGGCGATGCCCTCCAAATCCTTCCGGTCCATCGTACCGCCGGTCGGGTTGGACGGGAATGGTAAGACGAGGACTTTTGTTTTCGGGGTGATCGCGGCGCGGAGTTCGTCCGGGGTGAGCCGGAACTCGTTTTCCGCTTTGAGCGTGAGGTAACGCGGCACGCCGCCGGACATTTCCGCCAGCGGGCCGTAGCAGACGAAGGACGGCACGGGAACGATGACTTCATCGCCGGGGTCGACCAGCACGCGGAGGGCTAAATCAATCGCCTCGCTGCCGCCGACGGTGACGAGAATCTGGGAAGCGTAGTCGTACTGCAAGTCGAAGCGGCGGTTGAGGTAAGCGGCGATTTCCCGGCGGAGCTGGAGCATACCGGCGTTGGAGGTGTACTTGGTATGCCCGCGTTCCAGGGAGTAGATACCGGCGTCGCGGATATGCCAAGGCGTCACGAAGTCCGGCTCGCCGATGCCTAAGGAGATGGCGTCGGTCATTTCCTCCAGGATATCGAAGAACTTACGGATGCCGGAAGGTTTCACGTTCTGGATACGCTGATTCAGGATGTTCTCGTAAGTCATACGAAAATAAACTCCTTTTCCTCCGGGTCCTGGGGGCGGAACACCAGATGTTTTTCTTTGTATTTTTTCAGGATGAAGTGGGTGGCGGTGCCGGTGACGCCCTGAATCGGAGCCAGCCGCGACGCGACGAACTGCGCCACTTCCCGGAGCGTGCGTCCGGAGACGATGACGGTCAGGTCGAAGGACCCGCTCATCAGGTACATACTCTCCACCTCGTCGTACTGGTAGATCCGCTCGGCGATCCGGTCGAAGCCGTCGATGGACTGCGGCGTGACGTTGACCTCAATCAACGCGGTGACGGTCTCCCGGCGGATCTGGTCCCAGTCGATGACGGCCTGGTAGCCTAAGATTACGCGGTCCTTCTCGTACTGTTTGAGCGCGGCCCGTACCGCCTCGGGCGGTTCGCCCAAGGCGGCCGCCAACTGTTCCACAGGCATCGTGCAATCCTGTTCCAGCAATTCCAGCAGCTTTTCCATAGTTTCCTCCGTTTCGCGCCGGTCCGTTTGGGCAGGCGGCGGTTTCTGCTTCTATTATACATGCGCCGCCGCAGAAAAACAATCCTAAATTGGAATTGCTCCAAGTAAAACGCCGCCCGAATGGGCGGCGGGATTTGACAATTCGCGCTCTGATTTGCTATAATAGGGATGCCGACGCCGTCAGGCGGAGGCCGGAAGGGCATTGTTACATAAAGGCGGTTGGCCACTCCCTGGAAAAGGGGGTGAGGCTGATGGGTGATAAGCGTTGGATGAAAGTCCTCCGCTTTGTGCTGTGCGTGATGTTCACCGTTTTGGTGACGGTACTCACGGCCCCAAAAGCGTGCTGACTGCCCGGTAGCGCGAGCAGTCAGCATAGGTTCCTATTCTGATTGATTTGGGCTGACCGTCCGTAACGATGCCCTTCCGTCAATTATTATACACGGTAAGCGGGCGTTTTGTCAAGTTTGGCAAAGCGTCTTTTTTCAAGGGAGAATACAAAAAGCTCTTTAATACAAATGTGTCCAAGCGAGCGGTAAGATTTGACAAATAGCGATGTGATTTGGTATAATAGGGATGCCGACGCCGTCAGGCGGAGGCCGGAAGGGCATTGTTACATAAAGGCGGTTGGCCACTCCCTGGAAAAGGGGGTGAGGCTGATGGGTGATAAGCGTTGGATGAAAGTCCTCCGCTTTGTGCTGTGCGTGATGTTCACCGTTTTGGTGA
This sequence comes from uncultured Bacillota bacterium, assembly GCA_947385365.1. Taxonomy (GTDB): domain Bacteria; phylum Bacillota; class Clostridia; order Oscillospirales; family Oscillospiraceae; genus Lawsonibacter. Next base: position 35,263 of record CANDKT010000004.1, on the reverse strand, counting down.
CGGTACTCACGGCCCCAAAAGCGTGCTGACTGCCCGGTGGCACGAGCAGTCAGCATAGAAATTTCTTTGCCAAACTGTAAGGGCTGACCGTCTGTAACGATGCCCTTCCGTCAACTATTATACACGGTAAGCGGACGTTTTGTCAAGTTTGGCAAGCGTCTTTTTCTATAGATTTTCGCCCAGTGGGAAAGTGACGGCAGCGGTAAAGAGGTCGGCGTCGGTGGAAACGGAGAGTTCCCCGCCGCAGGCTTGGGCGAAGGACTGGGCGATGGACAAGCCGAGTCCGGAGCCGCCATCGGAACGGCTCTCGTCGCCGCGGACAAAGCGTGCGGTGTATTCCACGCCTGGTTTCAGCTCCTCGGCGGAGGTGTTGCGGACGCTGGCGGTAGCCGAACCGTGTTCCACGGACAGGTTCAGGTAGACGCGGGAGCCGGGCAGGGAGTATTTCAAGGCGTTGCCGATGAGGTTCTGGAAGACGCGGTACAAGCGGTCGCTGTCGGCGGTGATAGGGACTTCCGTTTCGGGGAGGTCCGTGCGGAAGGTCAAGCCGCTGGCTTCGATTGCCTGCGCCATATCGGCCAGCGTCTGGCGGAGCAGGCGGGCGTAATCCAGACGTTCCAGTTTCACAGGGAGCTGTCCGGAGGCGGCTTTGCTGACCTCGAAGACGTCCTGGACCATCGCCTTGAGCCGCTGGGCTTTCTGGCTCATGATCTGGACGTACTCGCTGGCGGGAGGTTCCAGCGGTTCCTGAGCCAGAAGCTCCGTGTAGCTGAGGATGGAGGTCAGCGGGGTTTTCAGGTCGTGGGAGACGTTGGTGACGAGTTCCACTTTCATGCGTTCGCTCTGGGTACGTTCTTCCACGGCCTGGTGGAGTCCCTGACGGATGTGGTTCAGGTCGTCGGCCATTTGGTACAGTCCGGCGTCTTCAGGCAGGAGCAGGTCGTCGGTCAAGGACCCGTTTCGTATCGCGGCGAGCTGTTCCGACACCGCGCCGAAATCCTGCCACAGCCGTTTCTGACGCCGGTAGAACCACCCCCACACCACCGCGGACAACAGCCAAGGCAGACCCAGTAAGTTCCAGATGAACCACGCGGGCAGGTAAGCGCGCACGGTCTGCAAAACCAGCAGCGATAACGTTTCCAGCCACAGCGTCCCCACCGCTAACCCGAAGAAGCCGTTCATACGGCGCAGTTGTTTTTGGAGCGGGTATTTGGATTCGCCTGCGGCGATCAGGCCGAATACGCCGTGTTTCCAGAAGCCGGGATTATACCGCCAGTCGTTGAAGACCAGCAGGTAGACCGTCCAGAAGATCACCAGCAGGTTCGCAGTCGCTTGGGCCAGCTCGCCGAGGTACTCCCGCAGCAGCCAGCCGCCGTTTTCGGAGAGGATAGTCATGGCTCTGCCGAAGCGGTCCGTCTGTTCCTGATACGCCTCCATAGGGATCTCGTAGGTCTGAACGTCTTCTTGTATGATTCCAACATCAACATCCGACGCGGTGGACGCGGAACCGCCGCTGATTGCGACGGTGGGGGCGTAGGCGTAAGTCAACTCGGACCAGACCTGTCCCAAGTACGCCGGGCGGGGTAGGAAGAGGAACACGACGGACACGGTCAGCAGAAGTTTTGCTTCGAACCAGAGCTTCCCGGTCCAGCGGGCTAGGACTTGATCGGCCTGACGTTTGCCGCGGCGCAGGACCACGTACAGTAGGAACAGCCCCGCGCCGAGAGCCAGACGTATCCCGTGCGCGCTCACAGCGGCGCGGCAATCGGCTAAGTTTTGCTTGACGTAGTACAGTTCGTTGTAGTATTGCGTGCCGTCCTTGCCGTAGCTGCCTCGAACGAACGTTTGTGGGACGTCGATGACGGCCATCGTCACGCGGACTTTCGCGCCGGCCTCGTCTACGGTGAAGTTCCGGTAACCGGGGAGGTACCATTGCAGTTCGCTTTCCGCGCTGTCGTAGCGGTAGTAGCCGTCGCCGTAGAGGTCCAGTTCGGAGCCGTTTTTCCAGGCGCGGACCTTCGCGCCGTCGAACTGGAGCAGGAAACTGTACCCTTCCGGCAGCCCGGCGGGCGCGGTGGACGTGTGGAGCGTTTCGCTGTTGCTGTAGAGCGTTTCGCCGTCTTTGGCGACGGTGTAGAGGACGTTTTTGTCGTCCTTCCACTTGTCGTGGATGGCTTGGGAACGATTGCTGTTGATCTTGTAGTAATTTTCACGGTTGATGTCCCAATAGCCGTCGTAGCCGTAGACGAGACCTCCCGCGCCCATCGTGATGAGCGTTTCCAGGCGGGAGCCGACGAACTGACGGAACGCGCCGCTGTCCCGCCAATCCGCCGCGAAACTGTCCGCTATCTGCCGCCGCCCGCTGGCGGAACCAAGCGCGTTCCCGAAGTAGACCGCTCCGTCCAGCAGCAGCGAGACGCTCAGGACGAAGGCCAGGAAGCCGAGGAACGTTCCGCTCCGGCTACTTTTTTTCCATTTTGTATCCAATTCCCCACACCACTTTCAAGTAATCTGGCTCCCGAGGATTCAGCTCGATTTTCTCCCGGATGCGCCGGATATGCACCATCACGGTGTTTTCCGACGCCCAGGCGGATTCCCCCCAGACCCGCCGGTAAATCTCCTCCGCCGGGAACACGCGGCCTAAGTTCCGCATGAACAGGTCCACGATACCGGTCTCGATGTTGGTCAGCCGGACCGGATCGCCATCGGCTTCCAGCACGCGGCCTTCCGGGTCGTAGCTCAGCCGTCCGTTGACGATACGGCCTTCCGTCACGGCGTTCACGTCGCCTAAGCGCGTGTAGCGGCGCAGCTGACTGCGTACCCGCGCCACCAGCTCCTGTACCCCGAACGGTTTCGTGACGTAATCGTCCGCCCCCATAGACAGCCCTAACACCTTATCGCTCTCTTCGCTCTTGGCCGACAGCACGATGATCGGCAGATTCCGACGTTCCCGTATCCGCAGCACCGCCGACAGGCCGTCCAAGCGCGGCATCATCACGTCCATCAGAATCAGCCGCAGCGACGGTTCCAACGCCTGTTCCAGCGCCTGCATCCCGTCGTAGGCGCGCAGGACTCGGTAGCCCTCCTTCTCCAACGCCGCCGCAATCGCGCCGACGATCTCCCGGTCGTCGTCCACGACTAGTATCGTGTCCTGTGTTTCTCTCATGAGGGTTTGCTCCTTCCTCGTTCGCTGGTCTTAGGATAACAGCTGTTTCTTACAAAGACGTTGGGAAATCTCTTACGAATTTCTTACAGTTCCGATTGTAGTACAAGCCGACCAAATGCGCAAGACCAAGGCGCTTTTTGTTGACGGGGGGGAGTTGGTAGGGTATAATTGCAGGAGCGGATTAGTGATAGACCACGCTTCGCGGCATCGGGGTCCAGGTTCTTTTTCTCGAGAGAAAAAGAACCAAAAAGAACTGGATTATTTTATGTTGGGCTCCGCCCAAACCCGCCAGGGGCTCCGCGCCCCTGGACCCGCGCCAGGGGGCCAACCCCCTGGACCCCGATGCTGCGAGGCGTAGGCAATCACAAAAAGTGGACAATCCTAAAAAAAAGCGTTTGCTGGGAGGATTACTATGCGGGAACGGTTACGGCGCTCCGCGCCGGTCGAAACGGAAAACGACGGAATCATAGAAGGCCGGAACGCGGTGATTGAAGCGTTACGGGCCGGAGTCAATCTGGACAAGATCTTCCTGCAAAAAGGGGAACACGACGGGGCGTTAGGCCATATCGCGGCTTCGGCGCGGGAGAAGGGCGTGGTCGTAGTGGAGGCGGACCGGCGGAAGCTGGACGCGATGAGCCGCACGCACGCGCATCAAGGCGTAATCGCGCAGGCGGCGGTGCGGGCCTACGCGAGCGTGGACGAGATGTTAGCCGCCGCGCAGGAAAAAGGAGAACCGCCTTTGCTGGTGGTGTGCGACGAGTTGAGCGACCCGCATAATTTAGGGGCGGTCATCCGCACGGCGGACGCGGCAGGCGCGCACGGGGTAATTATCCCGAAACGCCGTTCCGCAGGGCTGACGGCGGTGGTGGCGAAGACGTCCGCGGGAGCGGTCGCGCACGTGCCGGTCGCCCGCGTGCCGAATTTACCCGCGCTGCTCAAGGAGCTGAAAGCGGCTGGTATCTGGGTGTTCGGGACGGCCGCCGGAGGGACCACGAGCCTGTACCGGGCGGACCTGAAAGGTCCCGCGGCCATCGTCATCGGCAGCGAAGGGGAAGGAATGGGACGTTTAGTGGCGGAGACGTGCGACTTTACGGTGTCCATCCCGATGTTCGGGAAGATCAATTCGCTGAACGCTTCCGCAGCGGCGGCGGTGCTGCTGTACGAGGCGGTGCGGCAGCGGACAGGCGGTTAGCAGAGACAAGTTCAAGGTCCCGTCTCAGCCGGGGGCGGGACCTTGCAAAACGCGTAGCCCGGCGAAGGAGTACCAATGGACGAGCGCGAAGATAAAAAAATGAACACGAGCGACTTGGCCGATGTGAAAAAACTCATCGGGAGCGCGGACGGAGCCGGGTTCTCACTGGACGAGATCCTGGCGGAGTACGGGCGCGGGCCGAAGCCGAAAGTCGTAGCGTTTCCCGGCGCAGTAGCTGCGCCGCCCGAGGACGCGCCGGACGAGGAGCCGGAAGAAGACGATGGAGCGGAATCCGACACGGTCATCCCATTCCCCGGCGGGGAGCGGCGGGAAGAGGTCCACGAGGAGACGCAGCCGAAAAGCCGGGAGGAAAGCGTATTGACCGCGTTCCTGAAGGACTTGAGCCGCCGCGCAGACCACTACGCGGACCGGATGTTCGAAGAGGACGAGAGTACCGACCCGGAAGAAGTGCGCCGTTTGGAAAGCCTGATCCCAGGAACGGATTGGGAGGACGAACCGTTGGAGGAGGCCGGACCGGAACGGGAAACGTGGTTCCGCCTGCCCCACCGCGCCGCGCCGCCGCCGCCGGACACGCCGCCGGAGGAATTGGCCCGGCGTTACGGGATCGGCCTGCACGGGATGCAAGTGCGGAGCGTGTTCCTGTTTTTCCTGGCCTGCGCCGCAGGCGGACAGCTGCTGATCCCCGCGCTGGGACTGGCGTGGCCGGAGGACGTCGCCGCAATACAAGGCTGGTTCGCCGTCGGCCTGCTCGGACTGGGCGCGCTGCTGGCCATCGACGCGTTAGCCGTCGGCCTGTGGCGCGGTCTGCGGGGACGGTTCGGGATGGATACCTTAGCCGCGTTCTCCTGCGGCTTCACGCTGGCGGACGGCATCCTGCTGGCCCTGCACCCGCCCGAGACCCCGCGCTTGCCCTACGCCGCGGCGGTCCTGTTCGGGATGTTTTTCCTGCTCCACGGGAGCTTCTGCAAACGCGCTGGACTGCGGCTGTCCTGCCGGACCGCCGCGGCTTCCGCCGAACCTTACCGGATCACCCTGGACCCCGGCAAGTGGAACGGTAAAGACAGCTTCTCCAAGTGGCCGGGCACGCCGGAAGGGTTCGGCAGTCAGATCCAGACGGACGACGGGGCGCAGCGTATCTACAGCCGCTGCTGTCCGCTGCTGTTCCTGGCCGACGTACTGCTGGCGTTCGTGGCTACCGTGGAACACAGACAGGACTTGATCTGGGCGCTGTCCGCGTTGTTCACCGCATCCGCGGCGTTCGGCGGGGCGCTGGTCTACGGACGGCCTGTGTTCAAACTCGCCCGCCGCTTGGCCCAAAGCGGCGCGGCTCTGGCCGGTTGGCCGGGCGTCGCCCGGTCCCGCCGCGGAAACCGGCTCCTCGTCACCGACTCCGACCTCTTCCCGCCGGGCTACGTGGAGTTCAACGGGTACAAAATGTTCCACAATTTCCCCGTGGAACGCGTCATGGCCTACACCGCGACCCTCATCCGGGACTCCGGCAGCGGCTTGACCCGCCTGTTCCACGAACAGCTGCGGGCCTTGGGCGGCCTGATGCGTAAGGCCAACGACCTGTGCTGCTACGAGGGCGGCCTGTCCGCCGAGATCCGAGGCGATCAGGTCTTAGTCGGCTCCGCCGCCTTCATGCGCCTGATGGAGATCTCCCTGCCCCCCGGCCTGAACGTCAAAAGCGCGGTCTTCTGCGCCATCAACGGACAGCTGGCCGGTATTTTCGCCCTGAACTACTCCCTGCCCGACACCGTCTTCCCCTCCGTGGAGGAGCTGATGCGGGAGAAAGTCTCCGTAGTTTTGGCCACCCGGGACTTTAACCTGATCCCCGCGATGCTCCAACAACGCTTCCGGCTGGCCGCGGACAAGATGGATTTCCCGCAAGTGGAACGCCGCCGGGAGTTGTCCGACCCGGACCAGCTCCACAGCGAGACCCTCACCGCATTGCTGTGCCGGGAGGGACTCTTCCCCTGCGCCGAGGCCGTCACCGCTGGCCGCCGCTTACGCCGCGCGGTCCGTTTGGGCGCGGCCCTGTGCTGCATGAGCGCCGCCTTAGGCGTCGCGTTAGCCGCTTATTTGGTCTCGCTGGCCGCCTACAGCTCCCTGTCTCCCCTGAACTTACTCGTGTTCCTGCTCAGCTGGCTCGCGCCGGTCTGGTTCCTCTCCGGCTGGCCCGACCGCTTCTGACAGACTCCAGCGTCACGCCCCATTTAAGCAAAAAGAGAAATTGGCTGCCCTTTGGGGCTGCCAATTTCCTCTTTTTTTGCCGTTTTGCAACGGGTCCATTGCTTGCCGCTACTACCGCGCCCCGTCCCATACTATCAACTATTTCGTTCTATTTCAGCCTCAATTTGAGCAACAAGCTCACTGGGACGCATATCCAGAGCATTTGCAATTTTCCAGATGGTTTCAAAATTTGCCTGTTTATCCCCGTTCTCAATCATTGTCAGATGAGTGCGGGCAATTCCCGCGAAGCCGCTCAAAACATCTTGAGATACGCCCTTCTTATTGCGGAGACTGCGAATGGTTCTCCCAACCGCACGATTGTCGAATTGCACCGCCTCACCCCTCTTTCTCAACAGATAGTGTAGGAGAAAACGGGAAAACGATAGTCTACGATAATAGACATATGCGGGATTTTTTGTATTCTTCTCCCTTTGGGGGGAGAATACAGCTTGTATGAGACGGGCGTGACGCCGGAACGGTGGCTCTTGTAAAAGGAGGAGCTTTCTGTTAGAATAGGACCAAACGGCTCCAATTTGCGGGCGCGGACGGACGGGAGGGGTCCCTATGAGACGGAAAATCGTTTTGTTTTTGGTATCGGCGCTGTTGCTGACCGCCTGCGGCGGGCGGGGAGGAAGCGTCTCGACCGCTCCGGCGACTGGCGTGACGTTCTCGGACAGCCTGGGCCGGACCGTGACGGTGGATCAGCCGGAACGCGTCGCCGCGCTCACCGGGAGCTTCGCGGACATATGGTGCCTGGCGGGCGGGAAGGATACGCTGACGGCGGCGGCAGGGGACGCTTGGACCAGCTTCGACCTGGGCTTGGACGAGGACGTCGTGGACTTAGGCGGCGTCAAGACCCCGAGCCTGGAACTTCTCCTTTCCGTCCAGCCGGATCTGGTCCTGGCCAGCAGCAACACCGCCGCGCAGGTGGAGCTGCTGGAGACGTTGGAAGCAATGGGGCTGCCCGTGGCGTACTTCCACGTGACCGGCTTCGAGGATTACCTGAATATGCTGGACATCTGCACGCAGATCACCGGTCAGACGCAGTACTATGAGCAGTACGGGCTGGCTCTCCAGACGCAGATCGACGCGGCCAGAGCCAAAGCGGACGGGTCCCGGCCTCGGGTGCTGTACGTCCGGGCTACGGGTTCCAGCTGCAAGGTCAAGGACAGCCGGGACAGCGTGCTGGGGGAGATGCTGGCGGATCTGGACTGCGTCAATGTAGCGGACAGCCCGAACGGGCTGTTGGAGCAGCTGAGCTTGGAGGTCATTCTATCGGAGGACCCGGACTTTGTGTTCGCGGTGCTGCAAGGGGCGGACCAGACGGACGCGGAACGCACGTTGGAACAGACGTTGTTGAGCAATCCGGCGTGGGGGGAACTGACCGCGGTACAGGAGGGGCGGTTCCACATTTTGGACGATCAGCTGTACAATTTGAAGCCCAACAGGCGGTGGGGGGAAGCGTATGAAGAGCTGGCGAAGCTCCTCTACCCGGATTCGTGAACTGACCGTACTGTCCGGGCTGGTTTTGGCGCTGGCGGGCCTGAGCCTCTGTTTCGGCGGGGTAGCCGTGTCGCCGGCGGCGGTATGGCGGGCGTTATGCGGAGCGGGCGGGTCGGACGCGGCGGCGCGGATTGTGCGGTACGTCTACTTCCCGCGCACGTGCGGCTGCCTGCTGGCGGGCGGAGCGTTGGCCTGTTCCGGGGCGATCATCCAGAACGTGCTGGCCAACCCTCTAGCCGCGCCCAACCTCATCGGCGTCAACGCCGGAGCCGGGCTGATGGTAGCGTTGAGCTGCGCGCTGTTCCCCGAGAAACCGTGCGGACCTCTGGCGGCTTTTTTGGGGGCGTTGGCCGGAGTCCTGCTGGTGCTGTCCGTCGCGCGGAGGACCGGAGCGTCTCGATTCACGGTCGTGCTGACGGGAGCGGCGGTGTCCAGCATCTTTGGCGCGGGCATCGACGCGGTCATCACCTTTGTGCCGGAAGCGCTCAGCGGGTACTCGGATTTCCGCGTAGGCGGGCTGTTTGGGGTCACGATGGCGCGGGTGATCCCGGCGGCTTGGGTGATCCTCCCGACGCTGGCGGCGGCGTTCGCGCTGGGCAGTGAGATGGACGTGCTGATGCTGGGGACGGACACCGCGCAGAGTTTAGGTTTACGGGTCCGTTCGCTGCGTCTGGTGCTGCTGACGCTGGCGGCGGCGTTAGCGGGGGCGGCGGTGAGTTTTGCGGGACTGTTAGGTTTCGTAGGACTGATCGTGCCTCACATCATGCGGCGGCTGGCGGGCGGAGAGAGCCGGTACTTTCTGCTTGCGTCCGCGTTGGGGGGCGCGGCGCTGCTGACCGGGTGCGATTTACTGGCGCGGGTCCTGTTCGCGCCCTACGAGCTGCCGGTGGGAATCGTGCTGTCGTTTTTAGGCGGACCGTTTTTTCTATGGCTGCTGCTGCGGCAGAGGGGAGGGCGGACGTTTTGATACAGCTGGAATCCCTACGGGCCGGGTACCCGGCCCGGTCCGTGCTGGAAGACGTGACGCTGACCTTCGGGCCTGGGGAACTGACGGTGTTAGCGGGGCCGAACGGCTGCGGGAAGAGTACGTTCCTGCGCACGATTCTGGGACTCCAGCCGCGTTTAGGCGGAGGGATCTGGTTAGACGGGCAGGCGTTGGAGCGTCTGACGCCCCGTCAGAGAGCCCGCCGGATCTCCTACCTGGCGCAGTCCCGGAACGTGCCGGATATCAACGCCCGCCGGATGGTGCTGCACGGGCGGTTCCCGTACCTGGACTACCCCCGGCGTTACCGCCCGGAGGATCAGCTTGCCGTCCGCCGCGCCCTGGAACAGGTGGACGCTTTGGAGTTGGCGGAGCGGCCTATGGCGGAGCTGTCCGGCGGACAGCGGCAGAGGATCTACTTCGCGATGGTGCTGGCGCAGGACACGCAGAACGTGCTTTTGGACGAGCCTACCGCTTACCTGGACGTGTCCTGTCAGCTGGAAGTGATGGCGTTAGCCCGCCGGATGGCCGACGAGGGCCGGACGGTCGTGCTGGTGCTGCACGATCTGTGCCTGGCTCTGAGGGCGGCGGACCGGCTGGTCGTGTTCGCGGAGGGACGGCTCCAGGCGGACGGACCTCCGGAGAAGCTCTGTGCGGACGGCGTTCTGGAACGCGTTTTCGGCGTGACCGTGCGCCGTGTGCAGACCGCGTCAGGCTGGCGGTACTATTACGCTTGACCCCGCCGGTCTCATAAAAACGGTATTCTCCCCATAAAAGCTGTATTCTCCCCCTGAAAGGGGGAGAATACAAAAAATCCTCAAGGTTCTCTGCACGCTTCCGGACGTTCCGGCGGTCCCGTGTTATGGTTTCGTCGCGCTGTGGACCATGATGGCGGTTTCCAGCCGCGTAGCGGCGGCCATTGGACGGGAACCGTCGGTGATCCCGCGGGCCACGACTTCCGCGTAGAGTTCCTTGGCCCAATCGGGGACAGGTCGGGCAGCGGATTCGGCTTCCACGCGCGCCAGTTCGTCCCGGACTAATTTCCGGACTTGCTCTTCAGACATACGGATTTCCTCCTTGTAGGCGGGGCGGTACGCCCCGACGATGTACTTTTTGTGCCGTCTCCGGCGCAAGACGGCTCCGCCGTTGGCGTCGTTGCCGGCGCCGGTGTTGCCGTCGATGGTAATGATATATTGCCCATCCCAGGACTCGCAAATACCGACATGGGCGGGATTTTTTTGCCCCTGGAAGTTGAAAAAGACGATATCGCCGGGCTTGTAGCCGCCCTGCACCGCTTGTCCCTGCGCTTTGTGGTAATTCAGAAGGGTCGGACAGTAGGCGGTCCTCCCGCCGCCGAAGTAGAGCTTGGCCGCTCCAGTCCGCTGGAAGCACCACCAGACGAAAGCGGCGCACCAGGGGTAGCCGGACCCGGAAACTTCCCGGCCATAGTAAGCGGTGTTGTATTTGCATTTGTTGGAGTCGGGCGGAGACTCTTTGGTCCCCAACTCCGCGCGGGCGGCCTCCAAAACACGTTCAGCGGTCATCTTCGTCCTCCCCAGCCAGCTTGTCCACCGCGTCCCGGCTGATCTCCAGCGTTTTTTTGAGCCATTCCGGGACGACCGCCCCCATACGGACGGCGTTTTCGATCACGGAACCAAGCTCCGTGATGCTGTACCAAACGAGGACCATCGGGCAGAGCAGGCCGGGGTAACGCACCGGGAACGCCAAAACGGGCAGGTTGGCGAGCAGCAGGGAGAGCAGCAGATCCGCGCCTCCGGCGACAAGGACCACAACAATCATCCCGGCCTTATGCCAGATGCCCTCGCGGGCGTGGGCGGAAGACCAATTCCCGGCTTTACAGGCGGCGGCGGAACCGGTCAGGTAGTCCAGGACCATCGCGGCGATCCAGCCCAGCACAAGCCAGCCCAGCCAACCCCACAGAGCGGTCAGCAGACCGCCAGCGGCCGCGATTGCGGTCTTCCATTGGGTGATTTTTTCATCCATTGTTTCTCCTCCTTCACGTCATAGGTTGGGCTTTTTCGGAGCCTCTACAAATAGGGAAAAAAAGGGGGGAAAGGTGTACGAACGCGTACACCTTTCCCGAAAAAAATTTTTTTCGTGGGCGCGAGGCGGAAAACTTCCGGTCTCTCCGCCCAGACGGCGAAAACTGCCCAAAAAGAAATTTACGGGACCGGGAGAAAAGGGCAAAAAAAACTCTTTACATTTCTCGGAAATCTGTTATAATAGAAAAGCCGTGTGAAACGACGCGCGGCAGTTTTTCTGGGCCTGTAGCTCAGCTGGGAGAGCGCACGGTTCGCATCCGTGAGGTTCGAGGGTTCGATCCCCTTCAGGTCCACCAGGAAAGAAATCACCTCAGTGAACGCTGAGGTGATTTTTCTTTTGACCACAGAAAAAATGGTATTCTCCCCCAAAAAGGGGAGAATACAAAAAAATCCACTATAAAAGCTGTACTCTCCCCCGAAGGGGGAAAAATCCGCAGACCTGGAAGCTGGAAGACGTCCTGCTTACGGCTCCTCTTTCAGCTCCTTCAGAGTCCGGGCCACGTTGTCCGCCCAGAGACGCGCGCCTGCAATCGCTTCGGTCAGCGTATTGCCGTGGCCGCCCACCTCCACCAGAAGGGAACCAGGCAGAAGCTGTTGATTGTAGCGGCTGTTGCGCAGGACGATAGGCCGCGCTAAACTACGGTAGCCTTGGACCAGGTTCTGCTGGAGTCGGACGGCAAAGGCTAAGTTATCCCGCCATCTGGGGTGTTCCAACCCGGACCCGTTACTGCCTACCACGAACATGACCTGTGCGACTTTCCGTTCCGCCTCCCAGGACACCAGCTTGTAGACCTGTCCCTCCTGTCCCACCAGAGCGTCCCGGTGTACGTCCAGCACGACCCGGATGGTAGGGTACTGCGCCAGCCACTGTTCCACCGCCGCTTTGGAGCGGTCATAGGCCCCGTTATAGGACGGGTAGTCGAACAATGTGGTGTCGTGGACCACTTGGAAGCCGTAGGCGCGGAACACGGTCGCGATCTCTGCGCCCACTTTGACGACATTGTGGGTACAGTCCGTGGTGCGGTACGGGTCGCTCTCCTCGTAGAGGTCCCCGTCGGTCTGGGAGTACGCCTCGCTCCCGTGGGTATGTACGATGAGGATTTGCGGACCCTCTCCCAGCGGGACGTCTGCGGTTCCGGCCGTGAGGACGGACTCGTCCAGTTCCATATCGGTGCGGTTGTACAGGTACACGCCCTGTCCGAAGAGGTACTTGTTTCCTGCCTTGCCCTGCGCGGTCATCTCGACGATGCCGTCCTCGGTTTCCGGCGGGCGGAGAACCGGTTCCTCCTGGTCGTCGCTGGACGTGACCGGTTCCTCTGGCGGAGATCCCTGTTCGAGCGGCGCGGCGCGGCGGGCGGAGACTGCGGGTTCCCCGGCGGCCAGAAGCGCGGACTGTTCCAGCAGCAGCCGGCCCCAGCCGGATAACGCAGGCGTTCCGCCGTCCGGCGCGGGCCCGCCCAGCTGGCTGTACAGCAGAGCCGCCGCGGTCCGGGAATGCTTCCCCAACGCGGCCGCCTCCTGGCTCAGACTGGAGAAGTCCGCGGTCAGGCTGATCGCCCACAGCCCTGCCGCCGCCAGACCCAACGCGGTCCCGCGGCGGACAGCACGTCCGATTTCGTTCCTGCGTTCTCTCACAGTATCACTCCTTATCCTGTGTGCGCGTTCGGATAGGGAAAGCATATGCGCAGGTCCGCAGGATTATGCGGGCGCAGGACCCGGAGCCTGTCCGGCGGGGCGGCGTCCTACCGCAACGCCCGGAAGAAGGCCTGCAGGAGTCCTTCGCACTCCGCGGCGAACGGGCCGGGGTAGATACGCGGATGGTGGTTGAAACGCTCCTCGAAGAGGTTGAGTACGGAACCGCAGCAGCCTGCTTTTGCGTCTCTGGTCCCATAGTGGATCTCCTCGATCCGCGCGTTGAGAATCGCTCCGGCGCACATCGGGCACGGTTCCATCGTGACGTACAGCGCGCAGCCGTGGAGCCGCCACGCGCCCGTCCGGGCGCAGGCGTCCCGGATCGCCTCCATCTCGGCGTGAGCGGTGGCGTCGCCGGACGCCTCCCTCCGGTTGCGGCCGCGGCCTATGATCTCGCCGTCCCGGACGACGACGCAGCCGACTGGGACGTCTCCTGTCCGTTCCGCCTCCCGCGCCAACGCCAACGCCTGCGCCATGTAGTATTCATGCCCTCGGACCGTCATCTTACGCGCTCCTCTCTCTTCGAAGCATACTTTCCGTTATTCTACCCTGCCGGACGGACAAATGCAAGGCCCGTAAAATATTTGGGCGGCGGGAGGTTGCTTCTCCGTTGGATTTGTGCTATGATAGACAAAAATCGCCGCGGGGTTCCAAGCATGGGCGGGGTTTTGGTTTATTTTAGAAAGGAATCTGCATTCATGAATCGACTCAAACGTATGGGAGCCATACTGACCGTTCTGGCTCTGTCCGCATCCCTGCTGGGGGGCTGTTCCAAAGGCGACGTATCCAGTTCTTCGGGTTCTGGTTCCGGCTCCGGGTCTGGCGCTGGTTCCGGGTCTGTATCCGGTTCCGGCGTCCAGACCGAACCGGTGGATCTCACCGCGATTCAGGACCCGTTCCTGGCGGCGTCCGGTCTGGCCAAAGACACCGTGGTCGCCAAGATAGGCGAGTATGAGATCACCGCGGGGATGTTCCTCTACTGGCTGAACTACAACATCGAGTACACGGTCCAGATGAGCGGGATGTCGGAGCTGCCCTGGGACAGCGAGGCTGCCGAGGAAGGCAAGGACCTGTCCACGAGCATGATGGACAGTTCTCTGAACGTGGCGGCTTTCTACCGGCTCCTGCCCGAGCTGGCCCAGAAGGAGGACCTGACGGTCGCTCCGGAGGTGGCACAGGACCTGAACGACTACCACGAGAACCTTCTGGAGAGCGTGAACGGCGATACGACCGCCTTGGAGCATTGCCTCTGGATGAACATGATGGACTGGGAGCTGTTCCAGAAGATGTACACATGGAGCAGCTTCGAGAGCCAGCTCCAGAACAAGTACTTCGGACCGGAAAGCGCAAGTTACCCCACGGACGCGGAGGCGTTGGCCTACGCTGCGGAACAGGGTTACTACCGGGCCAAACACATCCTGCTCCTGACGAAGGATATGTCGACCAACGAGAGCCTGGACGAGGAGACCATTGCACAGAAAAAGGAACAGATTGATGGTTTCCTGACGCAGCTCCGGGCGGCGGAGGACCCTATCGCGCTGTTCGACCAGCTGATGAACGAGTACAGCGAAGACACAGGGTTGGCGGCGAACCCGGACGGCTACGAGGCGTACCGGGGCCAGATGGTGGAGCCGTTCGAGACGGCGGCGTTGGCGCTCCAGGACGGGGAGATCAGCGACGTGGTGGAGAGCGAGTTCGGCTATCACATCATCCTGCGGCTGCCTCTGGACCCGGACCAGTTCCGCGATATGCTGGTGTTCAACCTGATGCAGGAGAAGAGTCAGGAGTGGGTGGACAGCTACGGCGTGACGACACTGGAGGCGTTGGGTTCCATCGACCCGAAGACGTTCTGGGAGGAAGCGGAAAAGATCAAGGAAGCCGCTTACGAGGAGATGCTGGCGATCCAGAGCCAGAACGACGGAACGGACGGAAGCGCTTCGTCCGGCAGCCAGAGCTAACGTGGATTTTTTGGGTATTCTCCCCCTTCGGGGGAGAATACCGTTTTTTTACGATTTGTATTCTCCCCCTTCGGGGGAGAATGCCGCTTTTTTACGATTTGTATTCTCCCCCTTCGGGGGAGAATACCGCTTTTTTTATAGGGCGGCGCGGGCGCGAAGAAAAAAAGGGTTGACGGGGGGAGGAAAAAAGTGTATATTGTCTTTGTTACCGAATTGTAACCTTTTTGAAGCCACTGGCGTTACGGCGGTCCGCCGTTTGAGATAGATGGAGGTCTCCTATGGTCGAAACAGCGCAAAAAGTCCGCAGAGAGCAAAACCGGCAGGACCGTAACTGGTCCCGCCGTCCCAAAGAAGCCCATCACACACAGCCGCGTCCGGCGGAAACGGAGCGCGCCGTTCCGGAACAGGCGCAGTCTGCGCCACAGACGGCGGCTCCGGCGCAGGGACAGGACGCGTCCCGCACGCGGGAAGAACGGCGTCAGAAAACCGCCGCCGCGTGGGACCGCGCGAAGGAGTGGACGTACCTCCATCTCCGCCGCTGGGCGTACCTCATCCAGAGCGCGGCCGGACGCCGCGCGGTAGGTCCAGCTTCTTTTCTGGTGGTGTCGGCGGCGCTGGGGGGCGCGCTGACGCTGATGTCCTTGTACACGCCCAGCTACGCCGTGACGGTGAACGGTCAGCAGGTCGGCGTCGTCGCGGATCAGGAGATCGTCTCCGACGCCATCCGCCAGGTGGAAGAGGAGGGCGCTTCTCTGCTGGGCTACGCCTACCAGGTGAACGGGAACGTGGACTACCAGTTCACGCTGACGCTGAAAAGCGACCTGAGCAGCGATATCGAGATCAAGAACTTCTTCTACGGACAGTTGGCTTCCGCCACCGATCACCTGCGCAAGTGCGAGGTGACGGTGGACGGAGAAGTGGTAGGCGTGGTCAAGGATGAGGAGACGCTCAACAAAATGCTGGACGATCTCAAGTCCCAGTATGTGACCGCGAACACCACGGAGGCGGGATTCGTGGAAGATCTCCGGGTCGGCTACGTCTACGCGGCGGACGAACTGATGACGGTCGACGAAATGCGCGGCGCGCTGGAGGCCAATACCACCGGCGAGACGACTTACACCGTCCAGAAAGGGGACACGTTCAACGCCATCGCCTACACGAACGATATGTCCGTCAGCGACCTGAAGGCGCTGAACCCTGACGTGAACATCAACAGCCTGATGATCGGCCAGGTGCTGAACGTCAGGGAAGAGATCCCCATGCTGTCCGTGCAGACGGTGGAGCATCAGGTCTACACGCAGCCCATCGAATGTCCCGTGGAAGAGAAACCGGACAGTTCCATGTACAAGGGCGATTCGAAGATCCTGACCAAGGGCGAACCGGGCGAGGCGCGGATTGAAGCGGACGTGACGTTCGTCAACGGCTACGAGCGGGACCGGGAAGTGCAGTCGACGACGACGGTCCGGGAACCGACCACTACGGTCAAGGCAGTCGGCACCAAGGAAAAACCGAAAACAGCGTCCAAAGGACGTTTTATCTGGCCCATTTCGGGGCGGATCAACTCCTACTTTGGCGGGCGGTACATTTTCGGGAGCTACAGCTACCATTCCGGGATTGACATCCGGGCCAGCTACGGCGCGACCATCAAAGCCGCCGATGGCGGCACGGTGACTTACGCGGGCTGGAAGGGCAGCTACGGCAAGCTGGTCATCATCACCCACGACAACGGCACGCAGACCTACTACGGGCATAACTCGTCCCTGCTGGTGCGCGCCGGGGAGAAGGTCTATCAGGGTCAGGCGATCGCGAAGGCGGGCAGTACCGGACGTTCCACCGGCAACCACTGTCACTTTGAGGTCCGCGTCAAAGGCACCGCGGTCAATCCTCTGAACTACTTACGCTGAGCGGGAAACGCAAAATACGCCGGGAGGCTGGTCCGTGAATCGGACCGGGTCTCCCGGCGTTTATAAGTTTTTGTATTCTCCCCTTTTATGAGATGGACGTGCCGGACTCTCTCTTGGCTTTGATCTCCCGCAGGGCGTCGCGGTAGGAGAGGTTCACGCGGCCCTTCTCGTCGATCTCCGTGACCTTGACCCAGATCATATCGCCCAGGTTCACCACATCTTCCACACGTTCCACACGGCGTTCCGCCAGCTTGGATATGTGGACCATGCCGTCCTTCCCCGGAGCCAGCTCCACGAACGCGCCGAACGGGAGGATACGCACGACCTTCCCGTAGTACAGCTCGCCGACCTGCGGGACGAAGACGATGGTCTCGATCATTTTCTTCGCGGCGTCGCAGCAGGAGGCGTTGGGGGACGCGATGTGGATGGTGCCGTCTTCTTCGATATCCACCGTCGCGCCGGACTCCGCGGTGATCTTCTGGATGACGGAGCCGCCTTTTCCGATGACCTCGCGGATTTTTTCGGGGTCGATCTTCATGGTGAGCATTTTAGGGGCGTACTGGCTCACCTCGGCTCTGGGGGCGGAGATGCAGGGCAGCATGATCTCGTCCAGGATAGCGACGCGGGCGTCCCGGGTGATCTCCAGGGCTTCTTTGATGATCTCATGAGTCAGGCCGTCGTTTTTCAGGTCCATTTGGATGGCGGTGATGCCGGACTTGGTCCCGGCGACTTTGAAGTCCATCTCGCCGTGGAAATCTTCCACACCTTGGATGTCGATGAAGGTCTGGAAGGAACCGTCGTCGTCTTGGATCAAGCCGCAGGAGATTCCGGCGACGGGGGCTTTGATGGGGACGCCGGCGTCCATAAGGGCCAGGGTGGAGCCGCAGATGGAGCCTTGCGACGTGGAGCCGTTGGAGGACAGCACTTCGCTGACCACGCGGATGGCGTATGGGAACTCGTCCACGCTGGGCAGGACGGGTAACAGAGCGCGTTCCGCCAGCGCGCCGTGGCCATACTCGCGGCGGTTGGTAGAGCGGGACGCGCGGGCTTCGCCCACGGAGTAGGACGGGAAGTTGTAGTGGTGCATATAACGTTTCTCTTCCTCTTCCCAGATGGTGTCCAGCTTCTGGACGGCGGCCAAGGTGTTCAGGGTCGCGATAGACAGCACTTGGGTCTGTCCGCGGGTGAACATCCCGGAGCCGTGGACGCGGGGCAGGAGACCGACTTCCGCGGCCAGGGGACGGATCTCATTTTTCGCGCGGCCGTCCACGCGGTGGCCTTCCAGCAGCCAGGCTTTGACGATCTTCTTCTGGAACTTATAGGTGAACTCCTCCAGGTACTGGTCCATATCGGGGTATTCTTCCAGGTATCTCTCGTGCCAGTGGTCGATCATGGCGTTCCAGCGGTCCTCGCGGACGTTCTTATCGTCGGTATCCATCGCGGCTTTGGCCTCGTCCATGAACTCCGACACGATCCGGTCGAACAGCTTCTGATTGAACTGCGCGTGTTCGTACTCCATCTTCGGCTTGCCGATCTCGGCCACGATCCGGTCGATGAAGTCGATCTGTTTCCGGATTTCCTCGTGGGCTTTGACGATGCCGGAGTACATGATCTCGTCGGGGATTTCGTCGGCGCCGGCTTCGATCATGACGACCTTCTCGCGGGTAGCGGCGACGGTCACGTCCATACGGGAGGTTTTACGCTGTTCCTGATTGGGGTTGAGGACGATCTGTCCGTCGCAGTAACCCACTTCCAGGCAGCCGATGGGACCGGCGAAGGGGATTTCGGAGTAGCTGACGCAGGCGGACGCGCCGATCATAGCGGCGACTTCGGGGGAGCAATCGTAGTCCACGCTCATGACGGTGCAGGTGATGCAGACGTCGTTGCGGAAGTCGTAGGGGAAGAGGGGGCGCATGGGGCGGTCGATGAGGCGGCTGGCCAGCACGGCGGGCAGGGAGGGACGGCCTTCGCGGCGCATGAAGGAGCCGGGAATACGGCCTACGGCGTACAGTTTCTCTTCGAAGTCCACGCTCAGGGGGAAGAAGTCCACGCCGTCTCTGGGGCGGGGGGCTACGGTGACGGCCACTAAGACGGTGGTCTCGCCGTACTTGACCATTGCGCTGGCGTTTGCCAGTTCGGCGACTTTGCCCACTTCGATGGTCAGGGGGCGGCCGCAGAGGTCCATCGTCCAGCTCTTGAACTTAGGGAATTGCTTGTGCTTGATAATCGTTGCCATATTTTTGCTCCTTTTTTCTTTTTTCCGGCGTCTCAGCTGCCTTTTAGCATTTGAATACGGGCCTCAGGCCGGGACGTTTCAGGTCCATATTCAACTGCTAAAAGTGACGGAGACGCCGCGCTTATGTGCGAACATAGGGCGGCACGCAGACGCGCCGCCCTATGGAACACAGTCTTACTTCCGGATGCCCAGCTTGGCGATGATGGCGCGGTAGCGTTCGATATCCTTGGCCATCAGGTAGTCCAGCAGCTTGCGGCGTTTGCCGATCATTTTGTACAGGCCGCGGCGGCTATGGTTATCGTGGATGTGGACTTTCAGGTGCGTGGTCAGCTCGTTGATGCGGGCGGTGAGGATTGCGATCTGGACCTCGGGGGAACCGGTATCGGTCTCATGGGTACGGTTGGCTTGGATCACGGCTGTTTTTTCGTCTTTGCGAATCATAGAGAGTTCCACCTTTCCGATTGAATCTGCCCAAAATCTGCGTAACAGGCTGGTGAATCCCTGAACCTTTCAGACGTTCAGGCCGTACCCTGGAACGAAGGAGATGGGCAATCTTTTTTATGTGATGCTTCACACCCGGTTACTATAGCACAGTTTTCGCCCTATGTAAAGGGAAAACGGACCGATTTTCGGAAAATTTCCGCAAAAACTCCGGCGGCTCAGACGCGGGGCTTTGAGATCCGGGTCTCCGGCTGTGAGGCGGGGCGGCGCGGCCGGGCGGTTTTGCGGCGCAGAGCCTTGTCCAGTTCGCAGATGGGGACGGGGGCCGCGGCCAGACCCAGAACCGAGAGCCATTGCGGGACGGTCATCGGGGCGACGGAGAACACGCCTTGCAGAGGCGGCAGGAGCAGAACCGCCAGTTGGAGTCCCAGCCCGGCCAGAAAGGCTTTGTTCATGGCGGGGTTGGAGAACAGGCCCAGGGAAAAGATGGAGCGGTCTTCGCTCCGGATGTTGAAGGCGTGGAACAGCTGGCACAGGGTCAGGGTTGCGAACGCCATTGTGTTGGCGGCCGCGCCCGCCTGTTCCGGCGCGGACCGCGTGAAGCCCAGGAAATAAGCGGTCAGGGTCAGTCCGCCCACCATCAGGCCCTGCCAGGCCAGGCGGAAGGAGAACTTCCGATCAAACAGCCCCGCTTGCGCGTCCCGGGGCGGCTGTTCCATGATGCCCGCCTCCACCGGTTCCACGCCCAACGCCAGGGCGGGCAGGGAGTCCGTGACCAGATTGAGCCACAGCAGCTGTACCGGGACCAGCGGCATTTGTCCAAAATCCAGCAGCGTGGCAATAAAAATCGTGAAAATCTCCCCGATGTTGCAGGACAGGAGGTAGTGGATGGCTTTCCGGATGTTGGAGTAGATCCCGCGGCCTTCCTCCACGGCGGACACGATGGTGGAGAAGTCGTCGTCGGTGAGGATCATATGAGCCGCGCCTTTGGCCACGTCGGTCCCCGCCAGGCCCATCGCGCAGCCGATGTCTGCGCTTTTGAGCGCGGGCGCGTCATTGACGCCGTCTCCGGTCATCGCCACGACGTAACCTTTCTTCTGCCACGCCTGCACGATGCGCATTTTATGCTCCGGGGACACCCGCGCGAAGACGGAAAACTTTTCGATATCCCCGTCCAGCATCTCCTGAGGCATGAAGTCCAGTTCCGGACCGGTGGCGGTCCAATCGCCGGGACGGATCATGTCCAACTGCCGGGCCACGGCGCAAGCCGTCGCCCGGTGGTCGCCGGTAATCATCACGGGACGTATCCCGGCCAAGTGGCACTTGTCCACCGCCGCCCGGACCTCCGGTCTGGGCGGGTCCATCAGGCCGAACAGACCCAGGAAGGTCAGGGAATGTTCCACGGCCTGGTCCTCCAGACCGGGCGGGAGGATGGACAACTCCCGCCGGGCCACGCCGATGACCCGCAAGGCTTTTCCGGCCATTTCCTCGTTGACGGCGGCGGCGCGTTGAAGATCGGCTGAGGTCAGCGGGCCGTTCGGCCCGGCGGCGCACCGTTGGAGCAGCACGTCCGGCGCGCCTTTGACGAACACCACCCAACCGCCCTCTGGTTTTGGGTGGATGGTGGACATCAGCTTCCGTTTGGGGTCGAAGGGCAGGTCCGCGGAACGGGGCCACTCCTGCGCGGATTTCTCCTGATCCACGCCCTCCCGCGCGGCGGCTACGACCAGCGCGCATTCGGTCGGGTCGCCGGAAGCGGTAGGCGCGCCCGCGCGCCATTCCAGGCGGGCGTCGGAACACAGGCAGCCGGCCAGGAGCGCGTCCCGCCGGTGTCCGCCGGGCGGGACCCAGAGCTGCTGCACGGTCATCTTATTTTGCGTCAAGGTGCCGGTTTTATCCGAGCAGATGACGCTGGCGCAGCCTAAGGTCTCCACGGCGGGCAGTTTTTTGACGATTGCGCCGCGTCCGGCCATACGCTGGACGCCTAAGGCCAGGACGATGGTGACGATAGCGGGCAAGCCTTCCGGTATGGCGGCCACGGCGAGGGAGACGGCGGTGAGGAACATCCCGAGCATATCGCGGCCTTGGAGCAGGCCCACGCCGAACATGACAGCGCACACCAGCAGGCACAGCAGGGACAGGGAACGGGAGATTTCAGCCATCCGCCGTTGGAGCGGGGTATCTTCGGGGCGGTTTTCCAGGAGCAGACTGGCGATGTGGCCCATATGGGTATGCATACCGGTGGCGACCACCAGAGCGGAACCGCGTCCGGCGGTGATGAGGGTGCCGGACAGGAGCATATTTTTCCGGTCGCCTAACGGCGTGTCCGGGGGGAGGGAGTCGGAGGGAGCCTTTTCCACCGGGACGGACTCGCCGGTCATGGCGCTCTCGTCGGCTTGGAGGCGGCTGCACTCCAGGAGCCGGGCGTCTGCCGGGACCTGATCGCCGGACTCCAGGAGGATGACGTCGCCGGGGACCAGGGAAGAGGCGGGGAGCTTGACCGGTTTCCCGTCCCGGAAGGCCAGGGCCATAGGCGCGCTCATACGGCGCAGTTCTTCCAAAGCGTGTTGGGCGTGGTCCTCTTGGGTGATGGAGATCACGCCGTTGACCACGACGATGACGAGGATGATCGCGCTGTCCAGCCAATCCGCGCCGCCGCTGGCGGCCAAAGACAGAGCCGCTGCGGTCAGGAGGACCAGGATCATAGGGTCCCGGAGCTGCGCCAGGACGCGGACGAGCATAGAGGGTCGTTTTGGCGGCTGGAGCTGGTTTGGACCGGAGCGCGTCAAGCGGGCGGCGGCTTCCTTTGCCGGAAGTCCTTTGGGGGACGTCTCCAGCTCCGCCATGAGCTGCGCCGCTGGTCTGCTGTGCCATTCACCCATATAGATTCCCTCCTCGCGGAATTTCAGAGAGACGGAAACGCGGTCTCTGCGGCTATTATAAAGCATAGCCTGTCCGGTTTTGGGGGAATCGTGGGGAAAGAAAAAAGTTTTGTTTCGCTCCGCGCCCGACGCACTCCCGTTTCATAAAAGCTGTATACTCCCCCGAAGGGGGAGTATACAAAAAAATCCACTCTCTTTGTTGTCACGCCCGTCTCATAAAAACTGTATTCTCCCCCCGAAGGGGGGAGAATACAAAAAAATCCACTTTCTTTACGGACGCGGGGACGAAAAACTGGCAGGGTACCGGAACGTTCCCCTGCCAGTGTTTTATTTGATCTCGTAGTCCCGCCCGAACTGGAGGCTGCCGAAGTCGATGTGACCGCTTTGAGGCGCGGGCGGAGTTGGTTCGGCGGGTTTCGCGGCGGGTTTTGCAGGCGGCGCCGCGCCGCCGGCCGGGGCGGGGGGGATGGCGAACTCCGCGGTATCGCTCAAGTCCTCGGGTGTTTCCGGCTCCTGACGGGACTTCATATTTTCCACCGCGGCGTCCATCATCGCCTTGGCCAGGAGACGCTGGACGCTGTCGTCGATTTCCTCCGCGGTTTCTTCCACCTTGCTCTCGGTTTGGGCGGACTCCGGAGGGCACAGGTCGGCCAACTGGGACAGGAACGTCTCCTGTTGTGCGACGAGGGCGCGGACTTTCGCCACGAACGCGGCGGTCGCCTGTTTGGCCTGTTGGAGGCGGAAGACTTCGGCTTCGATGACCTTACCCAGCTCCGCGCTCCGGTGGCGGGCTTCCTCCTCGGCCTGACAGAGTACCTCTGCTTTTTTCTGTTCCGCCTGACGGACCTGTTCATCGGCGATCCGCTGGGCGGTCATCAGAGCCTTCCGCATGGTCTCTTCGGTGGCGCGGTACTCCTCCACCTGGTCGACTAAGACCTTCATCTTACTTTTCAGAACGGCGTTTTCGTTGTACAGCGCGGAGTAGTCGCCGGTCAAGGTGTCCAAGAACTTATCCACTTGAGGCATACTGTAGCCGCCGAAAGTCGCCCTGGGAAAGGTCCATTCCGAAACTTCCTGAGGTGTAAGCATCTTTTTCTCTCCTCCATTCCAGAAACAAAGGCTTCTTGCCGGAGGGATTTTGATTCTTTCCCTCCGGCTGCAAGGCAGGTTGACGCGGGCGGACGGTTCAGAAGTACAGTCCGTTATTCTCCAACTCGTCGATCAGGTCGCCGAGGATATCCACATTGTAGGGTGTGATGATGTAGGTAGCGATGGCGACTTTTTTGATTTTCCCCTCGTTGGCGTAAGCCACGCCGGACAGGAAGTCCAGCAGGCGGCGGGCGATATCCTTATTGGTGGACTCCAGGTTCAGTACGACGGTGCGTTTTTCCCGCAGGTGATCGGCGATGGTGGAGGCGTCCTCGAACTTCTCCGGTTTGACCAGTACGACTTGCAGTTGCGTCGCGGCGCGGATATTGACGACTTTATTGCTGCGGGAGTCGTCGTTCTGACTGCGGGAGCTGTAGGGGGATTCCCGGGAGGCGTAGGACTCGCGCACGCCGTAGGAGGAATCGGTACGGCTGCGTTCCCGGCGTTCCACGGGGCGTGCGGGGACGTCGAACTCTTCCTCTTCTTCGTAAGGTTCCTCATCTGGGTCGTCATACGGGTGAGCGATACGTTTCAGTTCGTCAAAAATTCCCATAGCAAAAATCCTCTTTTCCTTTGCATACTGCCTGACGTCCAGCCGTTCACGCAGGCGGACGCAGACCGAACAGAGCAGTTCCCACCCGGACCAGGGTTGCGCCTTCAGCGATTGCGTCCTCATAGTCGCCGCTCATTCCCATAGACAGACAGTCGATATCTTCTTGATTATCCTTCATTTTACGCTTCATGTCAATAAAAAGCTGATACATTGTGTGAAAATATATCCGATTGTCTCCTGGCCCGGCGGAGACCGGAGGGATTGCCATCAACCCTCGGAGGCGGATATGGGTCAGGGAGCGGGCAGATGCGGCCAAAACGGGAACTTCTTCCGGCAGACAGCCGCTTTTGCTGGCTTCCGCGGCGACGTTGACTTCCAGCAGGACGTCTTGGACACAACCGGCTTTTTCCGCCTGTTTCTGGATTGCTTCCAGCAGGTGGAGGGAATCCACGGATTGAATCAGGGCGACTTTGCCGACCACCTGTTTGAGCTTATTGGTCTGGAGGTGTCCGATAAAGTGGACCTGCGCGCCGGAGTAGGCATCTGCATTCAGGTGCGCGGTCAATTCCTGCACGCGGTTCTCGCCGCACACCTGGATACCGGCGGCGATTGCGGCGCGGATCGTCGCGTCGCTTTGCACTTTCGTGGCGGCGCAGAGGGTGATTTCCTCCGGCGGCCGTCCGGCGGCGCGAGCCGCCGCGGCGATTTTTTCCCGCACAGCGGCGATATTTTGGGTCAAATCCATGCGAGCTACCTTCTTTTTCTTAACGTTTCGGCTGATTTGTTTCCGGACCCCCGGCCCTACGGGCCGTTTTCCAGGGCTTGTCCCGCGGGCGGGGACGTTTTCCACATCCGGTGTGGACTAAAATTCCAGACGCTGGCCGTCGTACAGGCCCGTCCCATCCACGAGAATGATGTCTCCCGCCCGCAGGGCGTGGCTGCTGGCGTCGGCGGGGCGGAGGACGTAGTAATCGCCGCCTTCCATCGCGACTTCGGCCTCTTTGAACTCCACCCGGCCGCCGATCAGCACGTAGACGCCCAAACGGTTCTGTTCCAGTTCCTGACCGGTTTCTTTGTCGGTGTAGGTGCTTTTGACGAGGCGCAGGGCGTTTTTTGGTACGCGCAGGCCGCTCCAGCTGTCGAAGATCAGCTCCGCCGTCTGGATGCGCAGCAGAGTAGTCCGGCCCAGGTAGCGGTCGGAGGAGAAGACCACGAACCGTTCGTTCCCCTCTTTCGCGCCGATTTTTTCCACTTTCATGTCCACATCCTGGCTGAAGTCGCCGGTGAAGCGCATTTTGACGTGAGAGTTCTCCTTCAACCGCTGGGCGGCCTCCTCCGGGAGGGTCGCGGCGAAGTACCAGCAGTTGGAAGTGACCAGTTTCCCGATGCCGGACGGACCGCCGCCCGGACCGTTCAGGATCTCCTTGAGGGAGGACGGGGTGAGGGAAAAGACGTTCTCAGGCGTGAGCCGTTCCTCGTAGCCGTCCACCAGGGAAGAGAAGGTCCCGGAACGGGGGGCGCGGACCGCGGAAGTGGAGGTAAACGTCCGGCCTTCCACTTCGGCGCGCCGGCTCTGGAGGCTCTGGAGCCGCGCGTTCAGACCGGCGGAGGTCAAGCCGTCGCCGTAGGTGTAGCCTCGTTTCAGCACGCTGCTCTTGACGTTGACGACCTGTTCTTCCAGCAGGCTGAAGTTGTTCAACGCGGCGGAGGCGCGCAGTTCCACCACCGATTGCAGAATCGTCTCGTCCAGACGGGCGGCGGACTGGGTGTCGCCGCTCTCGGACGCGGCGTACTCCAGCAGTTCGATTTCCAGTTCCAGAGCTTCCAGCTCTGCCTGATCGGATTGGGCTTGGGTGTCCCGGTAGACCAACGCCAGCCGTTGGCCGACGCCGACTTTTTCGCCCTCTCCGCGGATCAGGTCCACGATTCCGTTCTGTTCCGGGAGGACCACCTCTTCCCGCACCAGCACGCCGGACGCCTCCACGCTGTCGTTGGCCGTGTAGAGGTAAGCCGGGGTAGTGGTGTAGGGTTCCTGGAAGGCGTTGAAGATGTACACGGTGAAGTAGACCGCGATGACCGCGGCGATCAGGATCATGGTAACGTTGATGAAAAGTCTGCCTTGCTTCATGGTTCCTCTCTCTTTATTCCACGGCGCGGGATGGGACCGTTCAGTCCTCCTCTCCCGGGCTGGTCAACGGAATGGGGCGTTCCGGCACGATGGTGGAGATGGCGTGTTTGTACACCACCTGCTGTTTCCCGTCGCTGCTGAGGATCACGGTGAACGCGTCGAATCCGGTGATGTACCCCCGCATCTGGAACCCGTTGACCAGGAACATCGTGACGCTCCGCCGTTCCCGGCGGGCTTGGGTGAGGAAGATCTCCTGCAAGTTGTTTGTTTTCGGCATATGGAAACACTCCTTTTTTCTTTGACGGCCGCGCTGCGGCCGCCTGAGTGCTTCTATCATATACCAAATTCTACCATATATTTGGTCGAAACCTGACAGGCGGACCCAATATCTGGTTCCTGCTCCCAAACTAATTGCTTTGCCTCCTGATTCCTCCGGAACCAAGTCCGCTGACGTTTGGCGTACTGCCGCGTATGCAGTTTGACTTCCTGCACGGCGGCGCCCAGACTCCCGCCGGTCCGCAGCGCGGCGGCGATCTCCTTGTAACCGATGGCCTGCATGGCCGTGCAGCGTTCCGGCACGCCGCGGTCCAGAAGGGACTGGACTTCCTGAACCAACCCCTGTTCGATCATGGAATCCACCCGCTGGTCGATCCGCGTCCACATATCCTCCCGGCGGGCGAAGCTGAGGTTGAGGGTCAGGGGCTGGTACCGAGGCGGGACAGATTGGCTCTCCTGGTTGTATTGGGTGATGGACTTGCCGGTGATGAGGTAGACCTCCAGCGCGCGGATGATCCGTTTTTCGTCGTTGGCGTGGAGCAGAGCCGCCGCCGCAGGGTCTACGGCTTTCAGCTCCTGCCACAGTTTGACGCTCCCTTCCTCCTGGGCCCGCATTTGCAGGCTGAGGCGTAAGGGGCTGTTCGAGTGGACCGGTACAAAGGAGCGTCCGGTAAGAAGAGAGTCGATATACAGCCCCGTCCCCCCCGCGAGGATAGGCAGTTTGCCCCGGCGCAGGATATCGTCCACACAGCGGGCGGCCATCTCCACGTAGCGGGCTACGGAGAAGTCCTCTTCCGGGTCGACGACGTCCAGCATATGGTGCGGGATGCCTTCCATCTCCTCCGGAGTCGGTTTTGCGGTGCCGATGTCCATATGGCGGTAGACCTGCATGGAGTCGGCGGAGACCACTTCTCCGTCCCGGAGCTTCGCCAGTTCCACCGCCAGGCGGGTCTTACCGGAAGCGGTCGGGCCGGTGATGACCAAGATTTTCGAGATCACTGGCAAACCCCCTTACAGTTTTTCCACAATTTCCCGGCGTTTTTGTTGATACTCCTGCTCGGTAATCAACCCGGCGGCCTTCAGGTTCTTCAGCTGTTCCAGACGGCCCTGCGCGTTCAGGGCGGTGGACGGGATATGGTCATGGGACTCCGGTTCCGGACCGCGGAGCGGTCCCTGATTCAAAAGGTCCTCTTCCTCGTCGGTTTCGATGCGGTAGGAGGGTCCCGTCAAACCGTTCTTGCCCAGCGCGATCAACGTCCCGTTGACGGCGAAAAACAGACCTGCCGCCAGGAAGATCAACCCGAACAGCCCGGCGGATGGGATGATTGCGGTCAGGGCGATGAGCGCGAACACGGTCCCGAACACGGCGTGGAACACGCCGATGAATCGGACCATAGTCCGGTTTGCTCCGGTGGGTTCGCAGCGCACCGTATAGCGTCTTTTTCGTTTCACAGGACACAGCTCCTTTCAGAAGCGGCTGTTACGCGTTTTGCGTCTCCGGTCCCTCCGCAGGCGCGGCTTCTTCGGAGAGTTCCTCGTTCTGCGGACCGTCTTCCTCTCGGGTAGCCAGAGCCAGAGAGATGACCTGATCGCCCTCCTCCTTGAAGCGCATGACGATGACGCCTTGCGTCGCCCGGCCAGCCAGACGGATGGCGTCCACATGGGTGCGGATCAAGATACCGGCTTGCGTGACCAGGAGCAGGTCCTCGGAGCCGTCCACGACCTTGACGCCTACGATAGGTCCGGTTTTTTCCGTGACCATATAGTTTTTGATGCCCAGACCGCCCCGGTTGGTGACGCGGTACTCCTCCACGGGGGTCCGCTTGCCGAAGCCTTTTTCGGTGATGGACAGCACGGTCCGTCCCTCAATGGCCCGGGCGGCGCCTACGACATAGTCCCCGTCCCGCAGGCGGATGCCTCGGACGCCTACGGCGGTACGGCCCATAGGACGCACATCGTTCTCGTCGAAGCAGACGGCCATACCGTCGTGGGTGGCGATCAGGATTTTTTTAGTCCCGTCGGTCTCCCGCACGCTGACCAGTTCGTCGCCCTCGTCCAAGGTGAGAGCGCGGATGCCGTTGTTGCGCAGATTTTTCAGCGCGGACACCGGCAGACGCTTCACGGTGCCTTGACGCGTGACCATGAACAGGTACAGCTCTTTTTCGCTCACTTCCCGGTAGTGGAGCATTGCCTGCACCCGTTCGCCCTGCTCCACCTGGAGGATGTTGATGATATTTGTACCTTTGGCGGTCTTGCCGCTCTCGGGGATTTGGTAGCCCTTTTTCCGGTAGACCTTGCCGGTGTCGGTGAAGAAGAGGATATAGTCGTGCGTGGACGCGGTGAACACATCCACCACGTAGTCTTCTTCTCGGGTGGTGATGCCCTTCTTTCCCATACCGCCTTTGGACTGCGCGGCGTACTCGCTGACCGGCGTGCGTTTGATATAGCCCGCCTGGGTGAGGGTGAAGACGCACTGTTCCTCTTCGATGAGGTCCTCGATGTCGATCTCGTCCTCCACGTCCTGGATTTCCGTGACGCGTTCATCGCCGTACTTGTCCCGGATGGCGGCCAGCTCGTCCTTGAGGACGCCGCGGAGCATTTCCTCGGAGGCCAGCAGGCGGTTGAAGTAGTCGATCTTCTCCTCCAACTCCTTATACTCGTTTTCCAACTTCTCCCGGTTCAGGCCCTGGAGCGCGATGAGACGCATATCACAGATTGCTTGCGCCTGCACGTCGTCCAGCTGGAAGCGTTCCATGAGCCGCTGTTTGCCGTTGTCGTAGCTGTTGCGGAGGATGTGGATGACCTCGTCGATGTTGTCCTGGGCGACGAGCAGACCTTCCAGCAGATGGGCGCGTTCCTGCGCCTTACGCAGGTCGTATTTTGTGCGACGGATGATGATTTGCTCCTGATAGGCGATGTACTCGTCCAGGATGTGCCGCAGGGATAGGATGCGGGGCTGGAGTTTGCCGTTGACCTCCACCAGGGCCAGCATATTGATGGCGAAGGTGGTCTGGAGCTGGGTCTGGGCGAAGAGGCGGTTGAGTACCACTTGCGGATTGGCGTCGCGTTTCAGCTCGATGACGATGCGCATACCGTTCCGGTCGGACTCGTCCCGGATGTCGGAGATGCCCTCTAAACGTTTGTCTTCCACCTGATCGGCCATGTTCTTGATGAGCATACGCTTGTTCACTTGGTATGGGATCTCCGTGATGATGATGCGGGTCCGGTCCTTGCCGAACTCCTCGAACTCGTGGCGGGCGCGGACCATCACGCGGCCCCGGCCGGTGGCGTAAGCCGCCCGGATTCCGCTGCGGCCCATGATGATGCCTCGGGTGGGGAAGTCGGGGCCTTTGATATGCTCCATCAAGTCGCCCAGATTGGCTTCCGGGTCGTCCAGGATGCGGATCACCGCGTTGATGACCTCCCGCATATTGTGAGGCGGGATGTTGGTAGCCATGCCGACCGCGATGCCGCTGGAGCCGTTGACCAGCAGGTTCGGGAAGCGGGACGGTAACGTTTTGGGTTCCCGGCGGGTCTCGTCGAAGTTGGGGTCCCAGTCGACGGTATCCTTTTCGATATCCCGGAGCATTTCGTCGGACAGGCGCGACATACGGGCTTCGGTGTAGCGGTACGCCGCCGGGGGGTCGCCGTCCACGCTGCCGAAGTTGCCGTGTCCGTCCACCAGCATGTAGCGCATAGAAAAATCCTGCGCCAGGCGGACCAGGGCGTCGTAGACGCTGCCGTCGCCGTGGGGGTGGTAACGGCCCAGCACGTCGCCTACGCAAGTGGCCGATTTTTTGAAGGGTTTATCAGCCGTCAAGTTGTCCTCGTACATGGCGTAGAGAATGCGCCGGTGGACGGGTTTCAGACCGTCCCGCACGTCGGGCAAGGCCCGGCCGACGATGACGGACATGGCATACTCGATATAGGACTTCTCCATCTCCGGCACCAGGGGAGAGGTGACGATCTTCTGATCCGGATAGCGGATCTCCTCGGGGTCGTATTGGGGTTTCTTGCTCATTTATCAGGTCCTCCTTGTTAGAGGCGGGTGTTTTCAAACTTTTCCGCTTCATTTCCTCGCAGCCATGTCAGTAATCCAGATTCACGGCGTAGCGTGCGTTGCGTTCGATGAACTCCTTACGCGGTTCGACCTTCTCGCCCATGAGAATGGTGAACGTCTCGTCGGCGCGGACGGCGTCGTCCAACTCGATCCGGCGGAGCGTGCGGCGTTCCGGGTCCATCGTAGTCTCCCACAACTCGTGCGGGTTCATCTCGCCCAAGCCCTTGAAACGGGAGATATCCACCTTCGCGTTCGGGTTATCGCCCCGCAGTTCGGCGGAGATACGGTCCCGTTCCTCCTCCGAGAACGCCAACCGGGTAATCTTGCCGCGGGTCAGCTTGAACAGGGGCGGGACGGCGGAGTAGACATACCCGTTTTCGATCAGGGGCCGCATGAAGCGGAAGAAAAACGTGAGCAGCAACGTCCGGATATGTGCGCCGTCCACATCGGCGTCGGCCATGATGATGACTTTATGGTAACGCAGCTTGTTCAGGTCGAAGTCGTCCCCGATGCCCGCGCCCAACGCGGTGATGACGGGGGTGAGTTTATCGTTGCCATAGACCTTATCCGCCCGAGCTTTCTCCACATTGAGCATCTTACCCCACAGGGGAAGGATGGCTTGAAAACGGGAATCCCGGCCTTGGGTGGCGGAACCTCCGGCGGAGTCGCCCTCGACGATATAGATTTCGGTCAGTTCCGGGTTGTTTTCGTTGCAGTCCCGCAGCTTATCCGGCATAGCCGCGCCGCCTAAGGCGGTCTTTCTCCGTATCGCTTCGCGGGCTTTCCGGGCGGCTTCCCGGGCGCGGTTGGCCATGAGCGCCTTTTCCAGAATCGCCCGGCCAACGGCTGGGTTCTCTTCCAGGTAGATTTCCAGCTTCTCGCTGACGATGCTGCTGACCAGAGCCCGCATTTCGCTGTTGCCCAGCTTGGCCTTCGTCTGGCCCTCGAACTGCGCCTCCGTGAGCTTGACCGAGATGACCACGGTCAGACCTTCCCGGCAGTCGTCGCCGGAGACCTTCTCGTCGTCTTTGAGCAGCTTGACCTTCCGCCCGTAGGCGTTGAGCGCGCTGGTCAGCGCGCGCCGGAAGCCTTCCTCATGCATACCGCCCTCCGGGGTGTGGACGTTGTTGGCGAAGGAGACCATGACCTCCTGATACCCGTCGTTGTACTGCATGGCGATCTCGGCCATAGAGTCTTCTCTGGCCCCGGCCATGTAGATGACGTCTGGGTGAAGCGGGTCCTTATTCCGGTTGATGAACGAGACGAACTCCCGGATACCGCCCTCGTAGCACATATCGTCTTCCTGCTCCTGACCGGGGCGGAGGTCTACCGTCTGGATACGCAGGCCGGCGTTAAGGAACGCCTCCTCCCGCATACGGGTGTGGAGCGTCTCATAGCTGTACTCCAGCGTCTCGAACATCTCCGGGTCCGGCTTGAACGTGACGGTTGTTCCGGTGTGGTCCGTTTTCCCGACGACCTTCATTTCCTGGGTAATCTTGCCGCGGGAGAAGCGCATTTCGTAGATTTCGCCGTTTTTGTGGACCTGGACCTCCAGCCACTCGGACAGGGCGTTGACCACGGACGCGCCTACGCCGTGGAGTCCGCCGGAGACTTTATACCCGCCTCCGCCGAACTTCCCGCCCGCGTGGAGAATCGTGAAGACCACTTCCAGAGCCGGCTTGCCGGTCTGAGGCTGTATGTCTACCGGGATACCGCGGCCGTTGTCCGTGACCGTGATGGTATTGCCCGGATTGATGGTCACGGTGATGTCGGTGCAGTGACCGGCTAAGGCTTCGTCGATGGAATTGTCCACAATTTCATACACCAGATGGTGCAAGCCGGACTCCGAAGTGGAGCCGATATACATACCTGGACGTTTGCGCACCGCTTCCAGACCTTCCAATACTTGAATCTCGGAACCGCCGTACTCGTGGTCGGTCTGAGTGGTGTTCAGTTCGTTCTGCTGGTTCAATTCTTCTGCCATGATTACCTCCGCAATTTAACGGCGCGCGCCTGCGCGTCCTCGTGTTTTAATCGACGTCCCCGGACTCGTGGAAGTCCTCTCCGCCGCCGCTCATGACCTCCGTGGTACGCATACGGCGTTTATTTTTCGCCTCTTCCACGTTCTGGTGAATCAATTCTTTGACCTCTCTGGGGCGTTTGATGTTCTTCAAATCCAAATGCGGGATGCTCTGGTCCGAGGAGATCACGCACACTGTCCCGACTCCAAAAATGCGCTGGAACAGCGAGATGTTCAGCTGAAGGTCCCGCACCCGGTAGAGCAGCACTTCGTCCGCCTTGATGTTCAGGAACCCCTTCTCGCAGAACAGCCGGTCCTGACTGAGCCGGTAGCGCGTAAAGGACAGCGGCATTCCTAAAAAACGCTTGCGGTCTTTCCATAGGTATTCAATCGGTTCCACTTCGTGTCCCTCCTGATTCATGATTCAAGTCCGTCTCGCACTCTCCGCCAGGGAAGCGGACGAAAACGGGGAGATGTAAACGACCGGTTCACCCCAACGGCTGTCCGCCAGGAGGAAGGACCGAGGCAGGTCCTCCGTCAGCCAGATGGTCCGGCCCTCCTGTTCCGCTTTCGCCAGAAACGCCCGGGTCTTGTAGGCCCAGCTGGCGTTGTCCAGGTCGAAGATGCCCAGAATATCCCGTTCCGGAATCACTACGGACTGCCCTAAATGCAAATACATACTCAATCCTCGTCCTTCTCGTCCGGCTTCCTGCGCAGGAGCAGGAGCAAATAAGTCCCTTCCGGCAGGTTCGCCAGGTACCGGCACGGGAAGTACCCCAGCACGTACCCCATGAACAGCGCGGCGATGATTCCCGCGTTGTTGAAGACAGCGCCCCAAACGTTTCCCCTTACCACAATCCACCCATATAAGTAGGTCACGGACACATACAGCGCGACCGCTTCGGTCAACCCCATCACGGCCATTCTAACCCATCTGTTTTTGATCGAAACCAGCGGGAGAATGGGCATACAAGCTCCGAACAGGAGGGACAGGAGAAACAGAAACGCGTCGGTAATAATTGACACGATTTCCATAGACTACCTCGCTTTTTCAAAATCCAGCGTTCCGTCATGAATATGGAACGCTCTTCCGGCTTTCAGGCCCTCCAATTTTTCCTCCTCGCAGCAGGTGATGAACACCTGACCGCCCCGGATACGGTTGAGAACGAACGCCTGCCGTCTGGGGTCCAGCTCGGACAGGACGTCGTCCAGAAGCAGGACGGGCCATTCGCCGGTCTCCTCCTGGAAGATCTCCCGCTGGCTGAGCTTCAGCGACAACGCCGCCGTGCGGGTCTGGCCCTGGGAGCCGTAAGTTTTCGCCGGGTTCCCGTTGAGGTCCACCAGCAGGTCGTCCTTATGCGGGCCGGATAAGCATTGCCGGGCGTCCAACTCCGCCTGCCGGTGGGTCTCCTGGTGGCGGAGCAGGCAGGGGAGAAGGTCCGCAGGCCGTTTCAACGGGTCGTCAACGGTGGACACGGTCTGGTAAGCCAGCCCTAATTCTTCCTTCCGGCCGGAGAAGTCGGCGTGGATAGCCGGGGCGTGTTCCCGCAGGCGTTTGATGAAGTGGGCGCGGTAGTGGATCAGGAGCGCGCCCGTCTGAGCCATGCGTAAGTTGAAGTCGTCCAGCGTGTCCAGCAGAGAAGGGTTCTCCGGCCAGTCCCGTAAAATCCGGGTCTTATGCTCGTAGAGCCGGTTGTACTCCGCCAACGCCTTCGCGTAACGGGGCCGCAGCTGGCAGATGGCGTTATCTAAAAACCGCCGCCGTTCCGCGCCGCCCTCCCGGACCAGCGAGAGGTCCTCCGGACAGAAGAGGACCGTGTTCAGAATCCCTGACAGTTCCCCCGCGGATTTCAGCCGGACCCCGTTGGAAAACAATTGCCTCCCCCGGCCTTGCGCCAAGCGGGCTTCCAGCGTGAAGTCCCGTTCCCGGCTGACCACCCCGCCTTTGACGCACGCGCTCGCCGCGCCGAGTTGAATCATCTCCCGGTCGTACCGGGCCCGATGGGACCGGGCGCAGGACAGGTAGGCGATTGCTTCCAGCAGATTGGTCTTGCCTTGGGCGTTGTCGCCGTAGATCAGGTTCACCCTGGAATCGAAGTCCGCTTCCAAGTGGGTGTAGTTGCGGAAACGGTCCAGTTCAAGCGTCTTGAGTCTCATTGCACCAGCAGTTCCGTGTCGTGGTCGATGCAGGCCCGGTCTCCGGGGCGCAGTTTTCTCCCGCGCATAGCGCAGACCTCCCCGTTGACCGTCACCCGGCCCTCTTGAATAATCAATTTCGCGTCCCCGCCGGTCTCCACCGCGCCCGCGAATTTCAGCAGGTCCTGGAGCTTGATGAACTCCGTGTGTATCTTGATCGCATACGTTTCCATACGACAAACCTTTCTGATTCTTTTTTATTTCAATTCTTCCATCTATGCTCCCGAATACGGAAACTTTCCAGGCGGGGACGCACAGAGCCCTCTCAGTCACCGGTCTACGACCGGTGACAGCTCCCCCAAGGGGGGAGCCAAGGGCGCACGGCTTTCAGGTGGGTGAACTTGCCTCCCCCTTTGGGGGAGGTGGCTGGCCGAAGGCCAGACGGAGAGGGCAGGACGAAGAGGATTTTCTTTTTCTTTGCCCTCTCAGTCACCGGTCTACGACCGGTGACAGCTCCCCCAAGGGGGGAGCCAAGGGCGCACGGCTTTCAGGTGGGTGAACTTGCCTCCCCCTTTGGGGGAGGTGGCTGGCCGAAGGCCAGACGGAGAGGGCAAGGCGAAGAGGATTTTCTTTTTCTTTGCCCTCTCAGTCACCGGTCTACGACCGGTG
>CANDKT010000003.1 GCA_947385365.1 uncultured Bacillota bacterium | reverse complement strand
ATCATCTATTATTGCTTTTCTGATACACATCTTATATCTCCTTTACAAATTCCCGATTTGCCATTCTGATTATAGCATGGAAAATTCTGCGGTTCAATCCCCAATTAGTGAAATCGCCTATGTAAGAATACAGCTCTTATGAGACGGGCGCGAGATACGGCTGGTCGCTGTGCCCCTCTCCGTAAATCTATTGTAAGAGAGGTACTTCAATATGAGTATGGGAATAGGAGCTTGGGCGCATAAAATCCTTGAGGATGATAGTTTCGTCGTATATGAATATGGCGGCTACAATCTCAATCAACCAGAATATCGAAACGAAAATCGTGTATGCGACGGGAACATCACGATTCCTAAAAACTGCTTCGTTGAACCGGAAATCCATCAGAAATTGAGGAAAATGCCCAGCGGTCGAAAGAAACTCGTCATAAAACGAATCCCTGTCCCTGTTGACTA
This sequence comes from uncultured Bacillota bacterium, assembly GCA_947385365.1. Classification (GTDB taxonomy): domain Bacteria; phylum Bacillota; class Clostridia; order Oscillospirales; family Oscillospiraceae; genus Lawsonibacter. The sequence goes on along the minus strand of CANDKT010000003.1, from coordinate 49,384 downwards.
TAGGAAAATGCTTCGGTCCGGATTGATAGAAACCGAAAATTGCAGCCATTGCTGGAACCGCTCGGAAGATTTACATATCGACATAACCATATATCGAATCTTGTACCGTATTTTTCAACAGTACCAGGAAGATGGACAGATTCCAGAACGTGTCAGTTTCCATACTTGAAACAATACTTGGACTTCAGAACGGAGCGAAAACCATTATGGGAATGTGATTTCCTGCTGACCAACTCATTTCCGCAGAGCAACATAAAAAGGAGCTGCTTATGGAAACCCAAATTATCCCAAAACAGAACAATATCCCCCCTTTTGACTCCCACGCAATCAAAATCCTGCGTATCGAATACTTTGGACCTTCCTATAAAACTTATTACCAGGATCAGATCACTGAAAAAATCATCGCTCAACTCTTAAAGAAAATCTCGGACGGGACAAACGTTTACCTCTACCTCGACCCCGACGGTGAGGATGATTGGCTCGAAGTCAACTGCGACGGCCAGTGGATCGCGCTCGGTTTTTGGGGGGATTCCGGCAAAAATAACTACTTCTCCTATAACCCCGCCTTCGCCGATTCCGCGGAACAAATCCTTACCGAGAACTTTTCAGACAAACGTTTCTTCACCAACCTCCTAAGCGGCGGACAGTCCCCTATCCCGAAAATCCAGGCCATCCCCGATATCCAATCCGGACTTAATGCCGTCGAATACTTTATCCGTACCGGCCTGTTCTTCCCAGGTATCGACTGGCTCCATGAGTCCCAATAAACCCCATCCCACCCCGCCTTCTCCAAAAAATACCCCTATGTTAATTCCCGTTGCTTGCCGCAACGGACTTCCTTCCGTATAATATTGCCACGAAAGGAGGTACTCCCTGTGCTGAACGAAAATATCAGAACTATCCGAAAATCAAAAGGTCTCTCCCAAGAAGACCTCGCCCTGAAAGTCAACGTCGTAAGACAAACCATCTCAAAATGGGAACAGGGCCTCTCTGTCCCGGATTCCGATCTGCTCATCGCACTCGCCAACGCCCTCGATACCCCCGTCTCTACCTTGCTCGGCGAAACAATCAACCAACCTGAACCCAATCCACTCACCGCCCTCTCCGAAAAACTCGAACTCATCAATCTTCAACTCGCTCGTAAAAAAACAGCTAGACGTTATGCCCTCCATTGGTTCTTCCTCTTGTCCTGCCTCGCCATCCTCGCCGCCTTCCCCGCCTTGTTCGTCATGAATAGCCCCTACTTGAACTGGGACTACTCCAGCCCCGAAACCGCCGTCATCGGCGTCGCTCTCCATTCCCTCGAATGGCTCTTCGTCCGCCTCGCTCCCTTCGCCTTGCTCGGCTCCGTCATCGGCGCTTGCCTGACCCGTAAGAAAAAATGACCCCCCCCCCGCTCCCAAACCCTATATCCCCGCTGCCTAACAAAAGCGCATCCTTCCCCCATCCGGGAAGAATGCGCTTCCTTTACTCAAACTTCATCTTAACACGCCCCAAGTTCTCGATTTGACAGCCCAGCATAAAATCTGTTATGATAGACCCACTACCTTGACCGCGCCGAAAGGAGAGGTCGTCTTGAGAATCAATAAACAGCTCAGAGAAAAAAATCAGGAGTCCTTGGCCAGCGTCCTGCCAATCACCGCTATCGTTTTCTTCCTCTCCGTCACGGTCGCTCCCCTCGACCCTGGCTCCCTGGTCCTCTTCCTCTTCGGCGCAGCCCTGCTCGTCGTCGGTATGGGCTTCTTTACCCTCGGCGTCGATATGTCTATGATCCCTATGGGCGAAGGCGTCGGCGCCTCCGTCAGCCGCGCCAAAGGTCTCCTGATCCCTCTGCTGATCTATTTCCTCCTCGGTCTCCTCACCACTATGGCCGAACCAGACCTCCAAGTCCTCGCCCGCCAAACCCCCGCTATCCCTAGCTGGACCTTGATCCTTACCGTCGCCAGCGGCGTCGGACTCTTCCTCGCCCTCGCCGCCCTCCGCGTGCGCTTCGCTATCCCTCTTCGACGCCTCCTCGTCATCCTGTACGCCATCGTCTTCCTCCTCGCCGCACTTGCGCCCCCAAACTTTATCCCACTCTCCTTCGACTCCGGCGGCGTCACAACCGGCCCCATCACCGTCCCCTTCATCATGTCCCTCGGACTCGGCATCGCTTCCCAAAACGGCAAAAACTCCGCCAGCGATAGCTTCGGCCTCATCTCCCTCTGCTCCGTCGGCCCTATCCTCTCCGTCCTCCTCCTCGGCATCATCTTTCAGCCCGAAAGTTCCCCCACCCCCTTGCTCCAGCCTGCCGACGTCTCCAATACCGCTCAGGCCGCCCGCTACTTCCTCCTCGCCTTGCCTGTCTACCTCAAAGAAGTCCTCCTCGCCCTCCTGCCCATCGCCGTACTCTTCCTCGCTTTCCAACTCGTGACCCACCGCTTTACCAGTAATCAGCTCCTCCGTATCGCCCTCGGACTCGCCTACACCCTCGTCGGTCTCGTCCTCTTCCTGACCGGCGTCAACGTCGGCTTTATGCCCGCCGGTCAGCTCATCGGCGCCGCTGTCGCCAGCAGCCCAAACCGTTGGCTCCTTATCCCTATCGGTATGCTCATCGGTTACTACATCGTCAAAGCAGAACCCGCCGTCACCGTCTTAACAAAACAGGTCGAAGAAATCTCTAACGGCTCCATCTCTCACCGCGCTATGGGCCGCGCCTTGTCCGTCGGCGTCTGTATCTCCGTCGGCCTCTCCATGCTGCGCGTCTTAACCGGTCTGCCCATCCTTTGGCTCCTCGTCCCAGGCTACCTGCTCTCCCTCAGCCTGACCTTCCTCGTCCCCTCTATCTTTACCGGCGTCGCCTTCGACTCCGGCGGCGTCGCCAGCGGTCCTATGACCGCTACCTTCCTGCTCCCCTTCGCCCAAGGCGCATGCGCCGCCTCCGGCGGCGACTTGATGTCCGATGCCTTCGGCATCGTCGCAATGGTCGCTATGACCCCCCTCGTCACGATCCAGGTCATGGGCCTGTCTGACCTCGTTCGCCATAAACTCGCCCGAAAACGTTTGCGTACCTTTATGGAGCGCGTGGAGGATGTGATGATCTACTATGACTAACGAATCTGTGCCCCGCTACCCAATCAAACTCGTCGTCTCCATCGTCGAACGCGGCAAAGGCGTCGCTATGCAACGCCTCTACAACGCTCGACAGGTCTTCCTCCACCTCCAATGCGCCGGCCGCGGAACCGCTACCTCCGAAATTATGGATATCCTCGGCCTCGGCTCCAGCGAAAAGGACGTCGTCCTTAGCTTCGCCGACGCAAACTGCGCCCAACGCCTCCTCCACGCCTTGGACTCCGAACTCCGCGGAAACTGCGGAACCGCCGGTATCGTCTTTACCCTCCCACTCAGCGCACTCAACAATATGACAGCCGCCTTGCTGTCCTTCAAAGCAAACCAAACCAAACGTGAACTTGGAGGCGATCCCGTGAATCCCCAAAAAACAAACGCCCTTATCTTAGTCAGCTGTAGCAGAGGCCGTACCGATGAGATCATGGCTACCGCTAAAGCCCACGGCGCTCGCGGCGGTACCGTCGTCCGCGCCCGTCTCGCAGGACTTACCGAACTCGAACAAGCCTACAATATCGACCTCAACGCAGAACGCGATATCGTCGCTATCGTCATCCCTTCCAAACAACGCTCCGAAATCCTCGACGCCATCAACACCGCCCACGGCCTCCGTACCCCTGCTCAGGCCATCCTCTGCGCCCTCCCTATCGACGAAATCGTGCGCTTAGGTTGATCCCCCCGAATGAATCGCTTCCGCAAGTTTAAAAGAAAGCCTCCGCCTTGACAAAACAGGGCGAGTAGTCTATAATAATTGACGGAAGGACACCGTTACATGGCGGTGGCCCACAGTGAATCGACTAAATTATGTTAGCCGTCCGGGGCTCAGCCGGGCGGCTAACACGCTTTTGGGGCTGTGAGTACCATCACCAGAATGGTGAACAGTACACACAACGCAAAGCGAAAGACCTTTTCCTTGGTCCCGCGCCCGTTTCCCATAGGCTATCACCCCCTTTCTCAAGGGAGTGGCCAACCGCCTTTTATGTAATGTGTCCTTCCGGCCTCACCCCTGTCAGGGTTCGGCAAGCTGATTATATGTCAAACGTCCTGTTTTGTCAAATACAGGGTGGAAAAGGAGAATATAGAAAAAGGAAACGCCTCCGTCTTGACAAAACGGGGGCGAATAGTCTATAATAATTGACGGAAGGACACCGTACATGGCGGTGGCCCACTATTGAACGTCTAAACTAAAGTTAGCCGCTCGGGTACCAGCCGGGCGGCTAACACGCTTTTGGGGTGGTGAGTACCATCACCAGAACGGTGAAGAGTACGCACAGCGCAAAGCGGAGAATTTTCATCCAGCGCTCATTTCCCATCAGCCTCACCTCCCCCATTGCAGATTTTGCGTTGGGGTAATAAACGGTGAGCCAACCGCCTTTTATGTAATGTGTCCTTCCGGCTTCACCCTTTCAGGGTTCGGCAAGTTGATTATACGTCAAACGTCCTGCTTTGTCAAACAGAGAAGCCCCCATTCCTGGGGGCTTTTTGGCTTCTTTGCAAGCGTTACAGGTTACTTCGTCAGCTCTTGATACATCCTCATCAGTTCCGCTACACACTTGCTCTCCGTCATGTCTTTGATCGAAAATCCGTATGCCTGCATCACCGCTCGGTCGTTCTGCTGGTGCGCTTTGCGTAATTCCGGCGGCATCGTCGTTTCATCGTAGAGATCCGCAAGGCTGGAATCTGGGTAGAGAGCGCAGGCGTCCAGAATGGCTTGAGCTGTCTGCTCGATTTTCGCCCTTTGCCCCTCTGTTGGACTCAGCCACGGAAAGTTGTTGTAAACAATAGTGTTAAAATAAATAGCTGTAATCACTTTTCAAACGGTCACAAACGGCCCACATCCAATCTATTTTCAGTATTTGTTCCGATGGATATTTTATCGCTCAAAATACTTGACATTTGATTTTTATCGGAGTATAATGAGCATACCGCGAAAGGAGGAGATATGCAATGAAACCATTTCTTCCCGAATATCTCCCGCTACCGCAAACCTCATTTGATTATTCTGTTTTTTTGAATGAGCTTTTGGAGGCAACATCTCAACTTGCTGTATATAGAGAGAAAATAGACGACAGCAAACTTGACAGTGCTTGGTTTTTGCCAACGCTTCAGCAAAAAGAAGCACTGGCCTCAACGAGACTGGAAGGAACACAGGCAACATTGGACGGTATACTACTAAATCAGATCGATCCGAAAGACGATGATATGAACTTAAACGAAGTAACAAATTATCTTCAGGCATCTGTAACGGGGCTGGATCTGTTGCGGCATGGCGGTTTTTCAACAGAGCTTTTTTGTCAGCTTCATCGTATCCTGTTTACTGGAAATGTACGGAGAAGGGAAAAATCCAAAATTGGAGAATACCGCACCAAGCAAAACTATATTGGGCTGACGGGAGATACTCATGCCATTACCTATACGCCTCCAGCAGAAATGTATGTGCCAAAGTTGATGGATAATCTAATAGCCTATCTGAATGAACCCAATGATACGCTTCAGCCGCTAGTCCGCACAGCAATTGTACACGCCCAAATGGAAACAATCCATCCATTTGACGATGGAAACGGACGGATAGGGCGGATTTTGATTCCGTTGTACCTTTATCAGCAGGAGCAGATCACACTCCCCTGTTTCTTTATCAGCGAAGCACTGGAATCAGATAAGTTCAAGTACTATTCATTACTGAACGGCACGCGTTCAAAGGGCGATTGGAACAGCTGGATCAAGTTCTTTCTGGAGACAGTTGCTAAACAGTGCAAAAAATATATTTACATTGTTTCCAAAATCAATCAGCTCTATGATTTTCATCTTGAGTGCGCCAGGAAATTAATCAACAGCAGCAATATTGGGACCATTGTGGATGTGATTTACCGTCATCCGGTTTTGAATGCGGAAACGGTTGTCAAAGAAACAAATTTATCTTTGGCAACAACAAATCGGTTTTTGAACTTACTCGTCAAAAGCAATATCCTCTATACGGATAGCAAAAAACGCAACCGAAAGTTCTATTGCTATGATTTATTAGCGTTATTGCGAGTTTGAGGATAAATCCTTTTATAAAAGGTGGTGGTGTGACTTGCTTGTTAAAATGAAAACGCATTGAAAAGCTACTGGTAACAGCGATCCAATGCGTTTCGGAAAATCGGATATGCTATGCACACCCAACCTGAACAATTGGTAGTGTAGCATATCCTTTCCAAAAGCACAATAGGCGTTTTTTACAAATCGCCAATTGACATTTTATCATCAGCCTTTATACAAGGCAGAAAGGAACGCTATGCCCAAAAATACAAGCAAGTGCATGAGAAATGACCATCTCTTCATGCGGAATGGATATTCTAACCAAGGAAAATGGAATATCCCTCTTATCAGGAAGCAGTCAGTTGATACGGAAAACCTTTCCCTGATTGCCTGTTCTGACACCCGCCTGAGAGACAATTCGGTTAACAAAAAAAGTGGCGTACATTTTTTCGTGGACGATTATCGGTTTAATGGGATTTATAATAATCCTGAACGGACTTTGACAAAGTACTCGCAATATGCGTTTCTCCTTAGCCCGGATTTCTCCACTTACGCCGACATGGATTTGTGGCGACAGCTTGAAAGCGTGGCAAAAAACCGATGGGTCGGTGCATACTGGCAGAGCAAAGGATTAACAGTCATCCCAACAATCAGTTGGAGTACACCGCGCAGTTTTGAGTTTTGTTTTGACGGTGCGGAGAGGAACGCCACAGTGTCTATCAGTACTCTTGGGTGCAGACGTTCAAAGCTCCAATTCATGCGTGGCTATCATGCTATGTTGGAAAAATTGACGCCTGAAACAATCATCTGCTTTGGCAAACCCTTTCCTGAAATGGAAGGCAACATCATCAGCATAGATTATCAGGCATCTCGGAAGGTGGTGCGCTGATATGGGCGGTAGAGGTACTTTTGCGGCAGGAAATCCTGTTCCATACAGTTATCAAACTGTTGGAAAGATTGACGGCATTAAAATTGTCAATCCTATGGATAAAAGTAAAGCTCTGAAACTTCCTGAAGAATCACACAGCAGCACTGGTTATGTCCTTTACGATAAAGACGGAATTTTTCATCAGTACCGTGAATATAACGAGAATCATGAGGTGGTTCTCGAAATCGGATATCATCATGAAGCCAGTTTGGGTAAGGGGGATATTCTACATGCACATATCCATAGACTTCCTGGAATTGACCATCATAGCGAAGCAGTAAAGGTTATTCTACATCCAGGAGATTCGCTATACGAAAAATACAAAAAACTGTTTAAGGGTGTGAAGTGAATGTGAAAGGAAATACATTGGCCGAATTTGTTGATGATTTGCTGACTATGGGAGGTCCAGAGAAGGATTTCCTGTTTCGTGGCAGACGGTATTTCTTGGAAGCGCAACAATATGAGGAAGATCCAGCTCAGACTGAGTTTGTCCTTTTCGAGTGCTTTGGCGATGAGAACTACATTTTTCGCTGCCACGGGAAAAATTTCCGCGAATGCTTCAAGCAGTTCGAAAAAGCCCCCGTTTTTGATGGGATGACAATTTATGAAGCGGAACAGGAGATAGAAGTCCTATTCGGCTAAGGTGTAAATAATGTATTCGTGAATGTGCCGCCCGGGTAAACGACCCTGAATGGCGGGTGGAAATTCAATACGCAAATCAAACTGAAAACGCAGGGTTCTGCAACCAGCCATTGTGGAACCCTGCGTTTTTATGCTTTTCGCTTAATTGGGTTAGCCCAAATAAGACGCTACCATTTCCCATGATATAGTTCAACTCATGCTTGGGGACAATACTTTCCCAGTCCATCCGCAAGACGTTCCCCTCGGTGATGTTGGCGTAGGATTTCAGCGGCAGAAAGTCCAAGGTCACTTTTATCCCAGAAACCTATTCTTCGTCCAGCTTCAACACCGCCATGAACGCTTCCGTCGGTAACTGCACCGTGCCCAACGTCCGCATCTTCTTCTTGCCCTCCTTCTGCTTCTCCAACAGCTTCTTCTTCCGCGTGATGTCTCCCCCGTAACACTTCGCCAGTACATCCTTCCGCATCGCTTTCACCGTCTCCCGTGCGATGATCTTTCCTCCTATCGCCGCTTGCACCGGTACCTCAAATAACTGCCTCGGAATGTTCTCCTTCAACTTTTCACAGATCCGACGCGCCCGCGGATACGCCTTCTCCCGGTGCGCGATGAAACTTAACGCGTCTACCTGCTCCCCGTTCAACAATAAGTCTACCTTCACCAGCTCGCTGCTCTGGTAGCCCTCCAACTCGTAGTCCAACGACGCGTAGCCCTTCGTCCGCGCCTTCAACGCATCAAAAAAGTCGTAGATGATCTCCCCTATCGGCATCGAATAATGCAGCTCTACCAAATTCGTGTCCAAATACTGCATATCCTTGAAAATCCCACGGCGGTCCTGACACATGGGCATGATATTCCCTACATAATCCGGCGGCGAAATAATCGATACCTTCGCATACGGCTCCCGCGCCTCCGTAATCGAACCCGGGTCCGGATAATTGTGCGGGTTGTCTACCTTCACCACCGTCCCGTCCGTCTTCGTCACTTCATAGATTACCGACGGCAACGTCGTCACTAAATCTAAATCAAATTCCCGCTCCAACCGCTCCTGGATGATCTCCATGTGCAACATACCTAAAAATCCACAGCGGAACCCAAACCCTAACGCCGCAGACGACTCCGGCTCAAACGATAACGACGCGTCGTTCAATTGCAGCTTCTCCAACGCATCCCGTAAGTCCGGGTACTTGCTCCCGTCCTCCGTGTAAATCCCACAGTACACCATCGCTTGCGCCGGACGATAGCCCGGTAACGGCTCCAACGCGGGCCGCTCCGTACCCGTGATCGTATCCCCTACCCGCGTGTCCTTCACGTTCTTGATCGACGCCGTGAACCAGCCTACTTCCCCAGCCACCAGCTGTCCGCTCGAATCCATCCCTAACGGCCTCAGATACCCGCAGTCCAATACTTGATAGCTCGCCCCAGACGCCATCATCTTGACGTTCATCCCAGTCTTTAACGTCCCCTCCATCACCCGGAAGTATACAATTACCCCTACATACGGGTCGTACTGACTGTCAAATACCAACGCCTTTAACGGAGCCTCCGGATCGCCTTCCGGCGCCGGAACGTTCCGCACGATATCTTCCAGCACCGCCGGAATGTTGATCCCCTGCTTCGCCGAAATCTCCGGCGCGTCCTCCGCCGGCAACGCCAGTATGTTCTCAATCTCTTCCTTCACCCGTGCCGGGTCCGCCGCCGGTAAATCAATCTTGTTCACAACCGGCAAAATCTCCAGCTCATGCTCCATCGCCAGATACGTGTTCGCCAACGTCTGCGCCTCTATCCCTTGCGACGCGTCTACAATCAATACCGCCCCTTCACACGCCGCCAGTGACCGCGACACTTCATAGTTGAAATCTACGTGCCCCGGCGTGTCTATCAAATTCAACGCGTAGGTCTCCCCGTCCGACGCCGTGTACTCCAATCGTACCGCACGCGCCTTGATCGTAATCCCTCGCTCCCGCTCCAGCTCCATGTTGTCCAATAACTGCGACTCCATCTGCCGCTGCTCTACCGCTCCACATAACTCAATCAGTCGATCCGATAACGTCGACTTCCCATGATCTATGTGCGCTATAATCGAAAAATTCCTGATCTTAGACCGGTCCGTCATAGAAAAACCTCCCTTTGCCCTACTTCCGCTCCCGCTTCTGCCCACGGCTCTCGCTCAGCGCGTTTACCCGCTCACCCGCCCCGTGGACAACCTGTAACAGCGATTGATACAACACCGGATAGTCCCGCGCTAAGTCATCGTTCGACATCAGCGGCAACTCCTTCTTCTCCTTCACGTGCGCCGCCAGCGCCTCCGCAAACTCCGCCTCCGAACACGCCATGTCCGCGTCCGCTAATCCTCCCTCAAACCGCCACACCGGTACCGAAAAAAATTTCGGGTCGTTCTCCGGGTTCGCTTGGTACAGCCGCCGGTAAACCTTGTAAACCGCCGTCGATAGGTAACTCGCCGCCGCTTGCACCGCTTCCCGGTTCCCCATCTTCCCCAGTAACCCAAACAATACCCCTATCGAATTGACCAGCAGCTTCTTCGACAACAACGCCAGAATGCTGCCCTTCAATACATTGTCCTTCTCACTGCTCAGATCGTAAAGCTCCTCCGGCGAGATCGTCGCCCCGTCCCGGCTCAGCGTGCGCCCTAACAGAAAATCTGCCGATACCCCGTAATAATCACACGCCTTCACTACAAATGCTAACCCAGGTTCCCGTATCCCATTCTCATAATGGCTCAGCAGCGCTTGGGATATGCCTAGGTCCGCCGCCGCTGACCGCTGGCTGACCCCCTTCTCCCGGCGCAGTAAGGACAATGTTCGTGAAAATTCCGCGTTCAATTTTATTCACCCCATAATCGTCAATACATATCGTATCGTAAAGTATACCTATTCCAATCCCACACGTAAAGAGGAAATCCAAAAATTTTTTAAATTTTTCCCACCCCTTCGACGTAAAAAATCCTTGACTTTTCTCCCCATCCGTGCTATAGTACCTCCAATCAAATCGGCTTCGACGGAGATCGCCCCAGATCAGGTCCCTCCAGAGAAGGGCGCGTCTCGCTGCAAGCGCCCCGCTTCCTGTCCGGATGCCTACCACTCCTGAGCCGCCCGGGTCGACCGGGACGGTTGCCCCCCGTTACCAGGGCCTCAAGCGGCGGCCTAAAAACCGCAAGCAGGGTGGAACCGTGGAGCCTTCGCGCTTCACCCCTGAACTCAACATCAGGGGTGAAGCGCTTCGTTTTACCCCTAACTTACAAGGAGGAATCAACTATGCCCCAGGACTCTACGTTCTCGTTCGAAAACCCCGAGTACCGCGCTACCTACTGGCATACCTGCTCCCATGTCCTCGCTCAGGCCGTCAAACGCCTCTTCCCCGATGTCAAACTCGCTATCGGCCCCTCTATCGACGAGGGCTTCTACTACGATATGGATTCCCCATTCCCCTTTACCCCCGAAATCTTGGAGCAGATCGAAGCCGAAATGCGCAAAATCTGTAAGGAAAAACTTAAACTCGAACGCTTCGAACTCCCCCGCGACCAGGCTACCGCCTTTATGGAAGAACGCGGCGAACCCTACAAAGTCGAACTGATCCACGACTTGCCCGAAGACGCCACCATCTCCTTCTATAAACAAGGCGAGTTTACCGACCTCTGCGCCGGTCCTCACCTGGACTCCACCGGCCGTATCAAAGGCAACGCCCTCAAACTGACCGCCTGCAACGCCGCTTACTGGCGCGGCGACTCCAGCCGTCAGACCCTCCAGCGTATCTACGGCATCGCCTTCCCTAAAAAAGACGAACTGGACGCTTACCTCCAGCGCATCGAAGAAGCCAAAAAACGCGACCACCGCCGCTTGGGAAAAGAACTCGGCCTCTTTATGCTCCGCGACGAAGGCCCCGGCTTCCCCTTCTTCCTCCCAAAAGGTATGACCCTCAAAAATACCCTCCTCGATTACTGGCGCGCCGTCCATAAAAAATATGGCTACGTCGAAATCTCTACCCCCATCATGCTTAACCGCCAGCTCTGGGAACGCTCCGGCCACTGGGACCACTACAAACAAAATATGTACACCACCGTCATCGACGACGTCGACTTCGCGATCAAACCCATGAACTGCCCCGGCGGTATGCTCGTCTACGCCAGCGAACCCCATTCCTACCGCGACCTTCCCCTCCGCGTCGGCGAAATCGGCCTCGTCCACCGCCACGAACTCTCCGGCGCACTCCACGGCCTCTTCCGCGTGCGCTGCTTCAATCAGGACGACGCCCACGTCTTCATGACCCGCGACCAAATGCAAGACGTCATCCAAGAAACCGTCCGCCTCTTCGACGAGGTCTACTCCGTCTTCGGCTTGAGCTACTCCATCGAACTGTCCACTATGCCCGACGACCACATCGGAACCGTCGAAGAATGGGAGCAGAATCAGAATATCCTCAAAAACGCCATCACCGCTATGGGGAAAGACTTCGTCATCAACGAGGGCGACGGCGCGTTCTATGGCCCAAAACTCGACTTCCACCTCTCCGACTCCCTCGGCCGTACCTGGCAGTGCGGCACCATCCAACTCGATAGTCAGCTCCCGGAACGCTTCGAACTGGAGTACACCGGTGAGGACGGCGAAAAACATCGCCCCGTCATGATCCACCGCGTCGTCCTCGGCTCCATCGAACGCTTCATCGGCGTCATTACCGAACACTTCGCCGGCGCTTTCCCCGCTTGGCTCGCCCCCGTCCAAGTCAAAATCCTCCCCGTCACCGACCGCGCCGCTCTATACGCAAACACTACCGCTAACCAGCTCGATCAGCACGGCTTCCGCGTCGAAGTCGACGCCCGGAACGAAAAAATCGGGAAGAAAATCCGTGAGGCTACCTTGGAGAAAATCCCCTATATGCTCGTCGTCGGCGACCGCGATATCGAAAATAACACCGTCTCCGTCCGCCGCCGCTCCGGCGAGGACCTCGGCCCTATGACCCTGGATTCCTTCCTGGCTATGCTCCAAGAGGAAGTCACTCAGAAAACTATCCGCTGAATGAGCATGAACCGTTCCGCCCCGGACACAATAAGAACGTAAAAATAACCGGGATTCCCGGCCTGAAAGGAGATTTATATGAAAAACTCTAAGGCAATGTACGCCCTGAGCTACGGCCTGTTCGTCCTCACCGCACGCCAAGGCGAAAAAGACAACGGCTGCATCATCAATACCGCCGCTCAGGTCACAACTCAGCCCAACCGCATCACCATCACCGTCAACAAAAGCAACTATACCCACGATATGATCCAAGCGACCGGCTCCTTCGGCCTCTCCATCCTCTCCGAAAAAGCTCCCTTCGACCTCTTTCAACGCTTCGGCTTCCAGTCCGGCCGCGATTCCAATAAGTTCGACGGGTTCGATTCCTCCTCCTTCCGCGGTGAGGACGGCCTCCGCTACGTCTCCCAAGGTACCAACGCCTGGCTCTCCTGCAAGGTGGTTTCCACCTTGGACCTCGGCACCCATACCCTCTTCCTCGCCGATGTCCTCGACGGCGACGTGCTGAATCAGGACCCCAGCGCAACTTACGCCTATTACCAGTCCAACATCAAACCTAAACCGCAGTCCGCACCCCCTTCCCAGAAAAAACGCTGGGTCTGCACCGTCTGCGGCTATATCTATGAGGGCGACTTCCTCCCCGACGACTTCATCTGTCCCCTCTGTAAACACCCCGCCTCCGACTTCGAACCCTTGGCTTAATCCACCAAAAAAGGGCCGCCCTGCGGCCCTTTTCTATTTCCTAAAACTTTGCCCAATCGGACGCGTCTCCAATCTGACTCGCCCGATGCCTTTTTCCCCAATTCAGAACTTCGCGCCGCCAATATGGCCCTTTAACTAGCTTTTCGCTTCCAAAGAAAAGACAAAATAAAATTTTGTCCTTAAAAATAGAAACCTCCACTCATAACTGCACCGAATCAGTTGATGCTTGCTCCAAAATTCAGGGACCACAAAAGAGATCTTATCTTCGTAACGTTTTACTTCCAATTCTTCCATGTTCTCCAGAACTCCGGCCGCTCCAAGACAGTTGTCCGTCTTCATTACATCATACTTGAAAAGTGTCGCCTCCGTGGGAAGACCCGCATCAAATGATATCACAACTTCATCCCCGCTGCTCGCCTGTACTCCAGGCAAATGGTCTATCCAACTATCCCCGTATCCTCCTGCATAATTCCCTGAAAGCTCATAAATGCGTGGGACAATCTGCGTGTCACTCCCATTGTTCCAAACCTTAATGTTCATCATCTTGTCCTTCTGAACCGCAAACAGATAAATCACTGCAATAAAAAACGTTACCCCTATCAGTATCGCCGGAACTTTCCACCTGTCCTTCATACGTCCCCCACTACAATAAACTATCTCTAATTCAGAACTTCGCGCCGCCAAATTCCGCCAGCTTTAAGCCCTTGTTCCGCTCCAGTACCCACTGTATCGACCAGCGCGACGCAAATAACAACAGCTGATTCCCCTTGTAGTCCTCCACCAATTTCGCGTCGTTCGGCAAAAGCAGATCCTCTTCCTTCAAAGGTACAGGCTCTTCCTCCTCCCGGACAATCCACCGCAGAAATTCAAACGGCAACGTCTCCTTGTGCAACTCCACGTTGTATTCCGACCTGAGCCGGTACTCCAATACGTCAAATTGCAGCGTGCCTACTACCCCTACGATGACCTCTTCCATCCCGGAATAGGGCGTCTTGAAAATCTGTATCGCGCCCTCCTGCGCGATCTGCTCCACACCTTTCAGAAATTGCTTCCGCTTCATCGTGTCTATCGAACGGATCCGCTCAAAATGCTCCGGCGCAAACGTCGGAATCGGATCAAAACAGAACTTCCGCCCCGGCGCGCACAACGTGTCCCCTATCGCAAAGATCCCCGGATCAAATACCCCGATGATATCCCCCGCATAGGCTTCCTCGATCATTTCCCGCTCCGCCGCCATCAGCTGCTGCGGCCGCGATAACCTCAACTTCTTGCCGCCCTGTATGTGATAGACTTCCTTGTCCGCCTCAAACTTCCCCGATACAATCCGCATGAACGCAATCCGATCCCGGTGCGCCTTGTTCATGTTCGCCTGGATCTTGAAAACAAACGCCGAAAATTCATCCTCAAACGAGTCGATCACTTCGTCCCCTGCACGCCGCGGCAACGGCGACGTCGTCATCTTCAGAAATTCCTCCAGAAACGGCTCTACCCCAAAGTTCGTCAGCGCTGAACCAAAAAAAACCGGCGACAGCTTCCCATGACGTACCCGCTCCAAATCAAAATCACTCGACGCTCCATCCAATAACTCAATCTCTTCTACCAAACGTTCCCGACGGCCCGCCCCAATCAGCTCCGCTAACGCCGGGTCGTCCGGCTCAATCTGCGTCGCCGTCGCCGCTCGCGCGTTCGTGTTCGACGTGAAATGAATCACCTTCCGCGCCTGCCGGTCGTAAACCCCTTGGAACTCCTTCCCACACCCAATCGGCCAGTTCATCGCGTAGGTCTCTATCCCTAGCTCCTGCTCCAGCTCCTCGCACAACTCAAACGGGTCCCGCGCCTCCCGGTCCATCTTGTTGATGAACGTGAAAATCGGAATGTCCCGCATCGCACATACCTTGAAGAGCTTCCTCGTCTGCGCCTCGACCCCCTTCGCCCCGTCTATCACCATCACCGCACTGTCCGCCGCCATCAGCGTGCGATACGTGTCTTCCGAAAAATCTTGGTGCCCAGGCGTGTCCAATATGTTTATGCAATACCCTTCATACTGAAACTGCATCACCGACGACGTCACCGATATCCCACGCTGCTTCTCTATCTCCATCCAGTCCGACGTCGCCGCCCGCGTGTTCTTCTTACCCTTTACTTGACCCGCTTGCGCTATCGCTCCCCCATATAACAAAAATTTCTCCGTCAGCGTCGTCTTCCCCGCGTCCGGGTGCGATATGATCGCAAACGTCCTACGTCGCTTGATCTCTTCCTCATACCTCGACATTCCAATCGCTCCCCCTCGTTTCATTTTTTATCGCTGGTTCCCCATTCTACCACACCTCTCCACTGACCTGCAAGATTTTTTTCCGCTATACCTGTATCTTGCTCGCTTCACTTAACCGCATCTGCGTGTATAACAGAATCTTGTCCCCCTCCATCAATACCAAATCTCCGCTCGGTATCACCATGCGACCCTTCCGCTTCACCATCACAATGATCGTCTTCCGCGAAATGTCTAAGTCCCGTATCCGTTGCCCCTTCCACGGATGCTGGCTCCGTAACTCAATCTCCTTCAACTCAATCTGACGGTCCCCTGCAAACGATTCCGCTCCTATCACCAACGTGTCCCCCGCCAATAGCTCTACCTCTCCCCGCGGCACAATCAACTCCTTGCCCCGCTGGATCACCGCTATAATCACTCCCGCCGGTAAGCCTAACTCCCGGATCATTCGACCAACCCAGACGTCCCGACTCGTCAGCTTCACCTTGATGAACCGGACCTCTTCCTCGTTCGCGTACTCGCTGATCCGCTTCACCCGCGAGTATTGATCCACAAATCCCGCCGATATAATGCCCGTCGGGATCGCTACCATACCAACCCCTAAAAACGTTATCACAATACTGAACGCTTTCCCTAACGCCGTGATCGGATATATGTCTCCGTACCCCACCGTCAACAACGTCGATACCGACCACCATATCCCCGAAAACGCGTTCTCAAATACCTCCGGCTGCGCCTCATGCTCCAAACTGTACATACACAGACTCGACGCCAACATCAACACCGATATGATAAATACTGACGAAATCAACTGTTGGCTCTTGCTGACGACCACCTCCGCGATGACGTTCAGCGAATCATAGTAGGCGTTAATGCGGAACAGCCGGAAAATACGCACGACTCGGAACATTCGAAACGCCACCGCGCCCGACGGGAAAAATACCGGCAGATAATAGGGCAGAAAAGACAGCAAATCTACAAGCCCTGTGAAGGAAAACACGTATTTCAGCACCGCTTGCGTCTCCGTCAGCTGCGGACGGGCACACTTGGCCGTCCAAACCCGGAGCGCGTAGTCTATGGCAAAGAGAAACACCGTGGCCGATTCAATGCTTGCCAACATACCCCCATACCGCGCCTCTACCTGATCGAACGTGTACGCTACGCTGGACGCCAGGTTGACCAGAATCGAGAGCGTAATCAGAATGTCATAGGAACGGCTGACAAAATCCTCCGCATTGCCCGTCTCTACAATGGCATACATCCGTTGGCGGCGCTCATACCAGCTCTTCTGTCCGCTCATCCTCTTCTGGTATCCTCAAGGAAGTTTTGATACAGCGTGTACGTCCGCTCGTCAAAACAGGACAGCAACACCGCTATCATATAATCCTGATTCTCGCGGAACCAATCCATTACCGCTTTCAGCGCGACGGGAATCGCCTCCTCCAGCGGGTAGCCGTAGACCCCCGTCGAAATCGCCGGGAACGCGATACTGTGAATCTCATGTTCCCGCGCCAGCGTCAGACTGTTCCGGTAACACTCCGCCAACAGCTCCGCATCCCGAGGCTTTCCGCTGTAAATGGGCCCCACCGTGTGAATGACATACTTTGCCTTCAGCCGGTAGCCCTTCGTCAATTTCGCCTGGCCCGTCTCACAGCCGCCTAACGTCCTGCACTCCGCCAACAGTTCAGGCCCCGCCGCCCGGTGAATCGCTCCGTCTACCCCGCCCCCGCCTAACAGGCTCCTGTTTGCGGCGTTGACAATGCAATCCACATCCAGCTTTGTGATGTCGCCCTGCTCAATGAAAATTCGACTCCTCGGCGTGGCCGTACTCGCGTTCAGAATCGCCTGCATCATGTCCTTCGGCACGAAAAATAACTCCCCCCACGGGTTCAATGTGCCTCCCGCCACCTTCTCCTCCGCTAGTACCGATTCAAAAAATTGCCGGATCGATACGCTAATTACCGAAGAAGGTTCCCCCTTCATGGCCTCCTCCCGGCTCGTAAACGCCGCAAACGTCTCCTTCGCCGCGTTCAACTGCAACGTCCGCGGCACAAACCGGATGTCTTCCTTCGCCTGCAATACATCCCCCGCCTTCACCGTCTCCGGATCTATCATATCTATCGCCGCCTGCGGTACCTCTACCGCTACCAGAAATTGTCCGCCCTCCTCCATCCGCCTCTGCAACATCACCATCAACATCAAAAGACGGTCCTTGTCCTTCGTCGCCCGAAAGCCCGCAATCGCTTCCTCTATCGCTTTATTCCCTAACTCAAATTCCTGCTTCATGATCCCAGATTCTCCCTTCAACTTAAATAAAATATCGGCCCCTTCGGCGGAAATGGTAAACTTTTCCCCCGCGGCACCAAAAACGCGTGGTCCCGGCCATAGAGATTCAAACGGTCGCACTCCCCGTCCGTAATCACCAACAGCGGCGCTTCTTTCGGGAAATCCTCCGCGTGTTCCAACAGCTCCACCCCAGGCTGAAGCACCGTTCCGCCACGCCCCCGTACCCGGACGCTCCCGGCAATATCCGCCGCCTCCATGTACCCTTGGTCGTAAGGCTCCGCATCACAGAACACGACCCGTACCCGGTTCACGTCCCGCGCCACACTGTAGCTCGCGATCGAACCCAACGCCGCCGCTAACAACGCTCGGTCCATAGATCCCGACGTGTCCAGCAATACCCCAAACGTCCTGCCCGCCTGCGCCGCCTCCTCGTACCGCCACGACGGCCGCGGTATCTCCGGCGTCGACGACTGCCTCCGGCTTAGCCGCGCATACGTCCGCCGCTTCTCCAACGGCTCAAACCGCTCGTCAAACCACTTCGCTAACTTTACATCCCACGGGATCGGCGGCTGCGACAACGCCCGGATCTCTTCCACTAACCCCGCCGGTAAATATCCTCGGTCGTGCCCCTCATGGTAGTCTAACCCCCGCTGAATCGCGGAACGACACCACGTGTCTAAATCTATCCCGTCCTTCCCGTTTATCCAACCAGGCGGCCCAAATAAAATATCCCGCTGCGCCATACGCCGGTATTTCCGCATGTTCAATACCAGCAGATCGTAAATGCTCTCCGCCGACAGCTCCTTCAACTCCGGGTCAAACAACAACCCTTCCGGCATCGACCCAACTTCCATGTCCCGCAACCATTGGTTTATCACATAATCACACGCCACATTCCACAACTCCGGGTCCCGGCTCCCTAACCGCTGCTCATGGCACAGCGCCGCATGAAGATACTCATGCGCCAGCACAAACCGCCACTCCTCCTCCGTCAGCTTCGCCGCAGTGTTGACATAGATCTCCCGCATATGACACGAAATCGCCGCAATGGGAATGTCCATCCGCTGCACCGTCAACGTCTCCGTCACCAGCTGGAACCCCGACGCAACCCCGCCTAACAGCGGGTAATGACTCAGAAACCACTCCTGCGCCCGCTGAACCGGCCCCATCCGCTTGTAGTCGCCCGGCTTGGTATTCACACCCCCTGCGTAGTCCACCGCCGTCCGCAAAGCGTCCCGCAAGCTCTCCGCAAATAGCTGACGCCAGTCCGTCGGCTGACCCCACCAGTGCTGCCGCGGCTTCCATACCATGTCCGCACGGCCCCCGCTCATCGTCGAATACCCGAAATACGCCGCGTCCCGGTTCTCCTTCAACCATCGCCACAACGTCTCCTCTTCCCGCGCGTTCGACGGCGGCGGCCCCGCCATCTCTCCCGGCGGCTTCCCTATCCGTAAGTCCGCCAAATACCGCGCTACGACACAATCACACGCCGCATTCCACAACACATCCCCGTCCCTGTCTTCCCGAATGTGCCCCAACGCTAAATGTAACAGACAGTGCCCGATCACATACGCCCATTCCCCCGGCTCTGCCCGGCGATGGCTGTTCCCGTATAAATCCCCGTTGGCGTCTACCCATATCCAGTCCCCCCGCGCCATCGGATAGCTGTCGTCAAAGTGACTCCTCGCTTCCCGTACCAGCGGCCCTAACACCGGATCTCTCTGCACTAGACCACGCCCGGCTTCAAACGCCTCCAAGGCCGGGTTCGCCTTCTTCTGCTTCCCCTTCATCTCAACCGTTCCTCTTATCCGCCAGACGCGGCAGATCCCGAAACAGCTCTACCACAAACCAATCCGGTAGTTCCCGCCCGTCCTCCGGCGTCACCGCCATCCGCGCGATCTCTAAACTGATGTCCGCCAGCTCCGTCAGCCGGTCCTTCGCCTGAAGCACCAAAATACGGCTGTCATTGCTTAACCGGCTCCGCTCCAACGGCAATTCCTTCACCAATCGCGCCCGCAACGATTGCGCCAGAAAATACAACACGTCCCGCTCCTCCGGCTTCTCCGGCCACGCCTGCTCCCCCGTCAGAATCTTGTCCAACGCGTACTGGCTCCGTACCTGCCGTATGTACGCCAGAAACTGCGTCGCGTGCTGCGGGCTTAAACTCCCCGCCGCCAGTATCCGTAAGCTCTCTTCCTTGATCTCCGGCCCGTAACTCAAAATCGCGTCGCTCAACATATGCCACGAACGCGGCGTCGAAAACGGTTCCTCACTCTTCGGCGGCTTCGACCATAAATGATCCGGCCGGCTCGCTATGTAGTCGTATACATACGGATGTATCCCGTTCTCCGCCGCCCACTCTAACCATAACCGCGCGCTCGCAATCAGTTCCACATGGAACATCCGGTTTACTAAAGCCGACGACATCGGCCGCGTGATCGCATTGTCCTGCGCCCGGTTCCCCGCCCCTACCACAATCGAACCTTCCGGTAAACGATACTCCCCAATCCGCCGCTCGTGGATCAGTGAATAAAACGCCTTCTGTACCTCCGACGAACACGCGTTCAGCTCGTCCAAAAATAAAACGTATGGCTCCTTCCGCGCAATGCTCCGCGGCGGACAAAACCGGCTGAATCCTCCCTCTATCTGCGGCACCCCGATGATGTCCTCCGGCGCAAGTTGGCTCCCTAACAGCGATACGCACTCTAACCCTAAACTCTCCGCAAAACTCTGCACAATCGCCGACTTCCCTATCCCTGGCGCACCCCAAATGAATACAGGCCGGATCAGCCCTACGTTCAACAACACATCCAACAACTGCTGGTGATTCACCGTAACCGTTAAATTCATACGCTCCTCGTTCTCCTATCTAACTCGAACCTCATTAATCAGCGGCTCCCCCGCAAAATAACGCCGTAAGTTCTCCTGCGCCAGCTCAATACACGCCTTCCGCGTGATCTCTAACCGCATCCCTCCCGCTACATGCGGCGTCAGCAGTAAGTTCGGTATCTCCCACAGCGGACTGCCCTCCGGCAACGGCTCCGGCTCCGTCACGTCCAACGCCGCTCCCCACAGCTTCCCCGCCGCCATCGCCTCCGCTAACGCCTCCTGGTCCAGCACCGAACCTCGCCCCGCACTTACCAATATCGCGTCGTCCTTCATCAACCCAATCCGCTCCGCATCCATCATACCTGCCGTCTCCGGCGCGTGCGGCAAAATCAACGCCACTACATCCGCCCGCGGAAGCAGTTCGTTCAAACTCCCCATCGGAAAAATCTCGTCAAACCCGTCCGGTAAGCCCGAAATACTCCGCTTCAATCCTACCGTCCGCGCCCCTAATCCTTGGCACAGCTTCCCAAATACCCCGCCAACGTGCCCCGCTCCTACAACCAACACAGTACTCCCTAACAGCGTCTTCGCCGCACCTCCATCCCGCCACACCTTCGCCCGCTGGTTGTCCCGATACCCCGGCAGTCCCCGGCACAACGCTAACACACTCGCCAGCATATGCTCCGCAACACTCCGGCTGTTCGTCCCGCTGGACGTCGTGAACCGTACCCCTTCCGGCACCTTCCCTGCGTACTCGTCCGAACCAGCCCACATCGTCTGAAACCACTTCAACCGCACCGCTTCCTTCAACCGCTCCGGCCGCGGCCACCCAAACAATACCGTCGCTTGCCCCATCTGCTCCGCCGTCACTGTGCTGCTCCGCGCATATACGTGTTCCGCTCCCGGCGCGATCCGCTCGAAAATCCCCTTCTCTTCCTCCTTCACCGGTAGTAAGTTCAAAACGTATTCCTTCATAAATCCATCCCTTCCTCATAACTCGCCCTATAGGGACGGCTCCCCCGATCCCAGGGGAGCCGTCTTTACAAAAATCAGAGCTTCTCTATGTCCTCCTGCTCCAGAACCCGTATCCCTCGGGCCGCCAGCGACCCTTCCGCCGCCGCATTGTCCGCAACCCGGAAAATCATATACGCGTTCCCACTATTCTGCCGGCCCTGGAATACGTACATATACTCTACGTTGACCCGCGCGTCCGTCAGCGCTTGCAATACCCGGTTCAATCCCCCCGGCTCGTTCGGCACCGCTACCCCCAGCACCGGCGCCACCGAGTGGACATACCCCGCGTCCTTCAACACCGTCGTCGCCGCGTACACATTATCTACGATAATCCGCGCTATCCCAAAGTCGCTCGTCTCCGCCAGCGTGAACGCCCGCATGTCAACCTTGTTCTGCGCCAGCACGCCCGTCATCGCGTACAACGCCCCCGGCGTGTTCTCCACAAATACCGAAATCTGCTTGATGCTCACTGCGTTTCCCTCCTAACCGCTTATATCTTCCGCTTGTCAATTACACGCACTGCTTTCCCTTCACTGCGTACAATCGACTTCGGCGCGACTAACGTTACCTTCGCCGCTAACCCAAGCATCGAACGTAACCCGTCTACCAGCTCCTTCTGACGCCGGTTGATCTCGCCCAGGTTGTCTGTGAACATCTCCGGCGTCATCTCTACCTGCACGTCCAACGTGTCCGTACTCTTTACCCGGTCCACGATAATCTGATAATTCGCCGGATACCCGTGGTTCAACAACACCGTCTCAATCTGCGACGGGAATACGTTCACACCCCGGATAATCAGCATATCATCCGTCCGGCCCTGCGGCTTCGTCATCTTTACGTGCGTCCGTCCGCATGGACACGCCGCACGCGTCAGCGTGCAGATGTCCCGCGTCCGATACCGGATCAACGGAAACGCTTCCTTCGTGATCGACGTGAACACCAGTTCCCCTTGACTGCCCTCCGGCAACACTTCCCCCGTCTCCGGGTCGATGATCTCCGCAATGAAATGATCCTCGTTGATGTGCATCCCCGTCTGCGCGGAACACTCAAAGGACACGCCAGGACCGGACAGCTCCGTCAGTCCGTAGATGTCATAAGCCTTGATGCCCAAAGTGTTCTGGATGTCCTGACGCATTTCCTCACTCCACGCCTCTGCGCCGAAAATACCGGCCTTGAGAGGGATTTGTTCCGGGGTCAGACCCATCTCCTTCATCGTCTCCCCAATGTACGCCGCATACGACGGCGTACAACACAAAATCGTCGCCGATAAGTCCCGGATGAACATGATCTGCCGCTCCGTGTTCCCCGACGACGTCGGGATCGTCAGACACCCTACCTTGTGCGAACCTCCGTTCAGCCCAGGCCCGCCCGTGAATAACCCGTAACCATACGACACTTGACACACATCTTCATTCGTGCCTCCCGCCGCCACAATCGCTCGGGCACAGCACTCTTCCCATAAGTCCAGGTCGTGCTGCGTGTAAAACGCGACTACCCGCTTCCCAGTCGTCCCTGACGTCGACTGTATCCGCACGCAATCCCGCAACGGCACCGCTACCAATCCATAAGGGTACGCTTCCCGCAAGTCCGCCTTGCTCAGAAACGGCAGCTTGTGCAAATCATCACTGCTCCGGATGTCCTCCGGACTTACCCCCTTCTCCTCCATCTTCTTCCGATAATACGGCACGTTTTCCCATACATGCCTCACCTGCTTCACCAATCGCTCGTCTTGCCACGCCTTGATCTGCTCCCGCGACGCCGTCTCGATCTCCGGCTGATAGTATCTCTCCATGAGAACCATTCCTTTCCAATTTACTGTTTCTCGCCCTCTCCTTAACCCAAGAAAAAGACGAAAACCTTGCCTACTTCGCCGCTATGCGGCCCTGCTCCATCGTGATCTTCCGCCCTCCGTCAAACACCATGTCAAACGTTACCCGGACCGGTACCGGCGGGTCCTCCAACTGCTCCATCAAATACGACGACTCCAGCTCCGACAGATTCTCATAGTCCTCCTCCGAAAATCCCCCGTAGTCCGACCCGTCCGCCTGCATGTCCAACGTGACCCGCGCCGCGTATTCCCCGCCTGACCGCACAATCGCTACCGCGTACAACTTCGACCTTACATACGACTTCGGCAACGCTTGATCCAAAAATTCCCGGAGCGCGTGTTCCTGCCCGACCGTCCCTGTCTCCGTTTTCCTCCCGCCGAACAGCTTCCCCAGAAATGAGAACAGTCCCACCTCTACGCCTCCTTCCCCAGTGCAAACGCCCGCTTGTTCAACTCCAGAAACTTCCGCGGCACCATCGCTTCCAACGACCTCTGCCACGCTTCCTCCGGCAAATCAAAATAATGCGACAGACGTCCCATCAGCACAATGTTTACCGCTTTCGACGACCCTGCCCGCTCAGCCAACGCCAGACAGTCCAACGCGTCCACCTTCGCTCCCGTCGCCCGCATCTTCTCCACTAAGCCTTCCGGGTAAGCCGCCGCCCCCGTAATCACCGGCATCGGGTCGATCTGCTGCGTCGACGTCACAATCTGCCCGTCCGGCTTCAAATAACTCAGCCAGCGCGCCGCCTCCAACAGCTCAAACGATACGATATAGTCCGCTTCCCCCTCGTCAATCACCGGCGAGTGGACCTTCTCCCCGTACCGTACATACGTCACAACACTCCCGCCGCGCTGCGACATCCCGTGGACCTCCGATACCTTCACGTCGTACCCTTGCTCCATCAGTAAATGCCCCAGCAGCTTGCTCGCTAACAGAGAGCCTTGGCCGCCGACCCCCACAATCATAATGTTCTTCGTCTCCATTCCTCAGCCCTCCTTCTTCACACTGCGAAACGCATCCACTCTGCACAGCTGCTCGCATACTCCACAGCCTACGCACAACGTCGCGTCAACCCGCGCCTTGCCCAACTTGACCGATATCGCTGGACACCCAATCTTCATGCAGCTGCGGCAGCCTACGCACTTGTCTCCGTCTACCTCCAACGGCGCTTCGTGCTTCACATACTTCAACAATGCACACGGACGGCGGCTGATGATTACCGACGCCTCCTCCGCCGCCAGCTCCTCCTTCAACGCTGCATCACATGCCTGCAAATCGTAAGGGTCCACTACCCGAACCCGTCGGAACCCCATCGCTCGACACAACGCTTCCAAATCAATCTTCCCCGCCGGGTCCCCCTTGATGTTATACCCCGTCGTCGGGTTCTGCTGGTGGCCCGTCATACCCGTGATCGAATTGTCCAGAATAATCACCGTCGAATTGGACTGGTTGTACGCAATATTCGCCAGGCCCGTCATCCCAGAGTGCATGAACGTCGAATCGCCTATCACCGCGACCGTCTTGCCCTCCGACTCCGCGCCTCGCGCCTTGTTGAACCCGTGTATCGCCGATATCGACGCCCCCATGCACAACGTCATGTCCATCGCTCCTAACGGCGCGACTGCCCCCAACGTGTAACAGCCAATGTCTCCCAATACCGTACACTTGTTCTTGCTCAGCGTGTAAAACAGCCCCCGGTGTGGGCACCCCGCGCACATCACCGGCGGTCGGGGCGGAATCGCATCCTCTATCGCCCGGCCCTTATGTACCGTTCCGCCTAACTTCTCCGCAATCAGATTCTGCGAGAACTCTCCCTCCAACGGCAACACGTCTTTCCCCGATACCGTCAGCCCTAACGCCTTGCAGTGGTCCTCTATGATCGGGTCCAGCTCCTCCACCACCACCAGACGCTTCACCTTGGACGCAAAATCCCGGATCAGCTTCACCGGCAGCGGGTTCGCCATGCCTAGCTTCAACACCGACACGCTGTCCCCAAATACTTCCTTCACATACTGATACGACGTCGACGACGTGATAATCCCTACGTCCGTCCCGCCCATCTCTACCCGGTTCACTGAGGACGTCTCCGCCCACTCACGCAGCTTCCGCGTCCGCTCCTCTACAAAAGGATGTCGCTTGATCGCATTCCCCGGCATCATCACATACTTCGCGATTCGCTTCTCATAGGGCTTCATCTCCGGTTCTTCCCGCTCCGTCAGCTCCACCAACGACTGCGAGTGCGCTACCCGCGTACACATCTTCAGCAACACCGGCGTGTCAAAACCCTCCGACAGATCATACGCCAGCTTCGCAAACTCTAACGCTTCCGCCGAATCCGAAGGCTCCAACATCGGTACCTTCGCCGCTACCGCGTGTCGCCGCGAGTCTTGCTCGTTCTGCGAGGAGTGCATCCCTGCATCATCCGCTACCCCAATCACTAACCCCGCGTTCACCCCTGTGTACGACATCGTAAACAAAGGGTCCGCCGCTACGTTCAAGCCTACGTGCTTCATCGCACAAAACGCCCGCTTGCCCGCTAAACTCGCCCCAAACGCTACCTCCATCGCTACCTTCTCGTTCGGCGCCCACTCACAATAAATCTCCGGAAACTTTACCGCTTCCTCCGTGATCTCCGTACTCGGCGTGCCTGGGTAACTCGACACCACACTGCACCCCGCTTCATACAACCCGCGCGCTACCGCCGCGTTCCCTAACATCAGTTCCTTCATTCCTCTTCCCTGCTTTCTCTTCGTCTCGTATTTTCTTCGGCCTCCGCCTCCGTGACCAGCTCGTCCCGGCTCGCCTCGTGCAAGCCTTCCCGCGCAATCACTTCCTGCATCACGCCGCCCGCGCCATTGTCCAGCATCGACCGCCGTACCCGGCTGATCGTCGCACTGCTCGCGCCCGTCTTCTCCAGTATGTCCAGATACACTAACCCTTGCTGGAGATACACCGCTACGTCAAACCGCTGCTCCAATGACCGCAGCTCCGTCGGTGTGCAGAGATCATCAAAAAATCGGCAGCACTCTTCCAGATCCTTCAGCTTCAGGATCGTCTCGTACAACGCCATGCTGCGCGCCCTCCGCTGTCCCTTCCCCATAGCTCGCTCCTTTCCTGCGCTCTGCTTGATTCCAGACTGCGTCACCCCAACTATACCACATTAAAGCGTAAAGGTAAACAGGTAATCTTTCTTTTTTACGCAAACTTCCCCTCCAACTCAAAAAAAACGCCGCCTCCTTATGGAGACGGCGGGGCCACTCGGTACAGCAGAAAACCGTCCGTCAAATCTGGCTGGTTTGCTATCCAATTCTGAAAGTATACGTCTCGCGCCCACCCTAACTCAAATAACTTCAACATACACCAGTCACCTTGCCCATCCTGAACCCATAGATACCTTTGCTGCGTCTCACTCCAAGATAACCAAGTCTTGCTCGGCTCCTCCCAGTACCAGATCTCCTCCGCCCGGAACTCCGGAGATTTCAGCTCCTCCCGTAAATACTCCTCCACATCCCGCGCAAAATTTACCGAATCTCCCGTCTCCCGCGCGTAGTCCGTCAGGATGTCTTGCGGCACTATCCTGTCCACCGGTCCACCCATCAAAAAAAGAAACACCAATACAACCGCTACCCAAGAACAAGCCTTCCTCACCTCTCCCGCCGGTCTCCAGACCG
This sequence comes from uncultured Bacillota bacterium, assembly GCA_947385365.1. Classification (GTDB taxonomy): domain Bacteria; phylum Bacillota; class Clostridia; order Oscillospirales; family Oscillospiraceae; genus Lawsonibacter. The sequence goes on along the minus strand of CANDKT010000003.1, from coordinate 22,061 downwards.
CCGCCGCCTTGACCCGCTGCTCCGCGTCACACTCCCCAAACGATAACGGCGCTTCCCATAATTGCCGCCCGGACCCTAACTCTACCAATGCCCGCGCGTAACTCCGCCGGTCCCTCTCGTCTAACCGCTCCAAAACCGCTCGGTCACACGCCAGCTCAAGATCCCGGCAGAATACATGGTACCCTAGCCATATCACTGGATTCCACCAGTGAACCGCTAACGCTATGCTCGCTACGAATTTGTAAACGCAATGCCACTTCTGTATGTGCATCCCTTCATGTAGAAGCACCAGCCGTAACTGCTCCGAAGATAGCCCCTCCTGTAGGTATATCGCATACCGGCACTTGCGCGCCTTGCTCTCCCGCCCCCGGTACACAAAACTCGTCGGTAGCCCCTTGCACTGACGTACCAACACGTCATCCCGCCACAACGACCCCAGCTTCCTCCGCAACGGCGAATCCGAAGGGATCTCCTCCCCTTGAGACGCTACCTTCAATAACTTCTTGCTGCTGTAACAATCGTACCAGCAAACCAATACCATGCCAGCTACCCATACCCAAAGCAATACCACCGGAAACCAGCCCGGTATCTCTACCTCAAATACTCCGCCTCCCGGCAAAACTATATTATACAGCCCCTCCCCTACATAGTTCGGAAGATACGCCGGAGCCGCATTTCGGCCTACCCTCGGCGTAACCAAAGAGCGGAACGTCACCGGCAACACCGAAAATACATTGCTCATTCTGTAAAAGGACGGGCAGTAGAAGAAAAACCACACCAGCGTCCATACCGCCACGCGTTGCCCCGGCGAAAGTATCCGCACCAGTAACGGCCGCATCGCTAACAATGCCAGAATCATCAGCCCTAACGTCAACCCAAAATTGAACTGGATAAACGCAAACTGCCCAAACAAGTACTGATTCATCGCCGCACAAAATCCCGCGACTTTCGCTTTGTCTATCACAAACTCCACCTTACTCCTCCCCCATCTGCCGGTCGATCAGCTCCTTCAACGCTTCCGCTTCCTCCATCGTCAGCTTCCGCCCCCTCAAAAACGCCGTCAGAAACGGCGTCACTCCTCCCGCTCGCACCGCCAGTTCCTCCCCCTCCATACGCACCGCCTCCGCTCGCGTCAGAACCGGCGTCACAACCGCTTCCTCATGCCGTACCGCTCCCTTCTTCTTCAACTTCCGCAACACCGTATACGTCGTACTCTTGTTCCACCCAAAACGCTTCTGGCACAACTCTACCAAACGCGTCGACTTCACCGGCCCGCTTCCCCACAGAACCTCCATCAGCCGGTACTCCCCTTCATAAATCTTTTCCACCTTATTCCCCCCCCGGTTTATCTCGATAAACCTAGTTTATCACAGTAAACCTCCCCTGTCAAGGCAATCCATAAAAATACGCCCGGCTCATAAAATCACAGCTTTTATGAGTCGGGCGTGTGCCAAAAAATAGGGGCTTGACAAATCAAAAACTAGTCGTTATACTAAATCTATAGAAAGGGCGCTGCCAGTAAACGTTTGGCCCCTTACCTTTGATTACAGAAGTAACCGCTTGCTTGGAGGCTTGGGCGGTTACTTCTTTTTATGTATCTGGATAACCAGATTCACAATACCAATGACAACGAGACAGAACTGAAACAGCTCCGAATGCGTCAACATGGGCACCCCCTCCTTTCCCCGGAGGGGGCAAGAAGTCCCCTCCGGAATGAAGGGGCCAACCGTCCACCGTTCTTGGCAGCGCTGAAAGATTTTTCTTTCCTGTCCCCAGCTTAACACAACTTCCTGCAAAATGCAACAAAAAATCCCAGAGCCTGACGGCTCCAGGATCTTTACAACCCGCCTAAAATACGTTCACGAAACTCGGCTGCTCCATCTCCGCCAATAACTCCAACTGCGTCACTAGATCCGCATTCGCCGCCGCGTATTGGTCCATCTCCTTGATCGCTAAATACTCCATCACAGCCCGAAACGCACGCAAAACTTGGTCCGTGTCCGAGTGACGCATGGTCGTGTGAAAATACGTGTGGTGACGCTCCCAATCCCTGTACACTTGGCGCGTCAGCGCTTCCGCCTCCTCCCACCGCTCCGCCTGCGCCAACGTCAGAGCCTCCCCCAACCGGTCCGTCATCCCTCCCGTCAGCTCCCGCGCGTAGTACGCGTTGCCTAAACTGGCCAGCAGCAACATCACTAGCAAGCCCGCCGCTATCCACAGCCGTTTCACTCAGACGACCCCCTCCGCTACACTGCCCGCCGCGCCAGATAGATCGCGTCACTCTCGTCTACCAACATCAAAAATACTTCCTCTAAACTTTTACAGCCCCGCTCCTGTAAACGCTTCTCTAACCACGCCCGGTCCCGCCCCAACGCCCTCAAATTATGACTCAATACCTGACCGTCACTCACCACCACCAGCGGTAAGCCCCCCTCTTCTACCGCTACCTTCAGCTGACGCGCCGTCGGCGGCTTCTGGTTCGCATACGGCAGCACCGATAATTGACCGTTCGTCTCCAAAATCGCGTACTTCACCATCGACGGGTCCGTGTACCCCTTGCTCCGTAACTCCTCCAACAGCTCGTCTACCGTTAAACGGTTCCGCGCCATCTCCCGCTGGTCCATCTGCCCATTCCGGATGATAATGCTCGGCCGCCCGCATAACACCGCCCGAAACCGCACACTCTTCATCGTAAGCACCGATAAAATCATCGTCAGCGATAACAACGTCAGAATCGGTACGACACCCGTCAGTAGCGGTATCCCAAAATCCTGCATCGGTACCGACGCTAAGTCCGCGATAATCAGCGAAAGCACCAGCTCCGACGGCTCCAGCTCCCCTACCTGACGCTTGCCCATCAGCCGAATCCCCGCGATAATCAGAATGTATAAAATAACCGTCCGTATCAGTCCCGTGAACACGTCTCCCCGCCCCCTGCCTGAATCACCAAAATACCGCCTCCGCACGGCTCTGCTTAGCCTTCCCCCTTCCCCCCCGTTTTATCCCCCAAATATCTCCCCCAAAATTTTTGCCAAATCGTAATTCTCCATCTTGCCAAATCCATGTTTTTTCGATAGAATAACTTGATATGTGTTCCACTGCTCTACCCCAACGGAAAGCGAGGATTGTTTCATGAAAGCTACCTTGATCTTAGCCAACGGGAGCATCTTCTCCGGCACCAGTATCGGCTCCACCGATACCCGCGTCTGCGAGATGGTGTTCAATACCTCTATGACCGGTTATCAGGAAATCTTAACCGACCCCTCCTACGCCGGTCAGGGCGTCGTCATGTCTTACCCCCTCATCGGAAACTACGGCGTCAACTGCGAGGACAATGAGTCCCGCAGACCTTGGGTCGATGCCTTCATCGTGCGCCACCTCTCCCCCAGAGGCAGCAACTTCCGCTGCCAGGGCGACCTCGGCTCCTACCTCAAAGATCACAACATCACCGGTATCCAGAACGTCGATACCAGAGCCCTCACCAAAATACTCCGCAGTCAGGGGAGCATGAACGGTATGCTCACCTGCGCGGAGCATTTTAATATCGCCGAAGTCCTCCAACAACTCCAATCCTACAAAGTCCAGAATACCGTCGCACGCGTCTCCCGCGCCCAACCCGAAACCTTCCACGCAACTTGCGACGAACGCTTCCACGTCGCCATGATGGACTACGGCGTCAAACAGCACATGATCGAATGCCTCCGCCGCCGCGGCTGCAAAGTCACCGCCCTCCCCGCCTCTACCCCCGCCGAAACCGTCCTCTCCGGCGGTTACGACGGCATCATGCTCTCCAACGGCCCCGGCGACCCCGCAGAAAATACCGCCATCATTACAGAAATCCGCAAACTCTACGACAGCGACCTCCCACTCTTCGGCGTCTGCCTCGGTCACCAGCTCCTCGCCCTCGCCACCGGCGCGAAAACAGGCCGCCTCGCCTACGGCCACCGCGGCGGAAATCACCCCGTCCGTGACCTCGAAAAAGGCCGCGTCTTCATCACCAGCCAGAACCACGGCTATATGGTCCTCTCCGATTCCGTCGACCCTGACGTCGCCGAAGTCTCCCACGTCAACGTCAACGACGGTACCTGCGAGGGCCTGCGCTATAAACGCCCCAACTGCTTCACTACCCAGTTCCACCCCGAAGCCAACGCCGGACCCCAGGATACCGAATACCTCTTTAACCGCTTCGTCCACGCTATGGCTCAGAGAAAATCTCAGGGAGGCGACTACTAATGCCCAAATACCCCGATATCAGAAAAGTCCTCGTCCTCGGCTCCGGCCCTATCGTCATCGGTCAGGCCGCAGAGTTCGACTACGCCGGAACCCAAGCCTGCCGCGCCCTCAAAGAAGAGGGCCTCGAAGTCGTCCTCGTCAACTCTAACCCCGCCACCATCATGACCGATAAGGATATCGCAGACCATGTCTATATCGAACCCCTCAATATCCCCTCCGTTACCCAAGTCATCCAGCTGGAACGCCCCGACTCCATCCTGCCTACCCTGGGCGGCCAGACCGGACTCAACCTCGCTATGGCCCTCCACGAAAACGGTACCCTCGCCCAATACGGCGTGCGTCTGCTCGGCACTTCCCCCGAATCCATCCGTAAGGCCGAAGACCGTCAGGGCTTCAAAGACTGCATGGAATCCATCGGTCAGCCCTGCGTCACCTCCCTCGTCGTCGAAAGCGTCCAGGACGCCGTCTCCTTCGCCGAAAACATCGGCTACCCCGTCATCGTTCGCCCCGCCTACACCCTCGGCGGTACCGGCGGCGGCATCGCTTACGACCGCGCTTCTCTGGAAGAAATCTCCAGCCGCGGCATCAACCTCTCCCGCGTCGGGCAGGTCCTCATCGAACGCTGCATCTCCGGCTGGAAGGAAATCGAATTCGAAGTCATGCGCGACTCCGTCGGCAACGTCATCACCATCTGCTCAATGGAAAACGTCGACCCCGTCGGCGTCCATACCGGCGACTCCATCGTCGTCGCTCCTACCCAAACCCTCGCCAACAAAGAGTTCCAAATGCTCCGCTCCGCCGCCCTCGACATCATCTCTGCTCTCCAGATCGAAGGCGGCTGCAACGTCCAGTTCGCCCTGAACCCCGAAAGCTACGAGTACGCCGTCATCGAAGTCAACCCCCGCGTCTCCCGCTCCTCCGCACTCGCCTCCAAAGCCACCGGCTACCCCATCGCAAAAGTCGCCGCCAAAGTCGCCCTCGGCTACTCCCTCGACGAGATCCCCAACGCCGTCACCGGCAAAACTACCGCTTGCTTCGAACCTACCATCGACTACTGCGTCCTCAAAATCCCCCGCCTCCCCTTCGATAAGTTCACCACCGCTAGCCGTACCTTGGGTACCCAGATGAAAGCTACCGGTGAGGTCATGGCCATCGCCAACTCCTTCGAAGGCGCGCTCATGAAAGCCATCCGCTCCCTCGAACTCAACGTCCGCGCCCTTAAACTGGACAAGCTCGAAGGACTCTACACCGACGAAATCGAAGACCTCCTCGTCAACGTCACCGATGAACGCCTCTTCGTCGTCGCCGAAGCCCTCCGCCGCGGCTTCTCCCCCCAGAAAATTAACCACATCACCAAAATGGATATCTGGTTCCTCGACGGCTTCAAGCGCATCATCGACATGGAAGAGGAACTCAAACGCTGCAAAGGCGAACCCGACGTCGATACCCTCAAACGCGCCAAGGAAATGTGTTTCGCCGACAGCTATATCGGCGCGCTCTGCGGTATGCCCCAAGCCGACGTCAAAGCCCTCCGCGAACGCTACGGCATCATCCCTTCCTTCAAAATGGTCGATACCTGCGCCGCGGAGTTCGACGCCGAAACCCCCTACTACTACTCCTCCTACGACGGCGAAAACGAAGCCCGCGACGACGGTTCCGGTCGGAAAAAAGTCCTCGTCCTCGGCTCCGGCCCAATCCGCATCGGCCAGGGCATCGAGTTCGATTACTGCTCCGTCCACTCCGTCTGGGCCCTCCGGAAACTCGGCTGCGAGACCATCATCGTCAACAATAACCCCGAAACCGTCTCTACCGACTTCGACGTCGCCGATAAACTCTACTTCGAACCCCTCACCGCCGAAGACGTCCAGAATATCGTCGAACAGGAAAAACCTTGGGGCGCAGTCGTCCAGTTCGGCGGCCAGACCGCCATCAAACTCGCCAAAGCCCTCACCGATATGGGCGTGCGTATCCTCGGTACCTCCTCCGACGGCGTCGACGCCGCCGAAGATCGCGAGCGTTTCGACGATATCCTCCAAAAATGCCACATCCCCCGCGCCAAAGGCCGCACCATCTTTACCACTGAAGAAGCCCTCAACGCTGCCCATGAACTGGGTTACCCCGTCCTCGTCCGCCCCTCCTACGTCCTCGGCGGTCAGGGTATGGAAATCGCTTACTCCGACCGCAATATCGAAGAGTTTATGAAAATTATCAACCTCACCGTTCAAGAACACCCTATCCTCGTCGATAAGTACCTCATGGGACGCGAACTCGAAGTCGACGGCGTCTTCGACGGCGAAGATATCCTCATCCCCGGCATCATGGAACACGTCGAACGCGCCGGCGTCCACTCCGGCGACTCCATCGCCGTCTACCCTCCCCTCCACCTGGAAGAAAAACACCGCGACCTCATCCTTCAGCATACCCGCAATATGGCAAAACACCTCGGCGTCATCGGCCTCATCAACGCACAGTATATCCTCTACAACGACGATATCTACGTCATCGAAGTCAACCCCCGCTCCTCCCGCACCATCCCCTATATCTCAAAAGTCACCGGCGTCCCCATCATCGACCTCGCTACACGCGTCATGCTCGGCGAAAAATTGAAGGACATGGAATACGGCACCGGCATCTATAAGGAATCTTCCTACTACGCCGTCAAAGCCCCCGTCTTCTCCTTCGAAAAACTTACCGACGTCGATACCGGTCTCGGCCCCGAAATGAAATCGACCGGCGAAGTCCTCGGCCTCGCCGAAACCTTCCCCCAAGCCCTCCTCAAAGCCTTCAAAGGCTCCGGTATGCGCGCACCGAAAAAAGGCGGCCGCATCATCATCACCGTCAAAGATGAAGATAAACAGGAGATCATCTCTATCGCTCGCGGCTTCGAAGATATGGGCGTCGAACTCTTCGCTACCTCCGGTACCTGCGACGTCCTCAACGACGCCGGGATCGCCTGCAAACGCGTCAACCGCGTCTCTCAGGCCCACCCCAATATCCTCGATATGATCGCCTCCGGTACCGTCGACCTCATCATCAATACCCCCACAAAAGGCCGGAAACATGACTCCGACGGCTTCCGTATCCGCCGCTCCGCCGTCGAACACGGCGTCGGCTGCGTCACCGCCGTCGATACCGCCCGCGCCTTGCTCACCGTCCGTCAGCAGGGCCGCAGCGAAGACCTTACCCCTATTGATATTACCAAAATTTAACCCGCCTCTTTTCCTCAAAAAAACGCGCTCCGATGGAAGCTACTGTTTCCATCGGAGCGTTTCTTATCTCGGAAAGGCGTTCTCTTTCTTGAAAGAAAGAGAACCAGAAAGAATGGGCGGGGGCAAGCCCCCACACCCCCTTTTCTACAAGTGGTACCTCAATTCGGAGCGAGGCGGTTACTGGGAAGCGTTCTTTTTCTCGCGAGAAAAAGAACCAAAAAGAGCTTTTGTTATATTATGTTGGGCTCCGCCCAAACCCGCCAGGGCTCTGCCCTGGACCCGCCAGGGGACCAGTCCCCTGGACCCCGAAACTCTACGTCCGTGAGCAAATCCCTAAAACACTCAGTCCGAAGATACGTTAATATAACAAATGCCCTCCGAAACTGCGCCGTCTGGACGCGAAACTCGACAAGTTACACACGCAAAACCACTCTTCTTCGCTGTAACCGTCGCTACGGAACCGTCCCCGTAAGAGTGAACGTACAAATCCAGAACATCCGGCGCGTCAACGCTCCAAGAAAATGTGCAGTCCTGTCCTTGGAAATTCGCCCCGTAACGGTAAAGCGACAGCTCTACAGAATCGCCCGCCTCAACCCAGCGGTAAGAGGTCGTCAGGTAAACCCAATCCTTTTCGTCTACCACCTCGTACCTCTGCCGCACGGTCTGCCCGTTCCAGACCGCCGTTATAGATCCAGTCCCAGGTTGCAACAGCTCTAACTGCGGCGTTTTTCCCTTCATCGTCAGCGCGAGTGCCTTGGAAGACTCATTGCTCCACTTCGCTTCCTCCGTAATATCCTGCTCCCCGCCGTTATAGCTTACGTACAGCTTCGGCGCAACCGAACCTCGCGTATGAATCGCCAGAGGATCGTGGAAATATGGCGTCCCCTCGGAATCCTCCCGCTCACCGCCCATATCTCCATCCCCGCCGGAAGTACCCTTCACCGTAACCGCACACTCCGCCGCGTACTGCTCGCCTTGCCACACAATGGACGCCGTAATCGCTGCCGAACCCGCTTCCTTCGCCGTCACATTGCCTTCCGCGTCTACCTCCACTACACCCTTATCGCTGCTCTTGTAGCTCACCGTCGGCGTCGACGACGTGCCCGTCACGGAAACTTCTACTCGGCCCGTCTCCCCCGCCTTTAACGAGAGCTTCGTCGGCGTTACCCGGATACTTACCTGTTCCTCCCGACTCGTCACCGTCACGGTACAACTGTCGCTATAGGCCCGGCCTCGCCACGTCATCGACGCCGTGATCGTCGCCGTGCCTGCCCGCTTCGCCGTCAGTAACCCGGAATCGCTCACCGTAACTACTCCCGTGTTACTGGAACGGTAGCTGACCGTAGGCTCCGGAGACGCGTTTTTAATCCGCACCGTCAGCTTCTCCGTCTCCCCCTCCGTCAACGCTACCGAATCACTGGATAACCGTAAGCTCGGCTCCGGCGCAGCTTCCACCGTTACTTTACACTCCGCCGTGTACTTCCGGCCTCGCCACGTCACTGAACCCGTGATCGTCGCTGTGCCTTCCTTCACCGCGCTCACATTGCCGTCCTTATCCACGCTCGCAATCCGTCCGTCACTGCTCGTGTACGTCACCGCACTGGAACTGCTCAGTCCGTTGCCCTTGACCTTCAAGGTCTCCTTCTCCCCAACCTCCAGATCCAAAGACGATGGAACCATCCGAAAATCTAAGCTCGTTTGTCCCGACGCCTTGTTCGGCTCAATCTCCAGCTCGTAGCACTTCAAATACCGGCTGCTGGACGAACCGTAAGAACCCCCAACAACCTGTTCCCCCCTCGCCCAAACAATCCGGTCCCCTACGACCGTCGGGTCTACCGAGGAAAGATAGAAATTCTCCTTGACCTCCGTTCGCCCAACCTGCTTCCCCGTGCCGTCGAACACAGCATAACTGAAATCCCCTATGCTGCTAGAACCCCCGGTTTCCTTCAACGTCTGCCACATCACGACAAACGTGTTGTTGTTGAGCGATACGAACTTGACCTGCGACACGTATTCCTTCCCGTCCGCCGGGAAGTTCGTCAGCCACTTGATTTGAGGCTTCCCATTCGGGTAATCGTCCTTCGGCATCACCGCCAGAAACGCGTTGCAGTACTTCAAACTGTCGTTGCCCTTCTGCGGCGAGGACGCCCCCGCAAACAAATAGTTGTCCGCGCCGATTCCTAAACCGCCCGGAAGCGCGTTCGTCGTGTTGTCCCCCGTCTCCCCCGAGAAACTCATAAGAACCTTCTGCCTGCACGAACCGCCCCTGTCCTCCACGTTGAGCGCAAAACCTCGCGGGTAAGCGTCGCCGTGGTCCGCGTAAACAGGCAGCCCTTCATCAAATACGACATACTGCGCAAACGAATGACTGACGTGGTTCTCCGGAGAACGAGAACTGACATTCGTCACTTTCATCTTATCCGTGTCAATCTTGATGGTCACGTTGGATTGATGCCGCAGATTGTCCGACGTCTTGTAACGCTGCCGCGCCGTGTAAAGTATGAGCGTCCCGTCCTCCTCCGCCATCGCCGTATGAGACGTGAAATTGTAGGGACTCGTCGTATAGCTCTCCCCCCCGGAAACCGACGCCGCTCCTAAACGTTTCCAGTCCTTGCTGTACTTCACAACACGGTAAACTTCCCGCTTGTCCTCTTCCTCCATGTTCCCTTGCCCAAAGGCTAAGTAATAGTTCTCCTCCCCTTCGTAAAAACCTGTACACTGGCTCAGCTCAACGGGAATCTCCTTGATCCCTGCCGAAACACCATCCCCCTTGTAGCTCTCTACCAGTACCTTCCGCTCATTCGAGTCTCCCGCGTTCAGGTACACCACCGAACGTTCCCCGCCCTCTTCCAACAGATACAGAGAAGCGTAACTGCCCGAGTAGTAGTTCAACGGAACCGTAAGCTCCGTCTTCAGCGTCGCAATGCCCTCCTTCTCCTCCCGGTCAACCAGAGATCGTTCCGCCGCCTCATACGCCCGGTACAGCATAACCGACGCTTCCTGCCAGGATAACGTCCCCTTCGGATTGAAGTTGCCTACATCATCCCCCGCCAGTATCTTTAAAGACGACGCACGCGCAACGTAAGGCTTCGCCCACTCGCTGATTACCGCCTCGTCCTTGAACTCCTTGACCTCGCTGATCGCCGAAGTGTCCGTGCCTGCGTAACGCTCCAACGCGTCCAGAAGCGAACACATCATCGTCGCGGCTTGCTCCCGGTTCAGCTTGCCCGAACTGTCCGCAATCCGCGTCCCCTTCGCGTCCGTCGTCCCCGCCGTCAGCCCGTAGGCCGCCGCGTAATACATATCGTATTCCCCGCCAGGTACGTAGTCGCTCACTGTATGCGCGATGTCTGCAAAAAATTCAGCCGGTTTGGGCGACACTTGGCTCATCTTATCCCGTAAGCCAAACCGGTTGACCAGATTCACCATGACCTTGCAGAACTCTCCACGGGAAATCGCATCCGTCGGTTCGCTGCTCGCCGCGCTTATCCCCTGGTACAGACCGGAACGCTCCAAATCCTCAATCTGCTTCGCCGCCCATGACGCCGGATCGCTCCTGAATGCCCCCGAAACCGGAATCCAGCTGATTGCCGTAACCAAAAGAATGGCAAAAAGCAGATTTTTGACACGTTTCATGTACATATTCTCTCTCCTTCCACACGCAGAAACAAGCACGTTTCTGAATGAAATCAGGATAGCACAGATTCCCTCGGAAAGCAAGGTACAGGGCTGAAAAACCCGCTCCCGTCTCACAAAAGCGGCAGTTCATTTATCAATGTGACCGGAATCCCTTGCGTTCTGGCATACGCCTGCGCATAACTTCCGGGAAACGTGTAAATGGTCAGGTCCCTGCAATGGTCAAACGCCCTCTCGCCGATTTCCCTCACGCTCTCCGGGATGGTCACGCTGGTCAGGCCAAGGCAGCACCAAAAGGCCAACGCGCCGAGTTCCGTCACACCCCCCGGAATGGTCACGCCGGTCAAGCTCTTGCAACCGCCAAAAGCCTTCTCGCCGATTTTCGTCACGCCCTCCGGAATGGTCACGCTGGTTAGGTCCCGGCATCTCTGAAAGACGGACGCGCTGATCTCCGTCACACCCTCCGGAATCGTCACGCTTTTCAAGCCCTTGCAGCTGTCAAAAGCCTTCTCGCCGATTTTCCTTACGCTCTCTGGGATGGTCACGCAAGTCAGACCCTCACAGTTCCAAAAGGCGGACGCGCCGATCTCCCTCACACCCTCCGAAATGGTCACGCTGGTCAGGCTCTTGCAGCCGCCAAAAGCCTTCTCCCCGATTTTCGCCGCGCTCCCCGGAATGACTACACCGCTCAGCTTTTCGCAATCGTAAAAGGCAAACGCCCCAATCTCCCTCACCCCCTCCGGGATGGTCACGCTGGTCAAACCGTCGCAGCCGCCAAAGGCAAACGCGCCAATTTCTGTCACGCTCTCCGGGATGACCACAGAGGTTGCCAGCATTCCGCAAATCCCCATCACCAAGGTTTTTCCATCCCGAGACAAAATCATGCCGTCCTTCATCTGAAAACTGGGGCTTTTTTCCGCAATCACGACACAGGTCAAACGCTTGCACCCCCGAAAAGCGTACTTGTCAATTTTCGTTACGCTCGCTGGAATGGTCACGCAAGTCAAACCCTCACACTCCAAAAAGGCGGACGCGCCAATCTTCGTCACGCCCTCCGGGATGACCACACGGGTCAGACCACCGCACCAGCAAAAAGCAAAATCGTCGATTTCTACCACGCCTTCCGGGATGACAACATCTCCCTTTCCCTTTGGATTCCTGTACCCCGTTAAAACATCCTTCTCTATGACAAAATCCGAATTGCTCATAGATAACTCCTTTACTAATGCAAGACAAGCGTGGCTGAAAGCGTCTGAACGCGGCAGATCATATCTCCTCGGGCAGAGGACGGCGGCGATGTTCTTTCGGCTGCCACGCAGGCAGCGGAAAACGCTGCATGGCTCCAAACGTTCGGGCCTTCAAACCTGGATAACGGCCTTGCAGCTCGTAAATCAACTCCTTGACCTCCTGACGCCGCGTGTTCCCATCCGCCGGACAGGGATTGTAAACCACCGGAAGCCCTAATCGCTGCGCCGTGTGTCGGATCAGATTTTCCCCGCAGTACAAAAGTGGGCGGATCTGCGTGATTCCTGTCCGGTCCAGATAAGTCACAGGCTGAAAACACGACAGCCGCCCCTCAAAAATCAACGACAGAAAAAACGTCTCCACCGCATCGTCGTAGTGATGTCCTAACGCGATCTTCTGAATGCCTCGGGCTTGCAGCGCCTCATGCAACGCCCCCCGACGCATCTTCGCACACATGGAACAGGGGTTTTTCTCCCCCCGTATGTCAAAAATTACCCGGTGGATCTCCGTCGGTATCCGCGTGTAGGGTACCCCTATGTCCCGGCACAGCCCAACTACCTCCCTGAAATCCATCCCCGCACTCCGCGACGTGGCCCCCATGTCCAATGTGACCGCCTCTATCTCAAACGGTACCGGATAAAATTCCCGCAGCTTCGCCAACGCCATCAGCAATACCAAAGAATCCTTCCCTCCCGAAACCCCTACGCCAATCCGATCCCCAGCCTGGATCATGTCGTAGTCCTCCACACAACGGCGCACAAGCGAGAGAACTTTCTTCATCAAAAGACCCCCTTCCAAAACAGCCCGTACCCGAGCTTCACAGGCCGTATTTTATCACAAAACCTCCCCGCTCCGCAAGCGAAAATCAAAAATCAAAAGTCAGTATTCACGAGATATCAGAAGTATTCCTGAGTAAATCAGAGATAAAAAAGAATTTATAAAAAAATCCGGGAAAACTCGTTGACATGGGAAATTTCCCGTACTATAATACAAACCGTTCCGCCCCGCCTGAAACCGGGGTACGACCAAAATTACCGTAAATGATTCAGATAAGCAGAGGAAAATGGAGGTTTCACCTATGTCCACATTTATGGCCAATAAGGGGAACATCGTGCGGAAATGGTACGTCATCGACGCCGCCGGGAAACCCTTGGGCAAAACCGCCGCCCTCGCCGCAGATTTGCTGCGGGGTAAGCGGAAACCAGAATACACCCCCCACGCCGATTGCGGCGACTACGTCATCATCCTCAACGCCGAAAACGCCGTCCTTACAGGCAAAAAATTGGACCAGAAATACTACCGGACCCACTCCGGCTGGGTCGGCGGTATGAAAGAAGTCAAATACCGCACCTTAATGCAGAATCGCCCCGAGTTGGCTATGCAGCTGGCCGTGCGCGGCATGATGCCCAAAAATTCCATCTCCCGCGACTCCCTTACCCGCCTGCACATCTACCGCGGCAGCGATCACCCCCACGCCGCTCAGAAACCCGAACCCTGGGCCGCCCAGTAAGAGGAAGGAGTCTCCATCATGTATAAAAGCAAAAAACCCTACTTCTACGGAACCGGCCGCCGGAAATCCTCCGTCGCTCGGGTCCACCTGTTCCAGAACGGTACCGGCACCATCACGATCAATGGCCGCGATATCGACGACTACTTCGGCCTCGATACCCTTAAACTCATCGTTCGCCAGCCCTTGGTCACGACCGGTCAGCTCGATAAAGTCGACGTCGTAGCTACCGTCTCCGGCGGCGGCGTCACCGGTCAGGCCGGCGCAATCCGCCACGGTATCTCCCGCGCCTTGCTCCTCGTCAGCGAGGATTACCGCCCCGCCCTCAAAGCCGCCGGCTTCCTCACCCGCGACCCCAGAATGAAAGAACGCAAAAAATACGGCCTCAAGGCTGCCCGCCGCGCCCCCCAGTTCTCCAAACGCTGATATCACGTCAGAACCCTGGAACCATTACGGTTCCAGGGTTTCTATTCCGACGAAATAAATCAAAATTTATTGGGGTGCATCTAAAGGTGCATACACCTTAAAGTGGCGGTCTTGTATGGAGTCCCATTCAGTAAATTAATTTCCGGAAGCCGGTCGAAATTCAATGTGAAGTACCATACCCATTCCAGCAGCCAATCTTTGGAGTGTCCTTAGCGACGGATTGCCGCCACCAGTTTCAAACTTGCTGATATCGGACTGGGATATGCCCGTTTTCTCGGCCAACTGTTGCTGCGTTACACCAGTCTGTTTTCTGGCGTCGATTATGGCTTGGACGATTGCAAACTCTGGTTCCAAAGTCTCGTATTCCGTTCGGAACTCGGGGTCTTTGAGCTGCTCTTCCAGAAACGCATCGAAATCAGTCATCGTAATTCTCCTTTCGCTTCAGATAATCAGAACGGTATTGTTTCGCTCGGTCAAGCTCCTCTGGCGGGGTTTGAGGCGTTTTCTTCACAAAACCATTGGTGAGAATAATCTTGCGGCCAACGAAGAAAAAGTACAGAACTCTTGTGATGTCTGAGCCAGATTGAGCCCGAAGCTCAAATATTCCGTCCTCCAGCATCTTGGAGTATGGTTCACGGAGTTAGGATTTATCTTGCTTTTATTATATCGGTTTTATCCCATAAAGTAAAGTGAAAAAGAATATATCGCTTTTTCGTGCATATGCAGCTTGCAGCTCGCGCCTTTTTGTGCTATGATATCCTCGTCGTACCCCCTGTACCCGCTACTCAAAAGGAGGAATTTTTGTGCCGGAGGTCCCGTTATGGCCCGCTCTCTTCTCCGTCAGCCTGCTTTGTAACCTCTCCCTGCTGCTCTATAAGCCCATCCGGAAATGGCTGAAACAAAATCAGCCCGTTTCCGAAGACAATATCATGGCTATGGTGGAAGAAGGCGAAGAGTCCGGCTCCATCCAAAGCAACGAAAAAGTGCTGATCGAAAACGTCTTCGAGTTCGACAGCATGACCGCTCGCGACGTCATGATCCACCGTACCGATATGGTCGCACTCCCCCTCGACGCCCAGGAAGCCGATATCGTCGATACCATCCGCCAGTCCGGCCTCTCCCGCTTCCCCGTCTATCAGGACGACGTCGACGATATCATCGGCGTCCTCTCTACCCGAGACTACTTGCTCAACTTCCACCAGAATCCTCCGCTCCCCCTCCGTGAACTGCTCCGCCCCGCCTACTTCGTCCCCGAAACCGTCCCAGCCGACGTCCTCTTCCGCGATATGCAAAGCAAAAAAGTCCACATCGCCCTCGTCGTCGATGAGTACGGCGGCGCAAGCGGCTTGGTCACTATGGAAGACCTCCTCGAAGAATTGGTCGGAAATATCTACGACGAGTTCGATCCTCAGGAAAAACAGAACATCGTCCCCCTCGAAGACGGCGCGTGGCGCGTGTCCGGCTCCGCCGACCTGGATGAGTTGGCCGAAACAGTAGGCTTCCAATTGCCCCAGGACGAAGAACGCGATTACGATACCTTGGGCGGCTTGATCTTCTCCCAGCTCTCCGTCATCCCCGAAGACGGCAGCCGACCCGTCGTCCAAGCCCTCGGCCTCCATATCCAGGTCGAAGAACTCTGCGACCGCCGCGTCGAATGGGCCCTCGTCCGCCTTCAGGAACCTTGCCCCTCCTCCCCTGCCCCTCCCCAGAACGGACCGCCCCCTAAATCTACCTAAAATAACTCCGCGCCCCCGATTCCTCACCCAAGAGGACTCGGGGGCGCGCTTTTCTCTCCCTCTATATAAACTTCCTCCGCGTCTCGACAGGCCCGCTCCAGAAGATTCAACGCCTTCTGCGCCTCGTGCCCCTCAATCAAATCCATCGCGTCCGAAATCGCACGAAACAATATGAAATACATCCTCTTGTACATGACACCCTCCCCTGCCTTTCTAGTTTATTTTACTACTATAAATTCTAGAAAATAGAATGTCAAGTTAGAAATACAATTTACAATATATTTATGAGTCGGAAAACTCCGGATATGATAAAACTATTATCATATTAAGGAGCTGAGACCTTGAAGCCAGACTATACAAAAATCGGAGCCCACTTGCGTAGAAGACGTAAAAAATTGGGGATGACTCAAACTCAGTTGGCCGAAAAATGCGATATCACAGAACAGTATATCTCCAATATCGAACGAGCCATCTCTATCCCCTCCATCGAAGTTATCCTGCGCCTCGCCGCTGAACTCGACACTACTCCAGATGAGTTTCTGCTGGGCTGCGTCCGCTGCCCCGGCGAGGATTGGAAAATCGTCGCCGAAAAATTGCGCCCCCTCGATAAACGCCGCCTCAACCTAATCAGCCGCTTCATCGACTGGACCTTGGAACAGAACCCGTAAGCCTAAAATATCCCTTTTACCCTTTCGTGTTCAGCTTACCTTGCCGCTCTACCCAATCCCAAAGGATTTGTCGTATCAGGCCGTTAAGTGTTTGCCCTTGCTTTTCAGCCGTTTCTCTTAAAAGGGCATGAAGCTCAGTAGGAACATTGACCAGAAAACGAATCATTGGGAAGCCTCCCTTCCTGCTCGAATGATATCTATAAGATATCATATGCCTCTCTCTTTGTCAATATCTTTTTGATATCTTTTTGATTACTTGATAAAAGATGTCGAAACGATATAATATTGATATCTGACAAAGGGAGGTTTTCACATGGCCCAAGCTAACCCATATCCGCTAAGAGTAGACAGACTTATTATGGAGAAATTCAAGATCATCGCTTCCAATCATGGCCGCTCCGTCAATAAAGAAATAGAAATGCTTATGAAACAGGTCATAGCAGACTATGAGCGGAACAATGGCATCATTGAAACCCCAGCCCAAAACGAATAAAGCGAATAGCCGTTTCATGAAAGCTATCTCTACGCCTGTCTGCCTACGCTCCATTACGTTAATCTCTTTTGTTGCTATTGTGTTGTCATTCAGATAACAAGGAGGTTTTCATATGCCATCGAAGTTACCGCACTATGCCCTGAGAATCCCTAGCGAAATCATGGACAAGCTGAAATATATTGCGGACCGCTCTGGCCGCTCCGCCAATAAGGAAATCGAACAGCTTATTATCAAGCACATTGAGGCTTGGGAAAAAACACATGGCCCTATTCTGTTCGATGATGGCTTTGTTCCTCGCTCAAGATCATAATCACCAGCGCATGAAAGCTATCCGCCTCCCGCTGGAACCGCGCCTTCAGTCCAGCGGGTAGGCGGATCGTCGTCTGCTCCCGCTCCATAAGGGAAAAGAAACCCTAAACTATCCGTTTGCCTTTTGCCCCGCTTTGTGCTATCATGAATCAAATACGCCGGTTAAACCGCGCGTCAGGAGGCGCTTCGCTTTGATTAAACTTTACGAACAGGACCCCTATATAGACCACTTCTCCGCCTGCGTGCTGTCCTGCACCCCCGTCAAAAACGGGTTCGAAGTCTGCCTGGACCAGACCGCCTTCTACCCCGAAGGCGGCGGCCAACCTTGGGACACCGGAACCTTGGACCACGTTCAGGTCCTCGAAGTCCACCAGCGGGACGGCAACATCATCCACCTCTGCAACGCCCCGCTGGAACCGGGCTGCTCCGTTAAAGGCCAGATCAACTGGCCCCGCCGCTTCGACCTTATGCAACAACACTCCGGCGAACATATCGTCTCCGGAATCGCCCACGCTAGATGGGGCTGCGAAAACGTCGGCTTCCATATGGGTTCCGACGTCGTCACCATCGACTTCGACCGCGTCTTGACCCGCTCCGACTTGGCTTGGCTGGAAAATATGGCAAACCAGTACATCTGGTCCGACCGCCCGGTCTCTATCTCCTACCCTACCCCGGATGAACTGGAAACCTTGGCCTACCGGAGCAAAAAAGCCCTCTCCGGCTCCGTGCGCATCGTCTCCTTCCCCGGCGCCGATACCTGCGCCTGCTGCGGTACCCACGTCTCTTCCTCCGCCCAGATCGGCTTCGTTAAATTGCTCTCCGTCCAGAAATTCCGCGACGGCGTGCGTATCGAATTGGTGTGCGGCGGCCGCGCCCTGGAGTTCCTCAACCGCAACCTCGAACAAAACCATATCGTCTCAAACCTACTGTCCGCGCAACTCTTCGATACCAGCTCCGCCGTCCAACGCCTCCTGAACGAAAATAATTCCCTCAAATCCCGTATCCAAATCATGGAAGACCACCACTTCCAGAACCTCGCACAAACCTACCTTAACGCCGGTAACGTCCTCCTCTTTGAAGACGGCCTGTCTGCCAATAGCCTCCGCCGCCTGTGCGACGCCGTCCTCCATGCCTGCCAGGGCCGCTGCGCCTGCTTCTCCCTGTCCCCGGACGGCTCCTTCCAGTACGCCATCGGTTCCCCCAACGCCAACCTGCGCGATTTCACCAACGCTATGAATCAGGCCCTCAACGGTCAGGGCGGCGGAAAACCTGACTTCGTTCAAGGCCGTCTCCGCGCCAATCGCAGCGAAATCGAACGGTGGTTCGCTAGCCAAACTTGAGAGGATGTCTCCCTATGAAACGTTTGCCCCCACTCCTGTTCGCCCTCCTGCTCAGCCTCTCCGCCTGCGCCGCTCCGGACCTCATCGTCCTACCCGACGCTTCCTCCTCCTTGCCTCCCTCATCCCAGAACGATACCTCGTCCCTCCCGGACAACTCCTTGCCCGATACCTCCTTGCCCGATACCTCTATCGAAAAACCTCAGGAAATTGACCTCCCCGACCCCGACGAGTACTACTATTCCCTCGAAGACGTCGTCCTCTACCTCGACGCCTACAATACCTTGCCCGATAACTTCATCTCTAAAGCCGACGCCAGAAAATTGGGCTGGTCCGGCGGCTCCGTCGAAAATTACCTCGACGACGCCGCCATCGGCGGCGACCGCTTCAGTAACCGCGAAGAACTCCTCCCCAAAGAATCCGGCCGTACCTACACCGAATGCGACCTCAATACCCACGGCTCCAATAGCCGCGGCGCAGAACGCTTGGTCTTCTCCAACGACGGCCTCTACTTCTATACCAAAGATCACTACGAATCCTTTGAACAAATCTGGGTCCAGGACGGCCAGGTCCTCTCCGAACAACCCTAGTTCTGCATGTGAATCTGCTGCACCGAACAGAGCGGATACGAAACCAGTTCCCTGGACTCTAAATCCTCCCGGTGCATGTCTACCCCCGAAATTTGACTGTTCTCGTAGGTGTTGTAATAATAAATCCCTCGGTCCGTGTTACAACAGCTCGTGTACCGCGTCGTCATATACCGATCCCTACCCGCACTTACACATCCCCGTACCTGCGCCACGCTCCCCAATATGTGGAAAAATTGACTCAGACTTTCCCCTTCCGTCTCACCGCTCACCGAGTTCAGCTTCGTGAACGCCGCACGTACAAATCGCGACGACGACGATAAATCCCCCGGTAATCCAATCGCTCCCATCCCTTGACTGTACGCTTCCAAATTCACCGAACACGCAAATCGGTTCGTCGGCGGGTCCCGCGTCAGGTTCATGAAATTGTCCAGATACTGCATCTGAAAATCAAACGGCGGGTTGTTCGTCAGTATCCCGATCGGATTGTCGTAGATCCGTACCCCTCCACGCACCGCCTCCACCGTGATCGCTCCCGTCCGATCCGCCACCATCCAATGCAACGGCATCAGCGGTAACTGCGCACTGAACGCTACATCCAATACGTTCACTTGCTCCAATAACTCCCGCGCTTGCCCTAAATCCTCGCTCTGACCCAAAAGCCACGGAATCAGTTCGTAGGGCGTCACGTTTAAACGCCCCGCCTCCTCCGGCGCGTAACTCGCGTTCCCCGGAAAGTTTAACCCCGCTGCCCCAAGCCCCTTCTCATTCACCGCGTCATAGTACAGCGGATACCCCTCCGAAACATACGCGACCCCGATCATCGCATAGTGACGCTCCATCGCTGGAACCCGCTGAAATCGAAAACAATACCTTCGGGGCGCCACCGTGACCGTCTCCCGGTAGGCGTAGTCCAAATCAAAAGTCCTTCCAAAATAGTGGTCCCTCGTCTCATACGTCAGCGCTGTACACACCTTTCTGCACCCCCATTTCCCTCCTACTATACGCCGCAATTGCCCCCTCTATGCGCCGCCTGCCCCCAAACCCCTACGCTACCCCCAATACAAAAACCAAAATCGGGCGCGTCACTGCCGTGACACGCCCGATTCTATAACCTGAACGTGAGAACAGCGCGCCCTTTTGGACGCGCTGTTCCCAGGTCCCTATGGAAAAATGTCGCTACTTTGGTTACTTGCTGAACACTTGATAGAGGAAGGTCACAATCTGCCCACGCGTGCAGACGTTCTCAGGACTGAACGTGGCCTCGCTGGTCCCGCTCGTGATCTTCTCCGCAACCGCCCACCGGACCGCATCGGCGTAGTAAGCGTCTCCCGCTACGTCCGTGAACGGATTCTCCGAACCCGCCGCAGGCCGGTCCGCGTATGCGTACAGGAACACAACCGCTTGCGCCCGCGTCACAGACGCGTTCGGACTGAACGTGTCCGCGCTGGTCCCGCTGGTGATCCCCTTCTCTACCGCCCACAGAACCGCGTTGTAGAAGTAATCGCCAGCCTCAATGTCCGTGAAAGGATTCTCGCTCTTCTGCGCCGCAGGAGAGCCTGCCGCCTTCCAGAGGAACGTCACCATCTGCGCACGCGTGCAGGAGTCGCTCGGACCAAACGTGTCCGCGCCAGTGCCACTGGTCACTTCGTTCTCCACCGCCCACCGGACCGGAGCGTAGAAGTAATCGCTGTCCGCTACGTCCGTGAACGGGTTCTCCCAGATCCTCATCTCTTCGTAGCTGATAACGTACTTCGAGAAGTGACTCGCCGTGAATATCACGCTCTTCGAACGTACATCGTACATGGTCTCGCACGGCGTGATGTTGCCGTCGTTGTCCAAGTAGTACACCACTACGCCAGAAGGACTCTGATCCTCTTTCAGCGCGTAGGGAACCGAAACCGTGGCGTAACCATCGCCGAAGTCCGTAATCACTTTGCTGCCGCTCTTCAACGTCAGCTCCAACACAAACGCGTCGCCAACAATCTCCTTCTGTCGGGCGTTCAAATCCGAAGGCTTGGCCTCCGCAACGGTCAAAGTAAGCTGGTTGCCGCTGGCTTGCTCCTGGATCTCCTCCAAAGCCGCCGCGTCAAAGGTAACTTCCCCTCCGGACAGCTTCACCGTCAGTCCGTCTACGTCGTTCTTGCTGTCGTTCGCCGCCGCCGCGATCTCCTTGACCGCCTTCGTGGGCAGGTTCACGCTCTTGATCTCCTTGCCTATGCCGGACAGGTCAATCTCTACCGTGCCGGTCTTGGTATCGCTGCCGGTCACAGAACTCAGCTTGCTGGTGTCAATCTCCTTCACGGTCGCGGTGGACCCGGACACGCTCGCACTGACTTGGATGGATGCGGAATCGCCCTTCACAGGTACCGTAACAGTACTGGAAGAACCGCCGCCACCACCGCTGCTGCCGCCGCCAGACGGTTTCTTCTCCCCGAAAAGATCCTGGAGAATCTGCTCCGCACTCATGTTCCGGTAGCCGTCAGGGTCCGTGAGTCCGCGCTCGTCTGCGTACCAGGAGAACTTGCCGTTGTTCGCATTGCTGATGTTGGTGACGTAGCTCATGCCTCTCTGAACCGCGTCGTAACGTTCGCTCCACTCGGGGAAGTACTTCTCCATATAGTACTTGGCCAACTGATAGGCTTGGCTGTTGGGCGTGTCGCTGACGCCGGAAA
>CANDKT010000002.1 GCA_947385365.1 uncultured Bacillota bacterium | reverse complement strand
TGACGATTCCGGACAGTGTGACCAGGATTGACGAGTATGCGTTCTATGGCTGCACTGGCCTGACCAATGTGACAATTTTGGATGGTGTGACCAGTATTGGCAATTCTGCGTTCGATGGCTGCACCGGCCTGACCAGTGTGACCATTCCAGACAGTGTGACCAGTATTGGCGAGTATGCGTTCAGAAGATGCACCGGCCTGACCAGTGTAACTATACAAGAGGGTGTAACCTACATCCCCAGCTCTTGCTTCTCAGGTTGTTCCAAGTTGAAAGAGATATTCCTTCCTGTCAGCTTAACCTCCATTTATGGTGATGCGTTCAAAAATTGTGGTGCTTTGAGGACCATTACCTACGCCGGAACAGAAACGCAATGGGGGCAAGTCAAGATAGCCAGCAGCAATCCAGAACTTAACCTGGCAGAGGTGTTCTTTTCCACTGGAAAACCCACTTATACTTTGACAGTCAACGGCGGTAGCGGCAGTTGGAACTATCCCGAGGGTGCGTCCGTTACAGTGACAGCTAATGCCGCCCCCTCCGGGAAACAGTTCAAGAACTGGACCGCTTCTGGCATCACTTTGACCGATGACAGCCAGGCCACTATTACCTTCACTATGCCCGCGAACGCGGTTACGCTCACAGCGAACTATCAGAACGCGCCTACCTATGCCCTGACAGTCAACGGCGGCAGTGGTAGCGGTAACTACACTGAGGGTACATCCGTCACCGTAACCGCCAATGCCGCCGCTTCCGGGAAACAGTTCAAAGATTGGTCCGCGTCCGGTATCACGTTGCCCAACGCGAGCCAGTCCCAAATTACCTTCACCATGCCCGCCAACGCAGTCACCTTGACCGCGAACTATGAGGATATTCCCACTCCAGACAAACCCACTTACATCCTCACTGTCAACGGCGGCAGCGGTAGCGGCAACTACACGGAGGGTACCTCCGTCACAGTAACCGCGAATGCCGCCGCAACCGGAAAACAGTTCAAGAATTGGTCCGTGTCCGGCATCACTTTAACGGATTCCAGTCAGGCTACCATTACCTTCAAAATGCCCGCCCACGCGGTCACGCTCACCGCGAACTACGAGGACGTCCCAAAGCCGACTTACACCCTCACCGTCAACGGCGGCAGCGGCAGCGGGAACTATTATGAAGGCGCGTCCGTGACCGTAACCGCCAATCCTCCGGAAACTGGCAAAAAATTTAATCACTGGTCCGCGTCTGGTATCACGTTGCCCAACGCGAGCCAGTCCCAAATTACCTTCACCATGCCCGCCCACGCGGTCACGCTCACGGCAAACTACGAGGATATTCCTTATGCCTTGACCGTCAATGGCGGCAGCGGCAGCGGCAACTATATTGCGGGTCAGTCCGTGACCGTAACCGCTAATCCTCCGGAAGCAAACAAAAAATTTAATCACTGGTCCGCGTCCGGAATCACCTTGACGGATTCTACTCAAACCACCATTACCTTCAAAATGCCCGCCAACGCAGTCACCTTGACCGCAAATTATGAGGACGTTTCCACTCCAGACAAACCTACTTACACCTTGACCGTCAACGGCGGCAGCGGCAGCGGGAACTATTATGAAGGTACTTCCGTCACCGTAACCGCCAATGCCGCCCCCTCCGGAAAGCAGTTTAAGGATTGGACCGCTTCCGGCATTACCTTGACCAACTCCAGCCAGTCTAGCATCACCTTTAAAATGCCCGCCAATGCGGTCACGCTCACCGCAAACTATCAGGACGCGCCTACCTATGCCCTGACCGTCAACGGCGGCAGCGGTAGCGGGAACTATTATGAAGGCGATTCCGTCACCGTAACCGCGAATGCCGCCGCGTCCGGCAAGCAGTTCAACGGCTGGACCGCTTCCGGCATTACCTTGACCAACTCTAGTCAGTCTACCATCACCTTCACCATGCCCGCCAATGCGGTCACGCTCACCGCGAATTATAAGGATGTCTCCAGCGGCGGCGGTTCTTCCGGCGGCGGCGGTGGCGGCGGTGGAGGCGGCAGCAGCACGCCTGCTACCACGCAATATAAAATCACTGCACCTTCCAATTCCAAAAACGGGAAAGTTACCATTAGCCCCTCTTCCGCTAAAAAAGGCGACACCGTTACCATTACTGCAACGCCTGACGACGGGTTCCAGGTCTCCAGCGTCACCGTGAAAGACAGCAAGGGTAAGGAAATCGCCGTTACAAAAGCAA
Source organism: uncultured Bacillota bacterium (assembly GCA_947385365.1). Classification (GTDB taxonomy): domain Bacteria; phylum Bacillota; class Clostridia; order Oscillospirales; family Oscillospiraceae; genus Lawsonibacter. The sequence goes on along the minus strand of CANDKT010000002.1, from coordinate 68,979 downwards.
ACGACGGAACCTTTACCTTTACCATGCCGAACTCCACTATAACCGTCCAGGCCGAATTTGAACCGGCTCCGAGCCAACAGGAACCTGAATCCAAGCTCAACTTCTCCGACGTCCCCGCTGACGCTTACTACTACGACGCCGTAGCTTGGGCCGTCGAAAATGGCATCACAACCGGTACCAGCAACTCCACCTTCAGCCCCAACGCGTCCTGTACCCGCGCCCAAATGGTCACGTTCCTCTGGCGCGCCGCAGGCTCCCCCAAACCTCAAAATACCGCTCAGAATCCCTTCCAGGACGTCCCCAATAACGCTTACTTCCACGACGCCGTCCTTTGGGCCGCCGAACAGGGAATCACAAGCGGAACTTCCCCCAAAACGTTCAGCCCTAACGCTACCGTTTCCAGAGGCCAAACCACCGCGTTCCTCTACAAATTCGCTGGTTCCCCAAACGTCAGCGGTGAACACCCCTTCTCCGATTCCTCCGAAAATGACTACTTCAACAACGCCGTGACCTGGGCCGTAAATAACAAAATCACTTCCGGTACCTCCGAAACAACCTTCAGCCCTAACGCCGATTGCTCCAGAGCCCAGATTATGACTTTCCTCTTCCTCTCCCAGAAAGCGGACAGCTAAATCGCGCACAGCAAAACATCGGAGACCCATTTTCGGGTCTCCGATGTTTTTGTGTGATTCTATCTAAGCTCACGCCTGTTCGCCGCCCATGAGAAGGTACATGACGGCCTTCTGCGCGTGGAGGCGGTTTTCCGCCTCGTCGAAGATCTCGCTGGCGTGGGACTCGAAGACCTCAGCGGTGATCTCCTCGCCGCGGTGGGCGGGCAGGCAGTGCTGCACCATACAGCCTGGGTTAGTCAGGGACATCAGCTCGCTGTTGACCTGGTAGCCCGCGAAGGCTTTCTGACGTTCTGCGCGTTCCTGCTCCTGGCCCATAGACGCCCACACGTCCGTGACGACCACGTCCGCGCCTACGGCCGCCTCCTGAGGCGTGCGGAACAGCTCGAACCGATGTGCAGGGTCACTTTTGGCAAACTCCAGCACCCGCGGGTCTGGGTCGTAGCCTTGCGGACAGGCGATGGAAACTGTCATACCCATTTTCAGTCCGCCCACGATCAAGGAGTTGGCCATATTGTTGCCGTCGCCGATGTAGCACAGCTTCAAGCCCTCCAACACCGCCTTATGTTCCCGGATGGTCAGCAGGTCCGCCAGCACCTGGCAGGGGTGGCAGAAGTCCGTCAAGCCATTGATGACGGGTATAGTGGTGTAACGGGCCAATTCCTCCACTTCGTCCTGTCCGAAGGTACGGATCATGATCCCGTCGCAGTACCGGTCCAGGACCCGAGCGGTGTCTTCGATTGGTTCTCCGCGGCCGATCTGGCTTTCCTTTCCGGAGAGGAACAGGGCGTGTCCACCCAGCTGGAACATTCCGGCCTCAAAGGACACCCGCGTGCGGGTAGAGTTTTTCTCAAAGATCATGGCCAGGGTCTTACCCTTGAAGCAGTCCCGATGTATGCCGTGTTTCTGCTCGTATTTCAGCTGATCTGCCGTGTTCAGGATTTTGACGATGTCCTCCTGAGACAAGTCCAGCAGTTTCAACAGGTCTTTTGTCATGGTCAACTCTCCTTTTCAGCCCAGCGTTTCCTTGAGGATTGCCAAGCCCTTGTCCATTTCCTCCTGTGTAATGACGAGGGGCGGCAGGAAGCGCAGTCCTGGACCGGCTGTGAGGACCAGCAGGCCGTGTTCGATCAGTTTTGCGGCCAGTTCCCGGTTTGTCCAGCCCTCCCGGACCTCCACGCCGATCATCAGGCCCATACCGCGGGTTGCGCCCAGGCAGGGCAAGTCTAACGCTTCGGTCTGTTCCCGGAGGTAGTCGCCTTTTTTCTGCACCTGCGCCAGGAAATGGTCATTGATGCGGTCCAGTACGTGACACGCGGCGGCGGCGGCGATGGGGTTGCCGCCGAAGGTTGTGCCGTGGGTACCGGGGGCGAAGACCTCCCGGCATTTTTGGTTCGCCATCACGCCGCCGAACGGCAGGCCGCCTGCGATTCCTTTTGCGAAGGACACCACGTCCGGTTGGATTCCGTACTGCTGGAAGGCGAACAGGCTGCCGGTTCTTCCGACGCCGGTCTGCACCTCGTCGATGAGGAGCAGCCAGTCCCGTTTGGCGCACAGGTCCGCGACTTCCTGCACGAACGTCCGCTCCAGCGGCAGCACGCCGCCTTCGCCTTGGATCAGTTCCATCATGACCGCGCACACGTCGTGACCTGCGACGGCCTCCACGCTGTTCAGATCGTTTGCGTCGGCGTAGCGGAAGCCTTCCGTGAAGGGGAAGAAGTAGTTGTGAAACTTCTCCTGTCCGGTAGCGGCCAATGTGGTGATGGTACGTCCGTGGAAAGAGTTATGCAGTGTAATAATTGTTCCGCGGCCTTTGCCGTACTTGTCGAAGGACCACTTCCGGGCCAATTTTATCATTGCTTCGTTCGCCTCGGCGCCGGAGTTGGCGAACATCACGTTTGACATTCCGGTACGCTGGCAGAGCTTCTGCGCTGTTTTGGCGTAAGGCTCTGTGTAAAACAGGTTGGATACATGTGCCAGCTTACCCGCTTGTTCTGTTACTGCGGACATCCAGCCCTCGTCCGCGTACCCGAGGGAAGCCACGCCGATTCCAGCGGTAAAGTCGATGTATTCTCTGCCGTCCGTACTTTGGAGTGTCGCGCCTTTTCCGCGTTCGATGGCGACGGGGAAGCGGCTGTAGGCGTGCATGACGTACTGTTCATCCAACGCCTTTATCTCTTCAAAAGTCAAGGGGATACCTCCTAGATAAAAGTTCTTTTTGTCCGTCTATTGCGAGGTCCCGCAGACCTGGGGCGGTTATGGTCAGTTAATCAGCATGGTACCGACGCCGGCGTCGGACAGCAGCTCGATCAAGAGGGAATGTTCCACCCGCCCGTCCAGGATGACGGCGGACTTCACGCCGGAGCGGACGCTCTCCACGCAGCAGTCCACTTTTGGGATCATTCCGCCGGAGATCACGCCCTCCCGCACCAGGGCGGGCACGGAGGAGAGCTGAAGTTCTGGGATCAGGGAGCTTTCGTCCTCTGGGTTACGGAGCAGGCCGCGGACGTCGGTGAGTAAAATGAGCTTTTCCGCGCCTAAAGCGGTGGCTAATTTAGCCGCGGCGGTGTCGGCGTTGACGTTGTAGGAGACTTCCTCATCCAAGCCCTGCGCCACGGTGGATACTACAGGGATATAGCCGCGATCCAGGGCGTCGGTAATGGGGCGCGGATCGACGTGGGTGATCTCGCCGACCAAGCCGTAGCGGTCGTCCAGTTTTCTGGCCTGAAGGAGTCCGCCGTCCAGGCCGCACAGACCGAGGGCGCGTCCGCCTAGGCGGTTGAGTGTTGCGACCAAGTTCTTGTTGACCCGTCCGCACAGCACCTGTTGTACGACATCCATCGTTTCTCTGTCCGTGAAGCGCAGGCCGTCCACAAAGTGGGACTCTTTGCCGAGCTTATCCAGCATCTCGCTGATTTCGGGACCGCCGCCGTGGACTACGACGACCCGGATTCCGACCAGGTTCAGCAAGATGATATCGGAGATGACGGCGTGGCGCAGTTGATCGGAGACCATTGCGTTCCCGCCGTATTTCACGACGATGGTCTTTCCGCTGAACTTTTGGATATAGGGCAGCGCCTCGGCTAAGACCTGGGCGCGGTCGATCTCATTGAAGGACATAGATACAAAACCTCGATTTCCCGCGGCTCCGCACGATTCAGGTGCGGTAGTCGCCGTTGATTTTCACGTAGTCGTAGGTCAGGTCGCAGCCCCAGCATTCGGCCACGTCCTCGCCCTCGTGGAGGTCCACGGCGATGACGATCTCGTTTTGGCTCAGGATCTTTTTGGCCAGGGCCTCGTCGAAGGCCAACCCGTCGCCCTGTTGGCAGACCAGGATGGAGCCTGCTGCGGAGGTGAAGGAGATATCGACGTGTTCTGGGCGGAAGGGGGCTTTGGAGTAGCCCATAGCGCACAGCACGCGGCCCCAGTTGGCGTCGGAGCCGAACATAGCGGCTTTGACCAGCGCGGAACCCACGACGGCTTTGGCCAAACGTTCCGCGCTCTCTTCGCTGCGTGCGCCGGACATTTTGCAGGTGATGAGCCGGGACGCGCCCTCGCCGTCTCCGGCGATGGCGCGGGAGAGGTGGCGGCAGATGTAGAGCAGTGCGGACTGGAAGGTCTCGTAATCCTCGTCCTTCCACTCGATCAGGGGGTTTCCGGCGGTTCCGTTGGCCAGCACGACGCAGGTATCGTTGGTAGAGGTATCACCGTCCACGGTGACGCGGTTGAAGGTTTTCGCGGTGACTTCCCGCAAGGCGTCTTCCAGCATTTCGTGGGTGATGGCGCAGTCGGTGGTGAGGAAGGCCAGCATGGTGCCCATATTGGGGTGGATCATGCCGGAACCTTTGGCGATGGCTCCGATGCGGACTTCTTTCCCGGCCAGGGGGAAGGAGACGGCGATTTCTTTTTTGACGGTATCGGTAGTCATGATGGCGGTAGCGGCGGCGTCGGAGCCGTCTGGGCTCAAAGCGGCGGCCACGGCGGGCATACCCGCCCGGATGGCGTCGATGTTGAGGGTCTGGCCGATGACGCCGGTGGAGCAGACCACGAAGTCGCCCGCTTCCCGGCCGGTAGCCTGGGCGGCGGACTGGCACATAAGCTCAGCGTTCTCGTGGCTCAAGGGGCAGCAAGCGTTAGCGTTGCCGCTGTTGGCGACGATGCCCCAAGCCACGCCGTCTTCCAGGTGGTCCATCGTGACGTAGATAGGTGCGGCTTTCACGCGGTTGAGTGTATAGACGCCGGCGGCGGTACACTCTTTATCGGACAGGATCAGGGCCAGGTCGTTTTTATCGGGGCTGCCGCCCTCTTTGACGCCGCAGTGGACGCCTGCGGCCCGGAACCCCTGCGCGGCGCACACGCCGCCGGAAATTTCCTTTATCATGTTGTGTCCTCCTTTGCTGTTCTTTTCTTTTTTGGAAAAAAGAAAAGAACCAAAAGAAAAAACTTTTAGGGAAAAACTTTGTTTTTCCTCTTGGTTCTGTACAGGTTACAGGCTCAAGCCTTTGGTTTCCTCGAAGCCGAGCATGAGGTTCATATTCTGGACAGCCGCGCCGCTGGCGCCCTTGCCCAGGTTGTCGAAGAGAGAGGTGATGGTGAATTGCTGGCTGTTTCCGGCGACAAGAAGAGACAGGCAGTCTTTGCCGCGGAATACATTGCCATACAGCTTAGTTGCAGCGTCCAGGTCCTCGCAGAGTGGGTCTTCGTTTGTTCGAATCACCGGCTGTTCCATGTAGTATTCCTGAAGGGCGCTGCACAGGGTCCAAAGTGTAGTTCCCGGTCTCATTTGGCTGAGGTGGAAGGGGACCGTAGTAGCCATTCCTTTGTAATAGTCATCCACGATGGGCGTAAAGACTGGCGGGTGTTCCAATCCACACAAGGTTTTCATTTCCGGCAGATGCTTGTGGCGTTGCAGCAGAGAATAGAGGCAGGGGCTCTTCAGGAGGGGATCTCGGTCTGGGTTCTCATACTCGGCGATCATCTTCTTCCCGCCGCCGGAGTAGCCGGTCAGGGAGAAACAGGACAGCAGAGCGTTCCGCTCCAGCAACCCCAGGTCGATCAGGGGACGGACGATGGAGATGAACCCCGTGGCGTGACAGCCGGGGTTGGCCACTCGCTTAGCGGTTTGGATTTTCTTCCTCTGGCCGTGAAGTTCCGGGAAGCCGTAGGTCCAATCGGGGCTGGTGCGGTGAGCGGTGGAGCAGTCGATGACGCGGGTCTGGTTGTTTTCGATCAAGGAGACGGCCTCTACGGCGGCGGCGTCGGGCAGGCACAGGAAGACCAAATCGGCTTCGTTGAGGTATTTTCTCCGTTCTGCGGTGTCCTTACGTTTCTCCTCGTCGATGAGGAGCAGTTCGATATCCTCCCGCTGGGCTAAACGGTCGTAGATTTGCAGACCGGTGGTACCTTCTTTGCCGTCGATGTAGATTTTCGGTTTACTCATGGCGTTCCCTCCTGGACCGCGTCTTCTTCTAACGCCTCGATCAGGAAGCTGACGGGGCGGAACCCGTCGTTGCAGGAGATCATAGCGGCGCGTTTATTTTTCATCCAGCCATTGTAAAGGTTCTCTCCGCCGTGGGACAGGGCCAGCACGAAGGGCGACATAGATTCCCAGGCGCTTAGGCACAGCCCTTCGGGGCGTTGCCAGCCGTTGGCCAGGAACACCTGACCTTCGGAGAGCGCACAGGGGTGGTCGATAGGGTTTTCGTATTGAGCGATCAGGTCGTCGTAGCGGGCCACTTTCATGACGGTGATGCGGCATAGTTTCATCCGCGTTCCTCCACGAAGGCTTCAATGAGGGCGATTTGCTGTTCGACCGCTTCCCGGGCGGGACCGCCGTAGACTTTCCGGCCGTTGACGCAGGTCTTCAAGGCTAACGCCTCGTACACGTCGGCGTCGAACAGGTCGGAGATGGCGCGGAAGTCCCGGAGCGTGAGGGTATCCAAGGTATCGCCGGTACGGATACACTGATGGACAAGGCGGCCTACGATCATGTAGGCTTCCCGGAAGGGCAGGCCCTTTTTGGTGAGGTAGTCGGCGCAGTCGGTGGCGTTGATGAAGCCGCCGGCTGCGGCGCGGGCCATATCCTTGGGGCGGACGGTGAGGGTATCCACCATCGCGGCGAAGACGGGCAGGCACAGTTCCACGGTGTCGATGGCGTCGAAGAGGGCTTCTTTATCCTCTTGGGTATCCTTGTTGTAGGCCAGGGGCAGACCTTTCATCACGGTGAGCAGGGTGATGAGGGAGCCGTAGACGCGGCCGGTTTTACCGCGGACCAGTTCGGCGACGTCGGGATTTTTCTTCTGGGGCATGATGGAGGAGCCGGTGGAGTAGGCGTCGTCCAGGTCCACGAACTTGAACTCCCAGGAACACCAGAGGATGATTTCCTCGGAGAAGCGGGACAGGTGCATCATGAGGATGGAGAGTGCGGCGAGCAGTTCGATAGCGTAGTCGCGGTCGGAGACGGAGTCCATAGAGTTATCGGTAGGTTTTTTGAAGCCCAGGGAGGCGGCGGTCTGGAAGCGGTCCACGGGGTAGGTGGAGGTAGCCAGCGCGCCCGCGCCTAAGGGACACTCGTCCAGGCGGTCCAGGCAGTCTTCCAGGCGGGTGACGTCGCGTTTAAACATATTGGCGTAAGCCATCATGTAGTGGGCGAAGGTGGTCGGCTGGGCGCGCTGCATATGGGTATAGCCGGGCATGACGGTGTCCAGATTGGCTTTGGCTTTTTTGACCAGGACCTTTTCCAGGTCCAGCACGCGTGCGATGAGGGTAGGGATCTCGCCTTTGACGTAGAGGCGGGTATCGACGGCGACCTGATCGTTCCGGGAGCGGGCGGTGTGCAGGCGTTTGCCAGCCTCGCCGATGCGCTGGGTGAGCAGCGCTTCGATGTTCATATGGATGTCTTCGTTTTCCAGGGTAAACTCCACGCCGCCGCCGTCGATATCGGCCAGGATAGCCTGAAGGCCCTGAATAATTTTTTCCGCTTCGTGGGCTTCGATGATGCCCTGTTTGCCCAGCATAGTAGCGTGGGCGATGGAGCCGGTGATATCCTGCCGGTACAGGCGGGCGTCGAAGCCGATGGAGGAGTTGAAGTCGTTGACAAGGGTATCGGTTTCCTTCTGGAAGCGTCCGGCCCATAATTTCATAAGGTATCGCTCCTTTTATTTCAGCTTTCCCTGTTCCCGCAGGGCCTGAACGGTGTCGGGCAGGCCCCAGAGGTTGATGAATCCGGTGGCGTCGTTTTGGTTGTAGTCGCTTTCTTCGAAGGTCACGAGGTCTTCGGAGTAGAGCGTTTCGGGGGAGGTGACGGAGGCGGTGATAAGGTTGCCCTTGTAGAGTTTGAGTTTCACGGAACCGGTGACGTGCTTTTGGGTGTCCAGAGCAAAGGCGGACAGGGCTTCCCGGAGGGGTGTGAACCACTTGCCGTTGTAGACGAGGTCGGCGAAATCCACGGCCAGTTTGGTTTTCATGTGCTTGGTGTCCTTGTCCAAGGTAATCATTTCCAGGACTTCATGGGCGCGGTAGAGGATAGTCCCGCCGGGGGTTTCGTAGACGCCGCGGTCCTTCATGCCGACCAAGCGGTTTTCTACGATGTCCAGCAGGCCGATCCCGTTTTCGCCGCCCAGCTGGTTCAGTTTGCGGATGATGTCGCTGGCTTTCATACGAATACCGTCGATGGCGACGGGCCAGCCTTTTTCGAAGTCCAGGGTGACATAAGTGGGGGCGTCGGGGGCCATCGCGGGGGAGACGCCCATTTCCAGGAAGCCGGGTTTCTCGTACTGCGGCTCACTGGCGGGGTCTTCCAGGTCGAGGCCCTCGTGGCTGAGGTGCCAGAGGTTTTTATCTTTGGAGTAGTTGGTTTCGCGGCTGATTTTGAGGGGGACGCCGTGGGCTTCGGCGTAGTCGATTTCCTCGTCGCGGCCTTTGATGGACCACTCCCGCCAGGGGGCGATGATCTTCATTTCGGGGGCGAAGCGTTTGATGGCCAGTTCGAAGCGGACCTGATCGTTTCCTTTTCCGGTGCAGCCGTGGCAGATGGCGTCAGCGCCCTCTTTGCGTGCGATCTCCACCAAGCGTTTTGCGATGACGGGCCGGGCGAAGGCGGTACCCAAGAGGTAGTCCTCATATTTTGCGCCCATCATCATGGACGGGATAATGACGGTGTCGACCATTTCGTCGGTGAGGTCTTCGATGTAGAGCTTAGACGCGCCGGTTTTGAGGGCTTTTTCCTCCAAGCCGTCCAGTTCGCTGCCCTGACCCACGTCGGCGGAGACGGCGATAATCTCGGGGTTATTGTAATTCTCCTTCAGCCAGGGGATAATGATTGAGGTATCCAGGCCGCCGGAGTAGGCAAGCACGACTTTTTTGACATTCGACATGAGTCCATTCCTCCCAAAATTACGGGCGGGACCGCCGGTTTTGTTCTGATCGACCCCATCCGGCACGTCTTTCCGCCTATTGTGGCAACAGTCTACCACGCTTTCGGTGGAATTGCAAGCACTTTTTCCAATAATTATGCATCAATATCCGGATATTTTCCAGATATTTTCACCAAAAATGAATATTTTTTGAATATTTTCATGGATAAATGGATATTTATCCGCATCAAAGAAGGACCTGGACTGTTCTGGTCCAGGTCCTGTTTTATGACTGTAAGGAGTTGTTTCAGCCTCGCTCTTCCACGGGGTCACGGTCTCGGAACAGCAGTGAAATGCACCACAGGGCGGACAGGCCCACGACGGTATAGATCACGCGGCTAATCATGCTGGCGGAGCCGCCGCAGGCGAAGGCCACCAGGTCGAAGCCGAACAGACCCACACAACCCCAGTTCACCCCGCCGATAATCAGCAAGGTCAGGGCGATTTTGTCCATCATCACGTCAGATTCCCTCCTCTACTCGTGATACGGGTGTAGTTTGTCCGCTCTGGAACGTTTTATGCGCGAAGGGAAGGATTGGAAATTTTGACGTTGCGTTCAGGGCTGTGGAGCCTCGTCTGCGTCTGTGATGCAGACGGTCGTTTCGACTTCCGCGACCAGTCCGCCCTCGCTGGCCTCCACACTGTTGAACAAGGCGTTGCCGTTATCTATGAGCTGCGCGCCCAGACTTGTGTTCCAGTCCTCGCTGGTGGTGGTCACTCCGCCGAACCAATTATAGCTTCCGTCTTCTGTAAGCGTGCCTACGTCGGTTTTGATACTCCACGTTTCGAGCGTCCCGTCCACGGTCAGGGAGATTTTGCTGCCGGTGGTGGTTTCCCCGTAGACGTAGTGCTGTTCTTTCTCCAGGGCCTCGGTGATATCGGCGATGTCTCTGCCGTCCATCACCAGAATAGCCCGACCGTCCCGGTTTTCCAGATGCGTATGGGGGACGTTCATCACCGTCACCTTTTCGCCTTCCTCGGTGGTTATATCGGCGCGATACGGATCGACTTGGGTGACTTGCGCGAAGCGGTACCAAAATTCCTGGAAGCCCTCGGGATTGGCGGCGCTGACGCCCACGGCCATCAAAGCGATAGCGGCGGCGGCGATCAGGGCGGCCCGAACGGGCCGGTGTACGATAGTTTTTTTGTGTTCTGTCATAGCGATGACCTCCTCGATTTTTTCTGCGGGCGCGTGGAGCGCGTCGCAGGTTTCACGGTACGATCTCAGGTCGAACATATGCTTCTCCTTCCTCTGAGTTCTCTCTCAGCGACTGGCGCAGTTGTTCTCTGGCGCGGAACAGCCAAGTCTGGACGGTGGACGGTTTGGCGTGCAGGACCGCCGCCGTCTCGGCGACGGTGCAGCCCTCGTAGTAGTAGAGGTATATGGTCAGGCGGTACTTCCGTTCCAGTGCCATCACGGCCTGGAACACTTCCGCACGCTGGCTGTCCTCTGGTGCGGGTGTTTCCAGCCACTCCTCCAGCGGCGCCGATGTCCGCCGCCAGAAGGCGCGCAGCAAGCGGCGGCTCTCGTTGACCGCGACCCGCAGGAGCCAATGTTTCATATGCGCTTCGCTCTCGAAGCCGCGGGGGTGCTGGAAGAGCTTCAGCAGCACGGTTTGCATGACATCCTCGGCGTCGGCAGGGTTGCGCAAGGCGTGGAGTGCCACCCGGTACACCATATCGCCGTAGGTCCGAGCCGCTTGGCTGAACGCTTCCTCCGTCAAGACGGTCCCTCCTTTCGGTACAGGTTCGTGAAAGGCCTTTCACTAAGAATACCCGCGGCGGGGGTGAAAAATCTCAAGTGGGGGCGAAAAATTTGAAAAAAAGCAGCCGCCTGGAGGCGGCTGGAGTAGGAAGTTCAGGTATCCCGGCCCATGTTCAGGGAGGCTGGGCCGAATCCGTGGGGCAGGAGTTGGGAGAGCGTAGCGGTCTGGAACGCGCCGTCCCGCCGGGCTGCCAGGACCCGTAAATCCGGGGCGAACTCGTAGAGCATCTGCCGGCAGGCTCCGCAGGGCCAGCAATAATCCTCGCCCTGACCGGCGATTGCGATGGCGGTCCAACCGGACCGTCGGCCCTCGCTCACCGCCTTGAGCAACGCGGTGCGTTCCGCGCAGATGGTGGAGCCGTAGGCGGAGTTTTCCACGTTGCAGCCGGTAAATACTGTACCGTCGGCGCATAAGAGTGCTGCTCCCACGGGAAATTTGGAGTAGGGAACGTAAGAAAATTCCTGCATTGCGATGGCCTGCGCCACCAATTCCTGGTCAGTCATGGGAAGACCTCCTTTTTGTTCAGTATCCTGACCTTATTATAGCAAGTAGTTTCCGGAAACACAAGCGAATGTGTTGATTTTGGAACCTCTCCGGCTCTACGGTCCGTCGTAAGGCGGCTGGGTTGCGTTTGCGGAAAAGAAGGGCTGGCCGAAAATCGGCCAGCCCTTCTGGGATTTACTGTGCGAGTGGAACGCGGAAATTACTGCATTGCCTGGAACAGGAAGGTGACGATCTGGGCGCGTGTGCAGGTATTGTCGGAACCGAAGAGGTTATTGCCGACACCAGCGGTAACGCCCTTCGCGACCGCCCAAGCCACGGCGTTGGCATAGTAAGCGTCCGCCGCGACATCGGTGAAAGCAGAGGTACTTTCCGCCTCGGGACGTCCAGCGGCAGCCCACAGGAAGGTCATAGCCTGAGCGCGGGTGCAGGTGGCGTCGGGAGAGAAGGTGTTTTCGCTTGTACCGGAAGTGATCTTGTTTTCCACAGCCCAAGCCACGGCCTTCGCGTAGTAAGCGTCGGCGGGGACATCGGAGAAGCTCACGGCAGTTTCTGCCTCGGGACGTCCCTTTGCGGCCCACAGGAAGGTGACGATCTGGGCGCGTGTGCAGGAGGCGTCGGGAGAGAAGGTTGTTTCGCTGGTGCCGGAGGTGACATCGTTCTCCACGGCCCAACGGACCGGGGCGTAGAAGTAGTCGTCGTCTTCCACGTCGACGAACGGGTTCTCCCAAGCCTGGGTCTCGTCGTAACCGATGACGTACTTGGAGAAGTGGCTTGCGGTGAAGATGACGCTCTTGGAGCGGACGTCGTACATGGTCTCGCAAGGAGTGATGTTGCCGTCGTTATCCAAGTAGTAGACCACGACGCCGGAGGGCTTCTGGCCTTCTTTCAGGGTGTAGGGGACGGAAACGGTAGCGTAGCCGTCGCCGAAGTCGGTGATGACCTTGCTGCCGGACTTGAGGGTGAGGTCGAAGACGGGAGCGTCGCCGACGGCTTCCTTCTGGCGGGCGTTGAGGTCGGAGGACTTGGCGGGCGCGACGGTCAGGGTGAGCTGAGTGCCGCTGGCCTGCTGCTGGATCTCGTCCAGGGCGGCGGCGTCGAAGGCGACTTCGCCGCTGGACAGCTTGACAGTCAAGCCGTCCACATCGTTCTTGCTGTCGTTGGCCGCTTTTGCGATCTCCTTGACGGCCTTGGCGGGCAGGTTGACGGTATTGATTTCCTTACCCAAACCGGACAGGTCGATTTCCACGGTGCCGGTCTTGACATCGTCTCCAACGATGGAGTTCAGCTTGCTGGTGTCGATATCCCTCACGGTCGCGGTGGAGCCGGAGATGCTGGCGCTGACCTGGATGGAGTTGGAATCGCCGCTGACGGGCACGGTCACGGTGCTGCTGGAGGACCCGCCGCCACCGCTGCTGCCGCCGGAACTCTTGCGCACGAAGGAGGCGGTCACAGTGACGTCATACTCCGGCATAACGAAGGTATTGTCTGTTACGGTCACGTTCGTGTTGCTGTCGCCGGTCTTAGTTACCGTGATGCTGCTCAGGTTGTAACCGGAATCCGGTGTAGCGGTGATGGTAACGGTCTCGCCGGCCTCTGCGGAGGTCTTGTCTACGCTCACAGTTCCGTTGGAGACGGCGACTGTAGTGATGGTGTAGGCTTTCACGGTTCCGGCGGCGGTGACGACCAAGTTACCGGTGATCTTGCCTTCTTCGATGGTGATGATACCGGTGGAGGGATCGTACTGGAAGTCTGCGAACGCCTCGCCGCCCATCGTGACGGTGATCGTTTCGGGCAATCCATAGGTGTCGGCGGCCACCAGCTTACCGGTATAGGCGGCCTTGTAGGAGACCTGACGGGGCGCGTCAGCCTCGGGGGCACTCAAGCCGTTGGTCAAGGTGTAGTTGACGACGTAGGTCTTGGCCACGCCGGAAGCGGTGATAACCAGGTTGCTGGTGACGCCGCCGGTGATGGTGATGGTACCGTTGTCGTCGATTGTCCAGCCAGTAATCACGATGCCGCGGTCATTTTTAATTACGATGGTGTCGCTGTTCGGGAGGGCATAGCCCTCGTCGGGGACCAGGGTGATGGAAGCGGTGCTGCCGTACTCCACCTCGTGGCTGTCCAGCGACGGGTTGAGGCTGCAATGGAGGTTAGTCAAGCCGCTGTGGTCGATGGTGAGCATGATCTTTGTGAACTCAGCGGAAACGGTGACGTCCTCTGCGGGCATTTCGAAGATCCAATGTCCATCGTCTGTTTCCTCTGCGTCGACCTTACCGCTTGCGCCGGTGACGGTCAAGCTATCCAGCTCATAGCCGGTATCGGGGGTAACGGTGAGGATGATCTTGGTTCCGGCTGCTGCTGCGCTTTCGCTTCTGGTCACGCTGCCGTTGGTCATCTCTGCGTCGATAGAGATCGTGTAGAAGGTCACGCCGGACGGAGGCACGGTGATGGTAGCAATCATGCCTGCTCTATGGGTATCGGTTTCCTTGGCGCGCACCTGGTAGTTACCGGGGGCCAGATCTTCGATTTCCTTAGCGGAAACATCCGTCCAGCTCGTGCCGTCGGCGGGCTTATACTCGAAGTCGGCGTAGTCGTCGCCGAAGCCGGTGATCTTGCCGTCGTCGGCCAAAGTGTTGCTGGGCGCAACGCCAGTGAGGTTCTGAGGCGCGGCGGGGCCTTCTGCCTTGACGACCTTCTGGCTGCGGGTTGCGGTGCGGGTTCCTGCGTAGAAGGTGGTCTCGTCCGCGGTGACGTCCACGGAGATCTCCGCGTCGACGTCGTCTGCGGTCAAGGTGTAGGTTTTGCTGGTTGCGCCGGGGATATTGTTCCCATCGCGCTTCCACTGGTAGGACAGCGCGGCCTTACCCTCGTCGGTCACTTGCAGCTGGTTGATATCCGCTTCCAGCGTCTGGCCGAACTTCGGTGCGGCGGTGGGATCGTTCACGCCCTGGATACTGATGCTCACGTCACGGTCCAGTTTGTGGATGACGTGGACGGTGATCTGCTGTTTGATTTCGGGGTCTGCTGCGGAGGAGACTTCCACGAGGACTTCGCCCACGTTTCTCTCGTCCGCGACTGCGGTGATGTCGACGCTGTCGCCGGTAAGGCTGCGCACCAGTGTGATCTTGCCCTGTGCGCCCTCGGGGCGGGTCCAGTTGAGGATCTTGTTGGTGGCGCTTTCGTTCACAGACGCGCTGAGCGTTACGCTATGATCCGGATCGTCCGCGTTGTTGTACACCTTAACGATGTCGTTCTCTCCGATCACCTGATCGCCCTGCTTCACGGTAATCGCATTGATTGGGACATCCGCTACGGCGGGAACGATGTAGATATAGCTGACTGCGGCGTCGGTTCTCTCGCCTGTATTCTGCGGTGCAATTTCGACCTGGAGAATCTGGCCATCCGTGATTTTCACATTTTCCAGAGTCTTGTCTGCTTTCGCGCTGCCGTAATTGTAATCTGTAACCTTTGTACCAGTCTCGGACAAGGTGTCGGCATCCGCGCCAGTCTTGGCAGTGATGTTCACTACACGATCGCCCGCATACTGATTCCAAGGATCATACAGGCCCAGATGAACATCGTAAACGCCCTCAGTTAGGTCATCAAACTGGTAGACCAGGATGGGACCCGCATCCGCAGCGCCATATTGGACGCCTTCAATAGGCTGAACGCTATCCTTGCCTCTATTTTCCACGCCAAGGACGGTCGGCTCAAGCAGACCCCAAGTCTTACCTTCGCCATACTGCTGCATCTGAACGTCCTTGTTCTTCAAAGTAGCAAGTTCGTTCTTGATGATGTCAAAATAGGTGGTATCTTCGGAGTTGTTGAAGAAGTATACCGCGTCCTTGGGCACAAGGTAAACAGTTACGCGGACTTCCCGGTTTCCGACCTCAGGCAGGGTACCTGTCACGGTGTAAACGCCGGGCAGGCTGTCCTTGGTGATGCCGGAGGCATTCCAAGTAACAGGAGTGGTCTCTCCGCTGGTGCCGAACGGAATGGTTTTGGGCAGATTTGGTGTTTCACCGATGTAGACAATTTGCGCTTCAAGCTCGGTCTGCACGCTCTTGGCCGAGACAGTGACTTCCACTTTCTTCGTGGCGTCGCTCTTCAGGCTGGCCGTGATAGTAGCGGTACCGTCGCTCACGGCTGTGACCACACCATTTGCGTCCACAGTTACCACATCGGTGTTGCTGCTCACATAAACGATGCTGTCATTGGCATAGCTGGGGCTGATACGCACCGGCATGGTGGCGGTCTCGCCCACGATCAGGTCGAGCGCGGTCTTGTCCGCGACCACGGTCGCGTCTTCCACAGTCAGGCCGTCGTACTTGATAGTATCGAAGTCGTACCACAGCAGGACGGATTCATCGGTTGCAGGGATATTGTCCTCCGCGTTTACGACTTTGTTGTACACTCTCAGGTTGCGAATTTTGATCTGGTCCGAAACGCGTCCGTTGTTTGTTGCCTGGCAGTAGCCCAGCCAGAAGCCGGTGTTCATTTTGGCTACTGTACCCACGCTGGCCGTTTCGATCTTATCGCCCTTGCCGACCATCTGGACCCAGGTCTTGCCATTGTCATAGCCGCACAGGACCCGTATCCACTGGCCCCGGACGTCGCTTTCGGGTTCTGCTTTGGCTTCTTTCCAAGCACCGCTTGTATTTTTGATGTAGAAATTCGCCATCAACGGTCCGTCATCCGTATCGATACGCAAAAACGCTCCGTTATCGCCGGTACCGCAGACAGAGTACTGTCCGCCGTTGTACGCGGGATCGATGTAGATGGTCGCATCAAATGTGAAGGCGTTATTTCCGGACAGCGCATCGCTCATCTTCGCCACCGCGCCTGCATTGTCCACCTGGAAGTAACCTTCCAGAGCGGTGGTTCCATCCAAGCGTTTCATCGTGGCGGTATCTTTTTTGGCGGTCAGGTCAACATCATAATGGCTGTTGCTCTTGTCCGTCACGACGGCGACGATAGATTGTGCGGGGTCTTTGAAGTTGCCTACCAAGGTCTTGCATTCTGCCAGGTATGTTCTGGTAGCTTCGCTGACCTTTGCTTTCACCTCGTCAGGCAGCGCGTTATACTCTGTCTCGATGGCGGCCAGAGTTTCTTCCTGATCGGCGCTGACGATGACCAAAGTGTCGATCTTCGCGCTGATCTTGTCCGCCTCAGCCTGATACACATCGTCCATGCTGATGGGTTTCACAGCCCGGTAGGGCAGAGTCACATCCGCCACGTTTTCCGCGGTGGCATAAGGAACGATGGTGTAGGTGAAGGTATAGGTGTTGTTGCTCAAGGTGTACTGGCTCAGCACGCCGGGGCCGCAGCGGGCGGTACCCACGCCCTGGGAGCGGTAGTTCACGCCCAGGATGGTCTCTTTTCTGGGAGAGAGTTCATAGGGGTGGCCCTTACCGGTCAGATCGTCCGCATTGAAGTGCAGGGCCTGGGTTTCCACACCGTCCGCGCTGGCGATGGCCAGGGTAGCGGTTTTGCTGGGATCGGTGATGGCGAACCACTTCACTCCGGTCAAGGTACCGGTATCGTCGGTCTTGACGTAGGGGTAGAACATTCCGGAAACGGTGGCCGGTCTGCCCTTGATGTCCTTATCATAGACACCCATACGGGCGAAGGTCTCGCGGTCCCACACAGCCTCTACGGGGCCGTTGCCGTACCATTGGATATTCTCAAAGCCCTCGGGGAGCGTGAGGTAGGTACCCACGCGGGGGAAGCGGCTGAAGCCGCTCTCACCGGATTTGTCCACCGTGCTGGTGACGGTGATCGCGCCGGTGTTGTCCACCACGTAGCGCATGGTTTGGGTCACTTTGTAGCCGCCGCCGAGGTTCATCTCCACGTCGAAGACCTTGCGGCCTTGTTCATCGGTACTGGGTGTGATGGACTTGGCGGTGATTTTGTCGTCCAGCTTCTGGGCGTTGCCCCAGCTTCCGTCGCCGTTTTCCATAGGGGCGCGCCAGTAGTTGGGTACGGGACCCTCTTCCAACATCGTCACGTTGTTGTAGACGTAGTTTTGGATCACACCGTCGGCCTTGCGGATCTCGAAGGAGAAGTTCTCGCCGGACACGGTGTATTTATCTGTGGACTCTTCCACAGAAACGGTGCTTTCGGAAGGAGCAGGCTGAGTCAAAGCCGCGCCTGTGGGGAGCAGGAACTGCTCATAGGCAATCTCGTGGCCTGCATTGGCCCACAGTTCCTTGTTCTTCAGCTGCACGGAGAGGTTCAGGCGATACTCAGCGCCGGGCTTGAGTTCTGCGGGCAATTTGTCGGCATAGGGAATCGTCAGTTCCGCGGTCTCGCCCCAGCCAACCAGGTTGGCCGCGCTGCCCAGGTTCACAGGCACGTTCTCCGCGCCTTCCACGGGCACGCCGTCTTCCAGCAGGGTCCAGATCACGTTGAAGTCGCCCAGCTTATGGAAGCCGTACTCGCTCTTGACCGTGACTTTGCCTTGGGACAGTTCCAGGTCGCTGGCGGTGAACCAGTAGCTCTGGTACTGATACTTAACCTCCCACAGCTCAGGCTGCGGGTCGCGGTCGGGGGAGACCAGACCGTTGACACAGAAGGAGCCGTCATGAGCGGTCTCGCCGTTGTCGCCGCCGTAGGCGTAGAACTTACCGTTGTTCTCGTTCGCGTACAGGTCGCTTTCAACAGCGAAGTCCTCGGAGAAATAGTCGTAACCGTATTTGATATCGCCCAGCTGGATATCCTTCATCTCCGCCCACAGCAGAACGTCTGCGCTGTCGGAGGTGATAGCGGGAGTCGCGCTGGCCTGCGCCTTGATTTGATCCAGGGTCAAGGCTTTGGTATAGATACGGCCCATTGCGATATCGCCGTCGAACTTGCGGCTCTTGGTCGTATCATAGCCGATACCGACAGGCGCGCTGCTGGAGGAAATCTTAGCGTTTTTGGTACCCTCAGTCAGAAGTTTGCCGTCCATATAGAGGCAGATCTTGCCCTGATCGTAGGTAGCGACCACCTGATGCCAATTCTTGGCCCAGTCTGCGGGCAGATCAACTGTCAAAGAGTTCCATTTATTGCTGGCACTGCCATCGTAGGCGAAGCACTCCAACTGGCTTGTGCCATTCGTCTTGAGTGCCAGCTGGTTATCGCCCTTGGAGATCAGCACCTGGTCGCCTGCATCGCTGTAAGGTTTGCAGATGACTTCCAAGGTAAACTGCTTGCCGGTACCGCTCAGGGCCTCGTTATACTTCGGATCGTCGAAGGTAACATACCCGGCGAGGCATTTGGTTGTGAAGGTCTTTGTCTGCTCAGCCGCTGGGATATCTTTCAGCTGGCTGGCCTTGGTCATAGACAGTTCACCTTCCACGCCCTTTGCCTCTGTCAGGGAACCCGTCTGGGTAGAGGGGATGTCCAACAGACGGGCCTGGTCGACCCAGTCCCAAACGAAGCCGCCCAGCGCGTGGTCAGCGGCGTCAGCGCGGATGTAATCCCAGAAATTGTGCAGGCCGCCTGCGGCATTGCCCATAGCGTGGGCATACTCGCACATGACCCAAGGCATCCGGGCGTTGAAGCTGCCGGGATAGCTGAACCAGTACATATTACTGTGCATATCCGTGCCGCTGGCTGCGCCCGAGCTTTCCGAGTGGACAGGACGGGTCCGGTCATTGTTCTTG
This sequence comes from uncultured Bacillota bacterium, assembly GCA_947385365.1. Lineage (GTDB taxonomy): Bacteria > Bacillota > Clostridia > Oscillospirales > Oscillospiraceae > Lawsonibacter. Next base: position 50,020 of record CANDKT010000002.1, on the reverse strand, counting down.
AAGTACCAGATGCCCTCAAAGAACATCCCGTCGGCGTAATCCTTGCTGGATTGGTAGTGGTTCTCGTTGCCGGTGGACCAGGCCACGTTAGCGGTGACGTTTTTCAGCCGCTTGAACGCGTTGGCCTGGCGGTCCAGGAAAGCCTCTTTAAAAACTTTCTCAGCGTTGCCATTATTCATGAGCTGGTGAGACTCCGCGTTGGTCTCGGCCATGACATACAGGCCGTATTTATCGGCCAGCCAGTAGAGGTAGTCGTCATTGCTGTAGTGAGAGGTACGGATGGCGTTGAGGTTGAACTGTTTCATCAGCTCAACGTCCCGTTCCATAGTCTCCTTAGGCACATGACGGCCATACACCGGGTCGGTGTCGTGGCGATTGGTGCCCTTGAACACCAGACGCTGGCCGTTGATCTTGTACTGAGTGAACTCAGAATCCGTGGTGGTTCTGTTGCCGTTCGCGTCCACTTCAGTTCTGGTGAAGCTGATCTCACGGAAGCCCAGCTGCTGGGACATACTGCCCAGGTAATTGTCCTCTCCGTCGTAGAGGGAGACAACCAGGGTGTAAAGGTTGGGCTGTTCTGCGCTCCAAAGTTTCGGAGCTTTGACCGCCATCTGACTGTTCAGCTTGGTACCCCGGTCGTTGGCGGCGATTGTGTCCATGTTGACGGTCATTCTCGAACCGAAGGGGGTCTTGGTCCCGTCTTCATAGAGCTGCGCTTTTACCTTGTAACCTTCGGCGGCGGCGTTGGATTTGTTGCGCACCGTCACGTCCAGCTCCAGGGTGGCGTTTTCATAGTTCTCGTCCAGGTCGGTACGGACGAAGTAGTCTTCCAGGTACACCAGGGGGGCGGCGTAGAGGTAGACGTCGCGGAAGATGCCGCCGTCCTTGTACATATCCTGAAGCTCGAACCAGCTGCCGTCGCAGAACTTATGGACTTCCACAGCCAGGACGTTGGTCCCGTCGACCAGATAATCGGTGAGGTCGTAGCTGTGGGGGCTGAAGGAGTCCTCGCTGTAGCCTACGAACTGACCGTTCAGGTAGACGTAGTAAGCGGACTCCACGCCCTGGAAGCTGATGTACACACGCTTGCCGTCCGCAGTCAGGGACGGGTCCACTGTGAAGCTCTTGCGGTAGAGACCCACAGGGTTGTACTGCGTGGGGGCGTTGGGCGAAGAGAGGCTATGCTCACTGCCCTGGAACGCCACGGTGGTATTCGTGTAGATGGAGTAGTCGAAGCCCTGCCGGGTCCAGCTGCAAGGCAATTCCAGGCCGGTCTTCCAAGTGCCGTAGCGGCTGTCTTCCGGATCGGCGTCCGTACCGTCTGTAGGCACGGCGAAATCAGTTTCGGCAAATCCGGGGTAAGCTGCCAGCATTTGCGCTTCGTTTTTGACCACAGCCAGGTCCCACTTCTGACCTTCGCCGGTGAGGAACTGGACGTAGCCGCTCTTTTCCTTAGCGAAGTTCTGCGCGCCGTAAATAGCGTTGTCAGTTGTATCGTAGATGACGTTGGTCGTGGCGAAGCTGCTGGACTCCTGGGTGTTCACGCGGAACACCTTAGCGTTCTGCACGTCGCCAACCACAGTGCCTGTCCATTCTTTGCCGGTCTTGGCGGTATTGGGGGTGATCCCCTCCGCCGGGGTGCTGTTGACCGTAGAAATCTTACTGGCGGGCCTGCTCAGGTCCACTTTTTCTGTCACGCTGCTTGAAACGACTTCGTCTGTCGTGTCAACCTCTGCCGCGAAAACGGAAGCAGGCAGCATAGACAGGAGCATGATGATCGCCAGGCTCAAAGCCAGGAGCCTTTTTTTCATATGTTTCCCCGCTTTCTTGTTAAATTCTCCCAATTTTTTGCCAGATGAACTGTGTTTCCCGTGTCCGCAGGGGACGGGGATTTGGGAGTCGAGTTTTGCCGGGAGCCGCACTGAAAGTCTCAAAGTTCCGCACATCACCTTCCCGAGGCCAGTTTTCTTGGCGTTCGATTGCTCCGGTACCCCCCGCCTTGAAAGATACGGAAACGCCTCCTTTCCTCTCTTCGTCTCCGCACCTGCCGCTCTGGCGAGGCATACTTTCCTACGATTCCTAGTATATACTATAAAGCGTTCCTTGTGCGTTCTTTTTTGGAAAAATCTACATATTACACAAATTCTGATACTTGCTTTTATGTAAAACGCCCGGCTTGTTTTCCTAGGTTCCAGGTCCCGGTCTCCTTTGGAACGCTCCCGTTCCGTTTTCGACCGTATCCGTCATGGATTTTCGCGAAAATTCCCGCAGACGCTTGTAAAATACCGGAGGAGGCGATATAATAAGGGTCAACGCGCCGGATGCGCGGGTGTTGGAAACACTTCCTGCCCTGCCTCCCGCAAAAAAAGATATGGAGAGGATATCAGAATGGAACGTACTGCTATCGCTGCCGTTTTCGCCGATGGGCAGAGCTTGGATGGTCAGACTGTCACGGTCATGGGCTGGGCCAGGACCATCCGGGATATGAAGACCTTCGGGTTTATCGAGTTGAACGACGGTTCCTGTTTCAAAAACCTCCAGGTGGTCATGGACGCCAATGTTTTGGGCAACTACAAGGAGATCGCCGCGCAGAACGTAGGCGCGGCGCTGATCGTCACCGGTACGGTGACGCTCACCCCCCAGGCCAAGCAGCCGTTGGAAGTAAAGGCCGCTTCCATTACGGTGGAAGGTCCCTCCTCGCCGGAGTACCCCCTTCAAAAGAAGCGGCACGGTGTGGAGTACCTGCGTACCATCCAGCACCTGCGGCCCAGGACGAATTTATTTTCCGCTGCTTTCCGGGTACGCTCTGTAGCGGCGCACGCCGTCCACTGTTTCTTCCAGGACCGGGGTTTCGTTTACATCAACACGCCCCTCATCACCGGCAGCGACGCCGAGGGCGCCGGTGAGATGTTCCAGGTGACGACGCTGGATTTGAACGACGTCCCCCGTACTGCTGATGGTCGGGTGGACTACTCCAAGGACTTCTTCGGCAAGAAGACCAGCCTGACCGTTTCCGGCCAGCTCAACGCGGAGAACTTTGCTATGGCGTTCGGCAACGTGTACACATTCGGCCCGACCTTCCGGGCGGAGAACTCCAACACCCCGCGCCACGCCGCTGAGTTTTGGATGATTGAACCGGAGATGGCTTTTGCCGACCTGAGCGACTACATGGACACCGCCGAGGCAATGATAAAGTATATCATCCGTTACGTGATGGAACGCTGTCCGGACGAGATGGACTTTTTCAACGCCTTTGTGGACAAGGGTCTGAAGCAGCGGCTGGAACACGTCGCTTCCTCCGACTTCGGGCGCGTCACGTACACCGAGGCGATTGAACTGCTGAAGCCTCACAACGATCAGTTTGACTATAAAGTGGAGTGGGGCTGTGACCTTCAGACCGAGCATGAGCGTTACCTCACCGAGCAGGTGTTCAAACGTCCGGTTTTCGTCACCGACTACCCCCGGGAGATCAAGGCTTTTTATATGCGTCTCAACGACGACGGCAAGACGGTCGCCGCTGCGGACTGCTTAGTCCCCGGCATCGGCGAGATCATCGGCGGAAGCCAGCGAGAAGAACGTCTCCAAGTGCTGGAACAGCGCATCAAGGAGTTAGGCATGAATCCGGAGGACTACTGGTGGTACTGCGATCTGCGCCGGTACGGGTCCTGCCGTCACGCCGGGTACGGTTTAGGGTTTGAGCGTATGGTCATGTACCTGACGGGCATCAGCAACATCCGGGACGTGGAGTTGCACCCCAGAACGGTGGGCAACGCGGAGTTCTGAATCCATGTGAAGTTAAGTCCCTTGTCCGGGCGGGAGCCTGGACAAGGGACTTTTGCGCGGCGGCTGGAATAGACTGGCTTTTGGCAAGGCATACTACCTTCCATCAAGTATGGAAGGATGGGAGAAGGTTTTGAAAGCTGTCATCATGGCGGGCGGGGAAGGGACTCGTCTGCGTCCTCTGTCGCTGGGGAGGCCGAAACCTATGACGCCGCTGCTGGGCCGTCCGGTAATGGAACACATTCTCTGTCTGCTCCGGGACCACGGTGTCAAGGACATTTGCGTGACGCTCTGCTTCCGGCCTCAGGCGGTGATGGACTGGTTTGGGAGCGGCGAGCGGCTGGGGGTGCAGCTGACCTACTTCATCGAAGAGGAGCCGTTAGGCACGGCGGGCAGCGTCCGGAACTGCATGGGGCATCTGGGGGACGAGACGTTTCTGGTCATCAGCGGGGACTGCGTGTGTGATCTGGACCTGAGCCGTGCCGTCCGCGCTCACCAGGAGCGTCAGGCGGAGGCGACGTTAGTGTTGTGTCATCACCCCGCGCCGCTGGAATACGGTCTGGTGGTAGCCGGTCCGGACGGGCGGGTGGAACGTTTTGTGGAAAAGCCCTCTTGGGGGCAGGTAGTCACGGATCTGGTGAACACGGGCATCTATGTGCTTTCCCCGGCGACTATGGCCCGTGTGCCGGAGACGGGCGCTTACGATTTTGGGCGGGACCTGTTCCCCGCCATGCTGGCGCAAGGCGCGCCCCTGTACAGCTGTGCTTTGGAGGGCTACTGGTGTGACATGGGCGACTGCGGGGCCTATTTGAACTGCGTGTGCGACGCGCTGAGCGGAAAGGTCAAGCTGGACGCGGGTCTGCCGCAGCGGTCGCCTGGCGTTTGGAGCGCGCAGCCTGTTCCGCCGGAAGTTTCCGTTGTACCGCCCTGCTGGATTGGGGAAAACGTGCGGTTTGGCAAGGGCTGTCTCATCGGGCCGCACACGGTGTTGGAGTCGGGCAGCGAGGTCGGCGAACGGGCGATGGTCCAGCGTTCGGTCCTGTTGGAGAACGCCTCCGCCGGTCCGAGGACCACGTTGTACGGAGCGATTTTGTGCCGTGGGGCGGCGGCGCAGCGGAGCGCGACGCTCAACGAGGGCGCGGTTCTGGGGGAGAACGCGCTGGCGGAGGAAGGTTCGACGTTATTGGAGCGGGTGAAGCTGTGGCCGGGGCAGACGGCTCCGGCGGCCTGTCGGCTGGCCCGCTCCGTCACCAGCGGGAGTCAGAAGGGAATGTTGCGTTTTGGCGACGGCGGCGTCATTCAGGGGACGCTTGGGGAGGACTTAGGGCCGGAAGGGCTGCTGGCTTTAGGGAGCGCGTTGGCGTCGATGGGCGACACGGGCTTAGGTTGCAGCGACACACCGGGGGCCAGGATGCTGGCGCGGGCGGCGGCGGCTGGGATTGCGGCGGCGGGCGGCCGGGCGGTGACGCACGGGCTGCCGGTCCCCGTGCAAGGAGCTTGGCTGGCGGCGCGGCAAGCGTTTTCGGTTTCTCTGTTCGTGGAGGAGGAGAACGGGCGTATTTTTCTGCATCTGTTCGACCGGCAAGGGCTTCCCTTGGAACGCGCCGCGCAGCGGAAGCTGGAACACACGCTGGCGCAGGGAGAGCTGTCCCGTGTCCGAGCCGGGCAAGTGGGGCATTTGGAGCGGTTGGAGCTGTCCCAAGGGGAGTGGGCGCGGATTGCGGCGCAGGCGGCTGTGTTAGGGCATCCGTCTTTACGACGTGTGACGGTAGCGGTAGGGTATGACAGCCCGGCGGATCTGGCGATCCGTGCGATTCTGCTGGCGTTGGACTGTCGGTTGGAGGACCAATGGCGGCCAGGTATCCCGGCGTTCAGCGCGGGACACGGAGGGTTCCGGCTGACGGCGCAGGATGAAAAGGGCGCGCTGCTGGACTCCGGGCAGCTTTTGGCGTTGATCGCGCTCATTGAGATGGAGGACGGCAGCGGGAAGCTGGCGGTACCTGCTGGAGCGAGCGCGGCGGTCGATTTAGTTGCGGCGGGCTACGGCGGCGAGGTTCTGCGTTTAGACCGGGACGGTCAGGCGGCGCGGGAACTGTACAGTGGATTACCTTGGTTCTGGTCCGCGCCCAGCGCGGCGGCCCGCATTTGCGCGCGGATGATGACGTCGGGGCAAAGCCTGGAGACGCTGATCTCCAAAACGCCCCGTTTCAGCGTCTGGAAGCGGGAGGTCCCCTTATCCTCGGACCGTGGGAAGGTCATGCAGGCGTTGGCTGGGGAGTACGCCAACGCCGGGCAAGGGGAAGGTCTACGTCTGCGGACGGGCAACGGCTGGGTTTACCTCACTCCTCTGGCGCGGCGTTCTGCCTTACGCGTGATGGCGGAGGGGCCGGATCTGGAACTGGCGGCGGAGCTGTGCGACTTCTACGCGGGGCGCGCGGCGGCGTTGGATCGGGCGGCATCCAAGCAAGATGACCAAGAAAAGGGGCGGGAAACATGATTTTATTCTCCGGAAACGCATAGTATACTTTTGGAGGAAAGTGTGGTAAACTAAGGAACAGCTGTTGTGCCCTTGCTGGGGACCCCTACGGGTCCCGCAAGGCACGGTCTGTTTTGATTTAAACGCAGAAGGGCCGGGGGCGCAGCTCCCGCCCTGGCGTCTAAATACCGTCCGCAGGACCCGAACCGTGGGACAGGCGGGGATGGTCTGCGGGACCCAAAGGCAGAGGAGCCCGGAAAGGCGAAGAGACAGTGCATCCCGTTGGCGAGGCAGGGCCGGTGAGGAAGCAGTCCTTCGTCCTGTTGCTGTGTCTCAGGCGCGGCGCATATTTGACGGGTTTTTCGGCTGGGATACATCCGGAACACAAATTGAGTAAGGAGTTAGTATGGCAGAAAAACTGAAAATCATTTCCCTGGGCGGTCTGAACGAGATCGGGAAGAACCTCACGGTTTACGAGTACAACGGAGACATCGTCGTGGTAGACTGCGGCATGGGGTTTCCGGACGATGATATGTACGGCATCGACGTAGTCATCCCGGACGTCAGCTATCTGATTAAGAACCAGCAGAAGATCCGAGGGATTTTCATCACTCACGGGCACGAGGACCATATCGGAGCGTTGCCTTACGTACTGCGTTCGGTGAACGCGCCGATTTACGCCACGCGGATGTCGGCGGGCCTGATCCAGCTGAAGCTGGAGGAACACCGGCTTCTGGACCGCACGAAGCTGATTACGTGCGAAGCTGGGGACGTTGTGAAGGCGGGGAAATTCAGCGTAGAGTTCATCCACGTGAACCATTCCATAGCGGACGCGGTAGCCTTTGCGATCAAGTGTCCGGTAGGCGTGTGCGTTCACACGGGGGACTTCAAGATTGACGCGACGCCGATTCAGGGAGGAATGATGGACCTGGGGCGTTTAGGCGAACTGGGCAAGGAAGGCGTACTGGCGTTGCTGGCGGATTCCACGAACGTGGAGCGTCCTGGTTACACGCGCAGTGAACGCAGTGTAGGGGCGTCTTTTGACGCGCTGTTCCGCGGCTGTGAGGAGCGGATCATCGTGACGACGTTCGCGTCGAATGTGGACCGCATCCAGCAGATCATAGACGTAGCGGCGCGTTACGGGCGGAAGGTAGCGGTAACGGGGCGTTCGATGGAGAACGTGATGAAGGTGTCGACGGAGCTGGGGTATATGAACATCCCGGACGGGACGCTGATGGATCTGAGTCACATCAAGTCGTTACCGAAGGATCGGGTTTGCATCATCACGACGGGCAGTCAAGGGGAAACGATGTCGGCGCTGACGCGGATGGCGTTCAACACGCACCGGCAGGTTGATTTGATTCCGGGGGATCGGGTGATTATTTCGGCGAGTGCGATACCTGGGAACGAGAACGCGATAGGGAACGTAGTGAACGAGCTGTACCGGAAGGGCGTAGAGGTGATGAACGAGCGGGACTTAGCGCTTCACGTCTCGGGTCATGCGTGCCAGGAGGAGTTGAAGATCGTCCACGCATTGGTAAAGCCGCGATTTTTTGTCCCGGTTCACGGGGAGCAGCGGATGTTGCAGATACACGCGCGGTTAGCGCGAGAGATGGGGATGGACTCGCGGAACATACTGATTAGTGAGATTGGGCGAGTGATGGAGTTCACGTCGAACACGGCGCGGTTAGCGGGGACGGTGACAGCGGGGCAAGTATTTGTCGACGGGCTAGGGGTTGGCGATGTCGGGAGTGTTGTGTTACGGGATCGCAGGCACTTAGCGGAGGACGGAGTGATTGTGATAGTGCTGTCGATGTCTGGGGAAGACGGGAGTTTACTGTCTGGGCCGGACATAATCACGCGGGGATTTGTGTATGTGAAGGAGTCGGAGGGACTTTTGGAGGAGCTTCGGCAAGTTGCGTTAGACGCGATACTCAGCACGGACGCGCGGGTATCGGACTGGTCGGCGATCAAGGGGAACATCAAGGGCGCGCTGTCGAACTACTTGTACCGCAAGACGAAGCGGAGTCCGATGATTCTGCCGGTTATCATGGAAGTATAAAGAGGATTCCCCTGGACCTATTGATTAGGTCTGGGGGAATTTTGATTAACGGAGTGCGTTCGAGACTCGGGTTAAGGTTTCGGTGTGGGTACGGTCGACGAGGTGGGTATAGATACGGCCAGTGGTGGATGGGTTGGCGTGGCCGAGGGCTTTACCGATATCGAAGAGGGGGACGCCCTGGCAAGCGGCGACGGTAGCGAAGGAGTGCCGGAGGCCGTGGAGGGTAAGGCAAGGCAGGTGATTTTTCCGAACGAAGCGGGTAAAGGCGAGGGAGAGGGCGTTTGGGGAGTAAGGCTGACCTTTCCGGTTCCGGATGACGTAGCCGTCGAGAGGTTGGGGGGAATACTGTTGACGGTTCCACTCGGAGCTAAGGAGTTGAAGGATTTCGTCTGGTATGTAGAGGGTACGGACGGAGGCGTTATTTTTGGGTTCTTTTTGGACGACCTCTGCGCCGAAGGTAGTGCGGGCCTCACAGATACAGATCACCTGTCGTTGAAAATCGACGTTTTCCCATTTCAGGCCGCACAGTTCGCCGCGTCGCAGGCCGAGGCTGCCGGCCAGGCGTGCGGGCAGTTCCAGGGGGCGTCCGGCCAGGAGGCTATAGAGGCGTTTGAGGGTATCGGGGCTATAGAAATTGGTTTCGTGGAGTCTGGCCCGAGGGGGTTCCACGCGGTCCATAGGGGAGCGGAGCAAGATATTTTGTTTTACGGCGGCACGGAAAGCGGAAGAGAGCAAATTATGGTGATGGCGCAAGGTATTGGAGGACAACCCGGCGTCTTGCTGGACGCGGAGGTAGTACTGCTGGATATCGCCGGGGGTGAGGCGCAGCAAGGGGCGATCCCCCAAGGCGGGGCGCAGGTGGTTGTCGATAATTTTCTGATAGGCGTAGGCGGTAGTTTCGGCGCGGTTGGGGCGAACGATGGTCTGCATCCACTGATCCAGCCACTGTCCGAGTGTGATGGGGCAGCGGCAGAGGGAGATTTCCTGTTCGCGGTGTGAGAGGAACTCGCGCAGTCCGGCGCGGGCGGCGGGGAGGCTGGTGTAAGTCCGGTAACGTTTCCGCCGTTTGCCCTGATCGTCCCGGCCCAGGTCCATACTCACGTACCAGCGGCGGCGGATGTCGTCATAGGAGATGTTGCGTTCCACGGTTTTTCTTGCCATAGTGATCTTCCTCCTTTTGGTGTTGCGGACTGGATGTCCGGCAAATTATTCCATCCTTCTATAGCATAATCCCACGCTGTCTCTTTTTTCAAGGTGATTCTACATTTTTCTTCAAAATTTCTCCCCGCATACGCAAAGCCCCCGGACCATCGGTCCGGGGGACTTTGTTCGCTTAGGAAAAGTTGCGGAGAGTTAGGGGTTTAATCTTGGGGTACGTCCGCTTTCAGAGACGGAGCGCTGGTCAGGAAGATAGTTACAGCACCGTCTTTGGAAACATTCAGGTACAGTTCAGCACTTACGATGTCGTCTCTCTTCTCGCTGCCCATATTCCGCTTCACAGCGTCCAAGCTACCCAAAGCGCTTCTGTATTCCTTGTAATTTGTACCTTCGATGTTCGCACCACGATCGTCCTTATCGCGCACATCCTTGAATACGGCGTTGGAAATATCAATGTCGGAAACCCTTCCGTTCTCTTTAGTCACGGTCAGGAAATTCTCAAACAGCTGAGACTTGTTGCTGAAAATCCAAGCACTCAACACGCCCTCTTCGTCGTCCCAACTGAGGTTGGCTGTGTCTTTCATCTCACTAGCAAGTTCCAATTCATAATAGCCGTCGTCATTGGTAGTGTAGGTGTAGAAACCAGTTCCCTCGAACTCACCATCAACGACCTGCCAAGTCTCTTCACTGCCGTCGGGCAGATAGACTGTCTGGTCACGATAGCCATCACCAATGTCACTGCTCTCGCTGTACAGGAAGACGACATCCTCACTGTACTCAGCGGCCTGGTCAGCGTCACTAACCCGGAACAGAACATAGCTAGCCACATCGGCGTCTTTTTCTTTGATAGCAGTGACAATAACGTTATCCTTTGTATTGTAGGAAACGCCGCCAACATAACGGGACACGCTCAAATCATTCTTTTCTTTCTCCAGGAACAGATACACAGTGGAAGAGTTCAAACGATAGGTCTCTCCATCAACTGCGATGCTCTTGGTGGACTTCTTTAATGTCAGATCAGAAAACTCATCAGTTCTCTCTGTCCAATCATTCTTAGTCTCCCACATCTTCGGGTTCCACTGATCGTTGTTGGCCTTACTGCTATAGTCGGTACCCTTAGTGCTTTCCTTTTTATCGGAAATTGTAACCAGTTGCTTTCCGAAAGTTTTGTTCAGCTGGTCAGCAGTCTGGCCATCCAAGGTTTCGGTACCATTCTTGTGGTTGTCCTTTTCCAGCTTATACTCAGCCTTGGTGCCATCTTCCAGGGAAACCAACTGAGCAAAATAGGGTTCCGTGTCAACACCAGCAACAGTATCGCTGCCTTTCCAAATCGTGTCCACAAAGTAGACATCGCCCAGAGAGGAAACAGCCTCAACACCCTCAACGGCCAGAATACGGTTGTTGTGGTCCAGGTACAGACGATAGGTATTGTCGGAACCGGTCTCTACCTGTCTTGTCGTGTAAACAAAGTCGCTAGAGTCACTCATAGTACCAGCAGTGTAGTAACGATCGCCGTCCATAGTGAGAGACTCGACCTTGGCATTCTCGCTACCCTTCTTGGTTCCCACAGAACCTTCAATGGTCTCAGGAATGAAAGAGTCGACAACTTCTTGTTTGTCATTGACAATCATAGCCACATAAGCATCTTCGACATAGGTCTCAGAATTGAAGCCAGGAATATCTGTATCGTTGACTGCATCGCTGATATCCGCATCGAAGGAAATATAGGCGTTTACGCCCTTCTTAGAATCGCCAGAGGACACATCAGTGTCAACATCAGTGATCTGATACAGCTTGTAGTTATAAGCAACAACTTTCTCAACTACGTCAGGTTTATTCTCAACCATGTACAACTCGTAAGTAGTGCCATAGGTGGCAACATCCTTAGCGAGGTCAGCAGATTCCAAATCCACTTCGTTATCGTTGTCTTCCTTTGTGTTGTTGCCGTTGAGCCAATATTCAGCCTCAGCAGTAACTATCCGACCATTATCATTCTCATATTGATATGTCAGTTCCAAGGAATTGTTGTCAGCTACATCCCGGAGAATTGCTCGCAGGTCAGTTTTCTTCGTATAGTCGTCAGCAACAACCAAAACGTAATCAGGAGTTTCACCGTATTTGCCAACGTTGTTGCCCTTGTACTTCCACTGGGTAGCAGGACGGCCAAAGTCGTCAGTCTCACTGGCGTTCTTTTCCAAATCGCCGCCGTAAAGTTCTTCGCCCAACTGGATGATATAGCGGTCATAATTGTAAGTTTTTTCGTTGTCGATTTTGCCAAATTTTTTATCGTTGGCATTGGTACGGGGGCTGTAAGTAGCACGGCCAGCGACCAAGTTACCGTCAACGATAGTCACACCGCTGTTGCCATTGGCTTCCACGGCGTCGGCTTCCAGAGTGTTCAGAATCATCTGAGCGACCTGGTTACGAGTCAGGGGATCAACAGCGCCGTTGTCCACGCCGTCGAAGATACCATTCTGAGTGCCCAGCTTGGTGGTCTCGACCAGCCAGTCATCAGCGAAGTCGCCCTGGTACTTGAAGTAACCCAGAGCCTTCATCAACATCAGAGCGGCCTGGCCAGTGGTGACGGAGCTGTCACCGTTGTACTGAGTCGCGCTGACACCGGCGACGATGCCGTTGGTGTAGCACGCGGCGACGTAATCGGCGGCCCAGTCAGGGACATCGGTGAAGGGGGCGGTGCCCTTGTAGCTGGAGACGACGTAGTCCATCAAGTTACACATGATGACGGCCATCTCGTTACGGGTGACGTTCGCGTCGGGATTGAAGTTGCCCTTCTCGTCGCCGGTCATGATGCCGACGGCCTGGAGAACTTCAATGGCTTCGGTGTTATGCTCGGAAGCCACATCCACATAGCTCGCAGAAGAGCCGACGACCATTGTGCCCATGAGCATAACGGTGGACAGCGCCAGACTGAGAGCCCGCTTCAGGTTTCTCATTGGAAATTCCTCCTTTATGTTTCGGGTTCTTTCGCGTTCCGGTGCGCAAGGGGAGTGCCACTCCCCTTACATAGGGGTATTTATATTTAAAGGTATAGGGGCGGATTTTGAGGTGTTTGGTAGACATTTGGTAGACCAGGTTCCGGTAGATGGAGCTGGACAGGCTGTGCAGCAAGCGGCGGGGGGTAGGGGATGGTAGACGTTTGGTAGACGTTGTAAATTCGGCTGTTTTTGTGGGCTGGAAGGCGATTCTCCGGTCTGTTGCAGACGGCTTAGGCGGCGCGGGAGGGGATTATTACAGGTTTGTTACACTTTTGTCTCTCCTGTTGACATTCAAAAATTGATTTGCTAAAATATCGCCAGAGGTTCGGAAGTGGACCGTGTGCGGCGAAGCACGCCCCCCCTGTAAGGGGAGTGGCACTCCCCTTGCAAAACCGGTCCGCAGACAGACCCGAAACATAAAGGAGGAATTTCCAATGAGAAACTTGAAGCGGGCTCTCAGCCTGGCGCTCTCCTCTGTCATGCTTATGGGCATGATGGTCGTGGGTACCTCTGCGAGCTATGTGGATGTGGCTTCCGAGCATAACACCGAAGCCATTGAAGTTCTCCAGGCCGTCGGCATCATGACCGGCGACGAGAAGGGCAACTTCAATCCCGACGCGAACGTCACCCGTAACGAGATGGCCGTCATCATGTGTAACTTGATGGACTACGTCGTCTCCAGCTACAAGGGCACCGCGCCCTTCACCGATGTGCCTGACTGGGCCGCCGACTACGTCGCCGCGTGCTATACCAACGGCATCGTCGCTGGTATGAGCGCTACCCAGTATGGCGGCGATAACTCCGTCACCACTGGCCAGGCTGCTCTGATGCTGATGAAAGCTCTGGGTTACTTCCAGTACCAGGGCGACTTCGGCGATGACTGGCTGGTCGAGACCACCAAGCTGGGCACTCAGAACGGCATTTTCGACGGCGTTGACAACGGCGCAATCGAAGCCCTGACCCGTAACCAGGTCGCTCAGATGATTCTGAACACTCTGGAAGCGGACGCCGTGGCTCCCAACGGCAACAGCGGCGTGACCATCGTTGATGGCAATCTGGTCGCTGGCCGCGCTACCTACAGCCCCCGCACCGGTTCCGGCAAGAAGTTCACCAAGATTGGCGATACCAATGTCATCCAGCTGGGCGAAGAGCTGTACGACGGCGACCTGGAGAAGTTCACCAAGAAGGAAGACAGCTTCGGCCGTTCCGCTACCCAGTGGAAGTACAAGGGCAGCGAAGTTGGTACTTATGGTGACGCCGCCGATCAGGTCCTGGTCGTCAACGATATCTACACCAACGATAAGAACAAGAGCAAGTCCCTTCTGGATGTCCTTCAGGATCTGGCTGACAACGACGACCTGACCTACCCCAATGACCTGGAGAACAAAGCTGAGTTCTGGCTCAACGGCGACGAGAAGTCCGCTGCTGACCTGAAGGCAGAGGCCACCTATGGCACTACCTACGAGCTGTTCATGGTCGAGAATGAGCCCGACGAAATCGAGCGCGTCGTTGCTTACAACTACGTTCTGGACCAGATCACCGACGTCGACGACGACGTGTCCTCCAGCGACTCCAAGAAGGGCGTCTCCGCTTACGTCAACTTCGATAACTCCGGCGACGACATCAAGAACACCGATATCCCCGGCTTCAACCCCGACACTTACGTCGAGGACGCCTACGTCGCCCTGGTCGTCAATGACGACGGCGATATCATCGACTCCTTCATCCCCGAGACCGTCGAAGGCTCCATCAGCACCCGCAAGAACGCCGAGTCCGTCGTCGTGGACGGCCAGCGTTACTACGCCGCCGGTACCATCGACACCGCTGGCGACTTCACCGCAGTCGATAAGGTTTCCACCAGCTCCGACGACAGCTATCGCCTGTACCTGGATAAGGACAACCGCATCCTGGCTATCGAAGGCATCGAGGCTTCTTCCGACCTGAGCGACGTCTACTATGTGGACGTGGTTTGGAATGAGACCAACACCGTCGCTGGCGCTGACGTGACCTCCTACTACGCTCAGCTGGTTTCCCTGGACGACGGCACCAAGGCTGAGTACAAACTGGAAACGAAAGATCACGAACTCGGCACCGGTAAAAATGACCTGAGCGCCAGCAAATATGACTTCGACGCTCTGAGCGGCTCGCTCGTCACCATCTCCGACAAGAAGACCGGCGACAGCAAGGCCAACAACGATAAGTGGAACCTCAAGACTTGGTCCGATAAGGATTGGGATGTGTATACCAGCACCGGTAAGTTCACTCCTGACCTGAGCAAGTCCGCTACCCGCCTCTCTAACGTTCCTGGTATCTCTTCCAAGCGTTTGAACTCCTCCACCGTGTACCTCTTCCTGGAAGACACCAGAAATGACCTGGACGTGTCCCGTTACGTCGGCGGCGTGTCCTACAAGAGCGAAGTCAATTCCGCCATCGTGATTACGGAAGACGGCTCCTCCGTTGCCAGCTACGTTCTGTTCTGCGTGAACGACGCCGACCAGAAGACTGAGTTCAGCGAAGACGTCATCTTCGTGAAGTCCGAGAGCAGCGAGCGCGGCGACGGCTACCGTGACCAGGACGTCTATCTGCCTGACGGCAGCAAGGAGACCTGGCAGATCGACGGAGGCGAGTACGGCAGCGACGGCCTGAAGACTCCCGCTTTCTACACCTACGGCACCAACGACGACGGCTACTATGAGCTGGACGAGGCCGAGGCCATGACCGTTACCGGCAACCTGGATTGGCAGGATGACAAGGACGAAGGCGTTCTGGCTGGCGTCATCTTCGACGACAAGAACGACCTGTATGACAATCTGCTGACTGTCACTCTGGGCAAGTACGAGGTTCAGGACATCGACGTCTCCGACGCGAAGTTCACCGACGTCCGCTCCAAGGACGACCGTGACGAGGACGACCAGTACAGCAGCGCTCTGGGCAGCCTGGACGCCGTGCGCCGCAACCTGGACAATGGCCGCATCGAGGAAGCTACCCTGTACATGAACGTCTCCAAAGACGGCGCCGTGTGCATCTTCCTGACCAGCGCGACCGCAGGTGAGTAAACCGCCTCTTCGGTTTCCCTCAAGACCCAATGATACGGCAAAGCCCCCCGGACCATCGGTCCGAGGGGCTTTGCGCGTCCTCAGATGACTAGCGCGATGTACTGGTATTCGACGCCGTCCAGGTTGAACTGGGCTTCCGGGCCGCGGTAACGGTCGTTGGAATACCACGATACGGAGTTCTCCATCCAGGTCAACGGCAGGCCGCCTTGGGTGGAGCGGGCGTGGAGGTAGGGCGCGCCCCGGAAGAGGATGTAATACTCCGGGATACTGTTGTAATCAAACATATGATCTGTTCCCAGGAAGACGATCATAGGCTTACCGGTAAAGCGCAGGAGGCAGGGATTTGCCTGTCCGGACTGGCCGGTGCCGATGTAGCTGCCCGTTTCGATGGAACAGTTCCCCTTTGCGGCCACGGTCTGGCTCAAAGCGGTCAACGCGGACCGTTCGGCTTTCTCGGCCAAGGCCGCGTCGAGTTTCAGGTTGTCCGCGTTGAAATCGTTCCGTAGGACCGCATCGTCTGGTTCCCACTGATTGAGCTGGTAGTGTTTCGTTTTTTTGCTTGCCATTTCAGGTTCCCCCTTTGATTTTGAATCAGGACTCCAAAAAGGTCCTTCTACTAATAGGGAAAACCAGCCTGGATTGGGGACGTTTCCGTACACCAAACCGAAAAATTTTTTCAAAAAGACCGCCGCGCCCGTCCGGGCGCGGCGGCTGAGTGCAATCACTGGACCGTCAATTCTCCGCCTTGGCTGTCCACTGTGAGTACGGTATTGGGTTCCACCTCGCCGGCGATGATCTTCCGGCTAATCAAGGTCTCGACCGTGTGCTGGAGGTAACGCCGCAGCGGCCGCGCGCCGTAGGCTGGGTCGTAAGCCGCGTCCACAATCGCTTGCTTTGCGTCCGGGGTCAGGACCACGCGCAGCTGCCGGTCCGCCAAACGCTTGTTCAAGCTGTCCGTCAGCAGGTCGATGATGTGGGTGATGTTCTCCCGCGAGAGCGGCTTGTAGAAGACGATTTCGTCCAGGCGGTTCAGGAACTCCGGACGGAACGCGTGCTTGAGCAGCTGCCCGACCTGTTCCCGCGCCTCCGCGCAGATTTCCCCGTCCGTTCCGATCCCGTCCAGCAACGCTTGGCTGCCCAGATTGGACGTCAGGATCAGGATTGTGTTCTTGAAATCCACCGTCCGCCCTTGACTGTCCGTGATCCTCCCGTCGTCCAGCACTTGCAGCAGGATGTTGAACACGTCCGGATGCGCCTTTTCCACTTCGTCGAACAGGACCACTGAGTAGGGCTTTCTCCGCACCGCTTCGGTGAGCTGCCCGCCTTCCTCGTAGCCGACGTAGCCCGGAGGCGCGCCGATGAGACGCGAGACCGAGAACTTCTCCATATATTCGCTCATGTCGATACGGACCAGGTTCTTTTCGCTGTCAAACAGAGCTTCTGCCAACGTCTTTGCCAGCTCCGTCTTGCCCACGCCCGTGGGTCCCAGGAACAAAAAGGAACCGATTGGTTTCCCCGGGTCCGCGATGCCCGCCCGGGAACGTAAAATGGATTCGCTCACCAAACGGACCGCTTCGTCTTGTCCCACCACGCGGCGGTGCAGGATCTCTTCCAGGTGGAGCAACTTCTCCCGCTCCCCTTCCATCAAACGGGACACCGGGATACCGGTCCAGCGTTCGATGATCCGCGCGATCTCCTCCTCCGTGACCTTGTCCCGGAGCAACGAACGCGCTCTCCCCTCGTTTGCGACCGCCTCTTCGGCTTCCAGGGCGCGGCGCAGCTCCGGGATACGGCCATATTGCAGTTCGGCGGCCTTTTCCAGGTCGTACTCCCGCTGAGCCTTCTCCAAGGCCGCGCTGGCCGCTTCCAGGTCCTCCCGGAGCTTCTGGACCTTACCGATTGCGCCTTTTTCGTTGTCCCACTGGGCTTTCTTGGCGTTGAACTCCTCCCGCAGTCCGGCCAGTTCCCGCTGGATCTCCGCCAGGTGGTCCTTGGCTAACGGGTCCGTCTCCTTTTTCAGCGCGGCCTCTTCGATCTCGTGCTGGATGATCTTCCGCTGGATGATGTCCAGCTCGGTTGGCATGGAGTCCATCTCGGTACGGATCATGGCACAGGCTTCGTCCACCAGGTCGATGGCCTTATCGGGCAGGAAGCGGTCAGTGATGTAGCGGTTCGACAACGTCGCGGCGGCGATGATCGCGCCGTCGGTGATCTTCACGCCGTGATACACCTCGTAACGCTCTTTGAGGCCCCGCAGGATCGCGATAGCGTCCTCCACGGACGGTTCGCTGACCAGGACCGGTTGGAAGCGGCGTTCTAGGGCGGCGTCCTTTTCGATGTACTGCCGGTACTCGTCCAAAGTCGTCGCGCCGATGCAGTGCAGTTCGCCGCGGGCCAGCATAGGTTTCAGCAGATTGCCTGCATCCATACTGCCCTCCGTCTTGCCCGCGCCGACGATGGTGTGCAGCTCGTCGATGAACAGCAGGATGCGCCCCTCCGATTTCTTGACCTCGTTGAGGACCGCTTTGAGGCGTTCTTCAAACTCGCCGCGGTACTTGGCCCCAGCGATGAGCGCGCCCATATCCAAGGCGAAGATGGTCTTGTCCTTTAAGGAAACAGGCACGTCCCCTTTCACGATGCGCTGTGCTAAGCCTTCGGCGATGGCGGTTTTGCCTACGCCAGGTTCTCCGATGAGGACCGGGTTATTCTTCGATTTCCGGCTCAGGATGCGGATGACGTTGCGGATCTCGTCGTCCCGGCCGATGACCGGGTCCATTTTATTCTGCCGCGCCCGTTCCACTAAGTCCGTGCCGTACTTTTTCAGAGCGTTGTAAGTCTCCTCCGGGTTGTCGCTGGTCACGCGCTGATTCCCGCGCACCGACGCCAACGCCTGCATGACCTTCTCACGGGTGAGCTGGTAGGTCCGGAAGAGTTCCTTCAGGACGCCGTCCGGCTGGTCCAGCAGGCCCAGGAAAAGGTGTTCCACGGAGATGTACTCGTCCTTCATGGACTGCGCCATACGCTCCGCGGCCCGCATGGCCCGGTCCAAGCCCGGCGTGATATAGATTTTGTCCGCTTCCCGACCGGTCCCGGACACTTTGGGCAGTTTGTCCACCTCCGCCTGCACCGCCGCCTCGAAGCTGGGGACGGTCATCCCCATTGCCGTCAGCAGTTGGGGGATGAACCCCTCCTTGTCGCTGACCAGCGCTAAGAGAAGATGCAGCGGTTCGATCTGTTGCTGTCCGTGTTCCTGGGCCAGATCTCTGGCCGTCTGGACCGCGGAAAGAGATTTTTGTGTCAGTTGGTTCATATCCATAAGGAAGGAAACCTCCTTTTCATTTCGTTCGCTTGGGTTAGCACTTCGATTCTCCGAGTGCTAAAACTATCCTACACCATTCTTCCGGATTTTGCAAGAGGAAACAGGAAAAAAACCGGCGGGGAATCCCCGCCGGTCTCCTTTTACTGGATGGCGATCTTCCGGCTGCGCGGTTCCGGTTCGCCGCGCTTGGGCAGCGTGAGCTTCAGGACACCGTTCTCGTAGGCGGCGGAGATGGCGTCCTCCTGGATGCCGGAGACGTCAAAGGCGCGGCTGTAACTGCCGAAGCGGCGTTCCCGGCAGAGGTACTTGCCGTCTTCCTTGTTATTGTCGACCGTTTCGGAGTGGTTGGCGGAGATGGTCAGCACGCCGTCCTTCAAGTCCAGGTCGATGTCTTCGCGCTGGAAACCGGGCAGTTCCGCTTCCAGCAGGTAGTGGTCGCCCTCGTCCCGGATATCCGTGCGGAACATAGGCGTCTGGCGGTGTTCTGTGGGGAAGAAGCTGCGTTCAAAGTCGTCGAAGAAGCTGTTCATACCGCTGGTGCGACCGAAGGGAAGTAAACTATACATAAATCAAAACTCCTTTCGGACCCTTTCGGGGTCCCTCTTAAATTTGATTTTAGTATACCCTGTAATTATGAACGATTCTTGCAAAAGATATTTCCAAATTGTAAATTCAAGCACTCGCAGTCCGAGAGTGCTAATTCAGGAGCCGGCACGCCCGTCTCATAAAAGCTGTATTCTCCCCCCGAAGGGGGAGGATACAAAACACATAAAAGCCGCATTCTCCCCTGAAGGGGGGAGAATACAAAACACATAAAAGCTACATTCTCCCCCCGAAGGGGGGAGAATGCAAAAAACTCTTGAAACAGTGACCGATCCGTGGAAAAGCAATTTGTGAGACAGGCGTGCAGAGTTTGGAACTTCCTCTTGCCAAGCGCCAAAAGTCTGGTATAATAGAGGTAAGAGATTGCATTTGAGAGGTGGAGCGATATGATTGGCAGCATCACGGGCGCTTATTACAGCCCCTACCTGTACCAAATGGGCCGCGGCAGGGAGACGCAAAACACGCAGCCTGCCCCCGCTGTTCTGACCGCCCGTCGGGCGGCGGAGCCGGAGACGCCGGTCCAGCCTGTCACGCCGGTCAAAGCGGCTTCCGCGGAGGAGGCGGCTCCTGCAAAATTTGGCATTCCCATTCGGGAAGGCGCGGACCCGGTAGAGATGGCGGTCCGTATGCGCATCCAATACCCTGGGCAAGAGGACGCGGACGCGCAAGCCGCGCAGAACGGTGAGGACGCCAAAGGCGTCGCGGGCGTACTCCAGGCGGTGGAGGAAGGCAAGTGCCAGACTTGCGAGGAGCGCAAATATCAGGATGGTTCCGATGACATGGGGGTTTCTTTTCAGACGCCCACGCGTATCGACCCCAGTCAGGTAGCGTCCAGGGTCCGCGGCCACGAGATGGAACACGTGAGCCGGGAGCAGAGCAAAGCGCAGCGTGAGGACCGCAAAGTCGTCAGTCAGAGCGTCACGCTGCACACGGACATCTGCCCGGAGTGCGGCAAGGTGTACATATCCGGCGGGACCACGCGGACCACGACGATGGCCAACCCGGAACCGCCCGCGCAGGAACAGACGCAGGATCCACGCGTCCCGTTTTCCGCGGTGGCGTAGCGGAGCAGGAGACAAAAAAGCCTCTCTTTCCGGCAATGGTGCTGGAAGAGAGGCTTTCTTGTGCCTGAGCGGCTACTGTTTTGGTCTTCCTTCTTTGATAAGGTCATCCAGGCTCATCCCTTTGAGGGCGCGTTCCAGGAGGACGGGGAGTTTTTCCGGCGCGCAGGCGAAGCAAGGGATATCCATAGCGGCGATACGTTGAGCCGTTTGCGCGTCGTAGTAGGGCCGCCCGCCGTCGGCGATGGCGAGCAGAACGATGACGGTCACGCCGGACGCTTTCATTTCCTCCAGGCGGCGCAGTAACGCGGCGCGGTTTCCGCCCTCGTCCAGGTCGGAGATCAGGAAAAACAGCGTCCGGGCTGGTGTTTCGATCAACCCTTGGCAGTAAGCGATAGACTTTGCGATATCGGTCCCGCCGCCCATCTGGAAGCCGAACAGCAGGTCCACGGGGTCGGCGCACAGAGGGGTCAAGTCCATGATCTGGGTGTCGAAGGCGACCACTTTCGTTTCCACCGCGGACATAGAAGCCAGGATGCAGGCCATCACGGAGGAATACAGGATTGACTGTCCCATAGAACCGCTCTGGTCGATATCCAGCACCACGTTCCAGCGGTTGACGCGGCTGGAGCGGTCAAAAAACCAGACGCGTTCCGGGACGATTGTTTTCAGCTCTTTGTTATAATTGCGTAGGTTATGTCGTATCGTATAGGGAAAATCAATGGCAGACGCCGAAGGCAGCGGCGAATGTGCCCGGCGGTTGAGCGCGGCGGTGACAGCCCGGCGCAAGTCGCTGTCCAGCAGCTTATTGATCTGCTCGACGATCCGTTTGATGTAGCGCCGTGCGGACTCCTTGGACTTTTTGGGAATCTGGTCCTTGAGCATGAGCAGCGTGGACGCCATGTTCAAGTCCGGTTCCAGGTTTTCCAGCAGTTCCGGTTCCAGCAGCAGCTGTTTCAAGCCCTTCCGTTCGATGGCGTCGTTCTGCACCAACGCCACGATCTCCGGGTCGAACAGAGCGCGCAGGTCTCCCAACCACTGAGAGATCCGCGGGGAAGACGGACCTTTTCCCGCCCCGCGTCCAGAGGAAAAGCTCTCATCCGGACCGCCGTAGATCGCGGCCAGCGCGCCGTCCATCAAAAGTTCCTCCTGACTCAGCCCGCCGCCGCCCATAGCCGTGAAAGACTCTTGTGTTTCGCTGCCCAAAATCAGCCGCCAGCGTGCCATTTGTTCTTGTTGTGTCATGGTAACTCCTCCGCTTCCCCGTCCTCGATCAGGTGCGACAGCGCGTAGCCAAAAACAGCTTGCCACTGCCGCAAGGCTCTTTTTTTGGCATCCTCCAGCGTGCGGTGGGCGTAGACGAACCCGCCGAAGTCGTTGAGATCATCCGCCGCCGTCAGCATCTCCCAGCTGTCATCTTCATGTGGTTCCGGGTACGTCAACGGTCCCTTCAAATCGAAATAGAGTTTTTCAAAGAGAATGTAGCGGTCTATTCCCCAATCCGGGCGCGACAGACCCTCTTCGTCCAGGGGATATTGAAAAGTGATTGTGTATTTTCGCGCATGGTCTCCCTTCTGCAAAACACAATACCAGCCTTCCTGACCGTTTTGGAGCATATTGTTCGGGAAGTACGGTTTCCAAGTCAAGCGGTCGGCGGTCAAGGACCGCGCGTGTTCTACGGTCTCACGGATTTCTCTCTGTTCTGTTTCGTTCATAATCAACCTCCCAGCGATAGACCACGGGCGCAGGCCCAGAGGTCCAGGGGACTGGTCCCCTGGCGGGGTTTGGGGCGGGGCCCCAATGGGGTGCGGGGCTAGCCCCGCCCGTTCTTTCTGGTTCTCTTTCTTTTCAAGAAAGAGAACCCTTCCCCTTCATCAAATATCGTCAAAATCGAAATCCGCCAAACTGTCCAGCAGCTCCTGTTCTTGGACCGTGGTGTCTTTCATCAACGCTTCCGCAGTCTGCTGCGGATTTGTTCCCCAGATCTCGCCCAGATTTTCCGCGATATCGTTCTTTTCCCCAGGGGAGAAGGACGCGAAGGCGCGGCGCAGGAAGACTAAGGCGCGGCGGAAGTTCAGGTCGTCCAAGTCGCTCAGGTAATCGTCCAGCTGCCGCCACAGGGAGAGGCGTGCAATCAACGCCCGGCGATTTTTGGCGGCCAGGCCCTCGAACCAACCGCATCCCAGATCGGCGGGCACGCCGGGAGACAACCGCCGGGAGACTTCCCGAGCCAGCAGGGTACTGTCCGCCTCGCCGCGTTCCAGCAGGATCGCCATAGCGAAGCCGGAACAGCGGGTGTTCAAGTCGTCCCGGTCGGAGACTTCCTCCATCAGGTCCAGCCAGCGTTGGCCGTCCAGGAAGTCCAGTTCCAGCTGAAGGGTGTTCAGCTGGTCCATTGCTTTTGTGACCGCAGGCGCGGCTTGCGCGTCGCAGATACAGGCGTCGGTCATGGTCAGGCAGGCCCGCAGATACAGTTGTTTGATAAGCGGGATCACCGGTTGCGGATCGAAGCGGCGCAAATCGCCGTAGCGCACTACGGTAGACAGTCTTTGTGCTGTTTCGGCCACATCCGCCAAAGCGGCGGCGTCCACCGCCAGGCGTTGCAGCACAGACAAGGCGTGTTCGGCGGCCTCCGGCATCCCGCACAGGAACGCGTCCTGGAAGATCGCGGCGGCTTCCGCGATGGTCCCGGCCTCATTGCCGCGTTCCATAAGCGCGAAGGCGGCGGCGCTCTCCACGGTGTCCCCCAGCAGAGCCGATTCTACGATTTCGATTTCGGTCTCCGGGGTCCAGCACAGCTGCCAGTATTCGCCCCAGTTGGCGCCCGCCTGCCGGGAGGGCAGAAGTTCGCCGAAATGCACTCCCAACACCCGCAGGCGGTGGAGGAAGAAGGAGCGGTACAAATCGTTCCGCGCCGCGGTCTCCGACTTGACGTTCAGCCGCTCCCGCAGGTCCAGGTCCAAGCGTTGCGCTTGATCGGTACGGAACTTATCCAAACGCAGCTGTT
Organism: uncultured Bacillota bacterium; assembly: GCA_947385365.1. GTDB lineage: Bacteria > Bacillota > Clostridia > Oscillospirales > Oscillospiraceae > Lawsonibacter. The sequence goes on along the minus strand of CANDKT010000002.1, from coordinate 26,502 downwards.
TGAGCTGCCGGTAGAAGTCCTCTTGGATGGAGGTGCGGCTGACGCCCTCGGGCAGGGAGCCGACGACGCTGCCGATCTCGGTTTTTGCGGCGGCCTGGGCCAGTTCGGAGAAGCTGCCGTGTCCCATCGCGGTGATGGAGGCGTCCCGCAGGTCGGCCAGTGCTGGGAAACGACTGCCTCGCATAGCCGCCAGCGTCTGAGCCAACCGCGCCGCTTCGATGACCTCGGCGGAGGAGACCATACTGCCGCCTTTGCGCTGGCAGGCCGCGACGCGGGTGAGGTAGCGCAGAGCCGCGCCGTTGAGGTCGTGCCTCTCCAGAGACTCCCACAAGATTTGAAAATAGGCCGGGGCCTTATTGCCCGCCCCGTAGCCGGAGCGGGACGACAGCCGGTAATAGGAGTAGGGCATCAGCGTAGCGGCGGAGTCCGTTTGCGGCAAGGTTTTTTCTTCCTCGTCCGTCATCGGCTGGTTTTTCTCCAAGGCGGGCACGTGGAACGCGCCGCAGACGCAGAAGATCTTCTCCGCAGGCACGCCTGCTGTCTGGGCCTGACAAATGACGCGTTTCATGTACGCTTCCCGAACCACCGTCTCTGCAACGCGGCGAGGGTCTTCGTTTTGGGCTTCCGCCTCCCGCAGGCGCAGGCCAAAGGCGCGGCTGGCTTCCATATACGCCCCGAAGTCCTCCACCTGCTCGAAGGTCCGCTCCCAGAACGTGTCGTGGTCCTCCCCTGTCAGCTCCTCCAGGCGGCGGTAGACGGATTCTGAAACGGAGTTGTTGTCTTCATCCTCGGGCTCCTGTTCCGCCTGTTCGGCCTCCGCGCGGGCGCGTTCCTCCGCCAACGCCAGGAACACTGGCGAAGGCAGGTCCATGAACCGGCACTCCACGCCGTGTTCCCGCGCCCACAGGATGGCTTGCAGCTCCGGGGAGTAGACGGCCAGCGGGTAGAGGATGGTCCGCACCGGCGGCTGTTTGGTGTAGGCCATGATAGCGGCGGGGAAACGGGTATCCGGGTGGCTCAGCCAGCGCATCTCGTCGTTCAAGTCGCTGGGGCCTTCGACCAGGACCAGGTCAGGCTTCGCCTCGTCCAGAGCCCGGCGCAGGTGGAAGGCCGCCGCTGGGGACAGGTGGCGCACGCCGAAATAGACGGGTTGTCCCGTCGTTTTTTGCAGTCCGCCGCTCATTTGCCGTTCAGCTCCCGGCAGGACTGGTACAGGGACAACCAACTGCTGCCTCGTTTTTTCATCACGTTCTCCAGGTACTCCTTCCAGGCGGTCTTATCGTTTGCCTCGTCTTTGACCACCGCGCCTTGGAGTCCTGCGGCCAGGTCTCGGCTGGTGATGCTGCCGTTCCCGAAGCTCCCCGCCAGAGCCATAGAGTTGCACAGCAGGGAGATGGCTTCCGCGGTGGACAGCACGCCGGAGGTGGTCTTGAGCTTCTGCTTTCCGTCCAGGGTCGCGCCGGCGCGCAGTTCCCGGAAAATGGTGACGACCTGTTCCACGGCGTCGCCGCCGGGCTGTTTGGCGTTGAGGTCCAGCCGTGCGGACAGCTGTTCCAAACGCGTGCGAACGATTTCCATTTCCGTGTTGATATCCGCGGGGGCGGGCAAGACGACGATATTGAACCGGCGTTTCAGCGCGGCGGACATATCGTTGACGCCCTTATCTCTGGTATTGGCGGTGGCGATCACGGAGAATCCCTTCTGGGCCGGCACTTCCAGTCCCAATTCCGGGACGCTCAGCCGCTTTTCGGACAGGATGGAGATGAGCGCGTCCTGTACCTCGCTGGCGCAGCGGGAGATTTCCTCCACGCGGGCGATGGCGCCGGTCTCCATGCAGCGGTAGATGGGACTGGGGACCATAGCCTCCAAGCTGGGGCCTTTGGCGATGAGCATAGCGTAGTTCCAGGAGTAGCGGATCTGTTCTTCGGTCGTACCGGCGGTACCTTGGATGACCTTGGTAGAGTCGCCGTTGACGGCGGCGGCCAGGTGTTCGCTGAGCCAGGATTTGGCGGTGCCGGGCTCGCCGATGAGGAGCAACGCGCGGTCTGTGACCAGGGTCGCGATGGCGATCTCCACCAGGCGGCGGTTGCCCATATACTTGGGAGTGATCTCCACGCCTTTTACCTTCGTGTTTCCGGTGATGTAGGTCAGCACGGAGCGGGGCGACATCCGCCAACCGGTAGGGATAGGATCAGTCTCCGCGGCGATGAGGGCTTCCAGTTCTCTCTGGTAAAGCTCCTCGGCTGGGAGACGCTGTACATTCTTGTCAGCCATGATTTTGACGCACTCCTTATTTCTCAAGTTTCGGTATCGGTTCAAACGGGGTCGCGGAACGTCTCGTATCCGTTTTTCTCGGCTTCCCAGGCGGCGATTTGGTTTTGGACCACCAGGGCGGGCCAAAGGACGTTATCTTTCTTATAAGGCGAGCCGTCGAACAGAGCGCGAAGCTCTTCGGCCCGCTCCAAATCGGTGAGCGGCATCGCCTTCAGCACCATGATCGCCACGTAGGAGGTAGTTGTTTCCGCGTTGAGCAGGCCCTTCCACTTCGTCCAGCCGCACTGTTGCAGGCGTCCCACGTCTTCCAACACGTAACCTCCCCCGGTAGAGATGAGGTAACTGAGGTATTCCGCTGTTTTGGTCCGGGACTCGGGGAAATCGGGGCGGAAGAGGTTCCGGACGGCTTGGTTCAGGACGAACTCGGCGGACTGTGTACCGGGCCACGCTCTGCCCTGAAGCACCCGGCTGGTTCTGACGCGGAACAGCACGTCATACCAGCGCATATCCAGCGGCTGGGCCAATGGATGGACGGCTTGCGGCTCGGAAAGGTAGGGCGCATATTCCATTTCGATTTCGTAGCGTGTTTTCTCCTGATTCCAGCGCAGGCGGGAAAAGACATGGAGCAGAGCCGCGCCGGAAGCGGCGTGGAGGTTGTCAAAGCAGGGCGCGAAGGTGTCGTAAATTTCCGCGGCCGGTCGAGTAAGGAACGCCGCCAGCAAAGCGTGAGGCAGCCAACAAAAATCGGTTTGGTCCTGTTCCCACAGCTCCTGGGACAGGCCGCACAGCGGCCCGGTCCCCGCTTCGCACAGGCTGTTCAGCAACCAAACGGGCAGGGTCTCCCCCAACGTGGAAAACTCCATTCCAAAACGCCGTTGGACTTGGCGGAGCGCGGGGAGTTGCCCGGCGATCCACCGCCAGCAGTCCAGCATAGCGGGGGAAGTTCTTCCCATCGCAGCGAGGCGGCAGCGGGTCAGGGCGTTCAGCCCATCGTTCGTGATGTTCACGATCTCTTCCCCGTGCGGAAGGGCCTCCTCCAGCAAGGCCCGGAACGCTGCGGCGGCGAAATCCGAAACCCAATCCGCGCTGTTGTGCCGCAGGAAGTAGACCGACTCCGGTGTTTTCTCCACCTCGGCCCGCCAGAAGTCCCGGACCTCCGGCCCGTCATGGTTCGACAAGGCTTCCAGGACCGCCTCCCGATTTTGTTTCCGCTCCTTTTTGACCAGCTCCAGCAACAGCGGGACATTGGCGGCGTCCGCGCCTAGGGCCACCAGCACCGCCGCCCGCACGTCCTTCTTAGACTGAGGCAGCATTTCCAGCAGCCAAGGCGTAGCCTCCGGCCCCTCCAAGGCGGAGATCGCCTTCACGCGCCGGGCCATCGCCTTCTTCCCTGCCGGGTCAAACCCGGCTTTCAGCATCGGGACGACGTTCCGGTCTTGCGCCTTGAGAATGGTCAGGTTCAGCTCCGCGAGTTCGGCGTAGCTCTCCCCTAACCCGGCGATCAGGGCGGGGATCACGCGGAAATCCCCAAAGCTCTCCGGCTGGGCTTCCCAAGCCGCCCGAATCGTTTCGAGCCGCCCGCCGCCGGAGCCGGTCAGCGCGGCCAGTAACGGTTGGAGCTGACCGTGAGGCAGTTCCAAGCAGCGTCCGCCGCCGGTTGGGAGCGGGGCCAAATCTCCGGAGACACCGCAACGGCCTTGGGTGCAGACCACGGCGTCCGTCAAGGACAACGCGTCCAGCAGCAGAACGCTCCGTTCTTTCTCCGGCGCGTTGCGCAGGGCTTCCAGCCCGGCGGATATCCGGGCGAACACTGGGCTGGCTGACGCCAGCGGTTTCAGGGCGTCCGCCGCTTTTTGCAGGCGGAAATCCTCCGACAGCAGCGCAGTTCCAGCCATTGCAGCCTCTTCCAGCCGTTTTTTCACATCGTAAAGTACCTGTAGATTCATTTCGGCCCCTTATCTCAACGCCCACCAATCGCTCCACTCCGGGAAGGCGTTCCCTGCGCGAAGCTGGGCGATGGTGTAGGGGAACGCCTGCTGCGCCAACGTCCGGTCCTCTCTGCGCAGGAAGTTGGCCTCTTGGACCTCCTCGATCAAGGCGATGATCTCCTCGGCGGGCAGGACCTTCGCGCCCTCGCTGAGTACGAGCCAGACGTAGTACAGATAGGTGGGCTTTCTAACTTGAAGCATACTGTCCTTTAACGCGCCGCGCGGACTCGCGCCCAGCTGGAATAGCCAACGGCTGTAGGTCCGCCAACCGCCCACCTGCGCCATGCGCTGACGCAAGTAAGGCGCCATCACGTCCCGCATTTCAGGGTCGTCGGGGTTCACCAGGTTCATCAGCGACACGTCGTAGCCGCCGAAGACCACGTCGTCGACTTGGCCGGGATTGGCCTGAAGGTTCTTCTTCCACACGGCCTGTGTCAGCCGGACAATCCAGCGGATGTCTAGCGGTTGAGCGGTGGGGTGCGCGTTGTAAACGCGCCAATCGCCGGTCTCTTTTTTCCAAAACACCCGGTACAGTCCTTGAAGCGCGGCGCGGTTGAGCTTTGGTTTGTCGCCCTCGATCAGCGGCGTTTTGGTGGGGATGTAGGGGGAGAACTCCTCGTACACTTCCCCGGCGGGTCGGGTCAGCAGCGACGCCAGCAGTCCATGTGTGAGGTAATCCGGCTTGCCCCGGCTGTTCTCCCAAAGCTCCCGGCACAACTCGCACAGCGGGCCGGGGCCGGTGTAGCACAACGTATCCAGCAGCCGGTCGGAGAGCGTGCTGTTGATGTCCCAAGGCTTTGCGTTATGGTCCAGCAGCTTGCCCAACGGGACGCGCTGCTGCGCCGTCCAGCGCCAGAAATCCAGCATAGCCGGGGTCTCCTTGCCGCCCTGAGCGGAAGCCAGCCAAGTTTGGATCTCCTGGGCGTCCTTTTCGTTGACGATCCCCTTGCCGTTCAAGACCCGTTCCAGACGTTCCCGCAGTCCGGCGGCCACCAGGTCGGAAGCTGGTTCGGTGGAAGAACCGGTCAAGCTCCGGACGGAACTGGGCGTTTTGGCCAGTTCCGCGGTCCAGAACGCCCGCACAGCGTCCCCTGTCTGACGGGCGAGGCTCTTTAGGACGGCCTCTCTGGCCTTGCCGCGTTCTGTCTTGGCCAGGTCCAGCAGTAACTTCCAGTTGTTCCGGTCCTCTCCCAAGGCGGTGATGACCGCGATCCGGACGTCCTTCCTCGACTCGGACAGGATCTTCAACAGCCAAGGCGTCGCCTCCGCTCCTGCGATTTGGGAGAACACCTCCACCCGGCGGACCATCTCCTTTTTCCCTGCCGGTTCAAAGTTATGTTCCAGCAGCGGCAGGACTGGCGCGCCGATTTTTTTCAAAATCTCGGCGTTTTGGTCGGCCATCTCCGCGTAGCTGTCCCCTAAACCCAGGACGACGGCGGGCAGGATGCGGTAATCCTGGAAAAACTCCGGGTGTTCCTCCCAAGCGGAACGGACCGTTTCGACCCGTCCGCCGCCGGAGCCGGTCAAGGCGGCCACCAGCGGCTGGAGCTGGTTGTAGGAGATTTCCTGGCACAGTCCCGCGCCGTGGTGGGGCAGCGGTTTCAGCTCTCCGGGGAGGCCGCAGCGGCCTTGGGTGTAGACCACAGCGTCCGTCAGGGACAGCACGTCCAGCAGCAGGACGCCTCGCGTTTCCTCCGGGGCGGCCAGCAGCTTTTCCAACCCGGCGGCGATCTTCCCGAACACCGGACTGGCTTGGGCCAGCGGCGCGAGCCCTTCCGCGGCCTTCCGCAGGCGGAAGTCCTCTTCCAGCAGACCGGTCCCGGCGACAGCCGCCTGTTCCAGGCGGGCTTTGACGTCGTAAAGAGGCTGTAAATTCACAGGAATCGACCCTCCTTCAGAACAGCAGGCGGATGATCCGCTCTGGTGTGACGATGCTGTAGGGGTGCAGGCAGATAAACTGATCCGTTTCGTCGTAGAACAGCAGGCCGAACAGCGCGCTGCCTGCCGGGACAGGTTCAGGCAGAAGGGTCAGCCGCAGGACGGAAGCGTGGTTTTCCCCGTCCTCGACGCGGTCCCGGAGAACGATCCGGCTCCCGGCGGGGTCCTCCAAAAGGAAGGTCTCCCCTACCCTGCCCAGCTGTCCGATTGGGACGAGTGTTGCCAGGAAGGAAGGCATGAGGGTATTTTTCAGCTGATTTTTCCCCGCTTTCACGGCGGCGGCGAGGTTCGGCTGAGCCAGCGCGGGCAGAGCGGCCTGTTCTTCCGGGGTCAAAGGCCGGGTTTCCGCGGTCTCCCAACGGATACGGCAATTGCCCTCGCCGGGGTACGTGAACAGCTCCGGGACTTGGAACAGGCCGAAGCGGCTGTCGTCGCCTTTGACGTACTTGAGGGCTTTTGCGGGGCGAAGGTTCCGTGTTTCGTCGATGCGGCCGCTGTCCATATCCAGCCACCAGCCGCGTTCGATGAACTCCTTTTTGGCCTCGTCGAAGGAGACGTCGAAGGACAGCTGCACCAGCCGCGCCGGGCGGACCGCGCCTAAGGCGCGCAGGTCTTCCAGCTTCCACACGCCGCCGAGCGCCTCGAACAGGATCGTATCGTTATTTGTGTAGTTCCCGGTATCCAGCTGCTCCTGCAAGAGGGTCTGCGATTTTTTGATGACGGCGTGGAGATGGATCAAGGTACGCAAAGCCTGGGCGCAGCACAGGTCGGCTTGGGAAGGGTTCTGCTGCATTTCCCGCACGGCCAATGCCATACGGGTGAAATCGGCCTGAGGTCCGGTGAGGTAGCAGCTGCCCAGATCCTTAGCCAGCTTGTCGAAGCTCTGCGCGGAGCTGCCCGCCAGGGACCCCACGCCGGAGCGGAGCAGATCATCCGCCATTTTCCGGGCCATATCCAGACCCTCCAGCTGACGGGCGATTTTCTTTTTCAAAGCGGCGGTGTTGACTTTTTTAGGGGTTGTGGCGCGGGCCTGTTTTTTCTCTACTTGAGCCGCTTTTTTGGCGCGTTTTTCCGCGATATCCGCGGGGATCTCCTCGACCTGGAAACTTTTCTTGGCTAAAATCTCAAACATCAGTCCCAGTGCGTGCTTGCAGGGGAACTGCCGGCTGGGACAGGAACAGCGGCACACCGGGTCTCCCGGTGCGCTGAAGTCCAAGGAAGTGCGGTAAGGCGTCTTCCCGCTCCCGGCGCAGGCGGCCCAGTACAACGTACCGTCTTCCGATCTCGCGTGGCCGGAGAAGCTGCCTTTCCGAGACAATTTCCGTCCATTTTCGGCGGCGGCGGGGTTCGGGGCCTGGAGCAGGATTGCTTGTTCGGTCAATTCCATAGAATCAAAATCCCTCTTTTCTTCCGAACGGTTTTTTCCCTTGAAAACATGGGAATTTTTCCTCTTTACTATATCATATTGTGTCCGATCAGGCAAGAGCGAAGTTTTCTCAGACAACATTTTGGAGAAAAAAGGGTCCTGGCTCTTGCACATGGGGGAGGTCTCACGCGCGTCGGAACTGTTTTTCCAAATCTTTCCTGGTCATCTGGATGGCGACGGGACGGCCATGCGGGCAGTATTTCACCTGACCGGACAAGACGGCCTGTGCTACGCGTTCCAGTTCCTGTAAACTGGTATGCCAACCGCCTTTGACGGCGGCTTTGCAGGCCATAGTGTGCAACAAGTCATCCCGTGCCGCGCTGGGGTTTGCGGAACCGGTCGTGAGTAATTTTTGAGCGATTTCCTCCAAGGTAGCGGGGATATCCTCCACGGCCACGTCGAAGGGAGCCTGACGCACGGCCAACGCGCCGCCCAGCTCGTCGATCTCGAAGCCGAACTCTTCCAGCAGCGTCCGCTGAGCCAGCAGCATTTCCTGCGCCTGCGGTGTGAGGCGGCAGGTCACGGGCGTCAAAAGGCTCTGTGCCATAGGGTCGTAGCCTTCCGCTTTCATCCGGTCGAAGTTCATCCGCTCATGCGCCGCGTGCTTATCGATCAAGTAGACGGTATCACCCTGTTCAACTACGATGTAGGTATTCAGCACCTCCCCCGCCACGCGCCAGTTAGATTCCGTTGCGATCAGCGGTTCCGGGTCAGGCGGAACCGGTGGGACAGGCTTAGGGCGTGCGGGTTCCGGCGGGGTCGGAACGGGACGCTTCATTTCAGGGGGCGCAGAGGCGGGCAAGGGTCCCGGCGGCGTAGGCGCGGCAGGGGTGGGTTCCCGACGGGAAAGCGATTGGCTCCATCCGCTCCCCACTCTCACGCCGGTACGCCGCACGGGGACGTTTTGAGCGTTAGGCGGCGCGGGGCGTTCCGGCGCGGCGGCTGGAGCGGGACCGTTCGGTTTTGGTACTGGTTTTGGGGCCGTGCTGTTCAGCTGGACCTGCGGGTGGGAGCGGTCGTTTTCCAGCGCGGAGAGTACGGCGTGGTAGACCGCGGAAAACACCTGACGTTCCGCGGCAAATTTGACTTGGGTCTTGGCGGGGTGGACGTTGACGTCCACGGCGTTGAGTTTCATATTCAGGTGCAGGACGCAGGCGGGAAATTTGCCTACCATCCGCTGATTTTTGTAGGCTTCTTCCAAGGCGGCCATCATCAGCTGCGATTTCACCTGACGGCCATTGACGAAGAAGAACTGCCAATTCCGGCTGGCCCGGCAGCAGGCGGGCAGTGAGACGAACCCGCTCACAGACATATCCTCTCCGCTGGCGTTCACCTCCCGGAGTCCCAGGGCGAGTTCCCGTCCCAGCACGGCGTAGACGGCGGATTTCAGCTGGCCGTCTCCTGGCGTGAGCAGGTCCTGTTTTCCGTCCCGGATGAACTTCACGCGGACCTCGGGGTGAGACAGCGCGATTCGCTGGACCACGGAGAAGACAGCCGCGCCTTCGGCGGAGTCTTTTTTCACGAACTTCAGCCGGGCGGGGGTATTGAAGAACAGGTCCCGGACCACCAGAGTGGTTCCTAACGGACAGCCTGCCTCTTCTACGGGGCCGGGCACGCCCGCTTCCAGGCTCAGGGACGCGCCCAGTTCTTCTTCTGGGGTACGGCTTGTCATCTCCACGCGGGACACGGCGGAGATTGCCGCCAAGGCTTCCCCGCGGAAGCCTAACGTACCGATGGCTTCCAAGTCGTGTCCATTGCGCAGCTTACTGGTGGCGTGCCGCAGGAAGGCGGTGGTCAGCTGACTGGCAGGGATACCTTTTCCGTTGTCCGTCACCCGCAGGAAGGTCATTCCGCCGTGGCGGATCTCCACGGTCACGGCGGAAGCTCCGGCGTCCATAGAATTTTCCATCAACTCTTTGGCCACGCTGGCCGGGCGTTCTACCACCTCCCCGGCGGCGATCAGATCGGCGACATGGGGGTCCAACACTTGAATATCGGGCATACTTCTCCTCTCTTTCCGTAGAAGGTCAAATGGAAACTCGGTTCATCTCAATACCCCTCGTTGACCACCGTCCAGACGCCGTCCTGACGTTCCAGGGAGATGGTGCGGTCCGGGTCCTGACGGACGCCGCCTTTGGTGCAGGATACTTGGAAGGAGATTTCCCCGGCTTTGGGGGAGATCTCGGTCAGGACGATGTCTTCGAAGACGGTGCCGGCGTAGTAGCGGTACGCGGCTTCGTGGGCGGCTTCCAGTTCTTCTTGGGTGAGCGGCGTGAGCGGCTCAGACGTATCGGGGGCGGAAGAATCCGGCTGGACCGGTTGAACTGGAGGCTCCGGCGCGGGCGGCGCGGTGGGCAGGTCTTCCGTCTCCCCGTCCATCAGTTTTTTGCACAACTCCGGCAGTCCATCCCCGCCGTTCCCCACGGTCAGGAGCAGGTAAGTCCCCCGGCGTTCGATCACCGCCTCGTCCAGCCGCGCCACTTGCTCTGGAAGGTAAAATTCAAGCGCGGAGCGGCTATCTTCGAGATAGGTGTCCAGTGCGGCCTCCAAACGGTCTGTTGCCGCGCTGTCCGTCCCCTGAAGCAGCAGAAATTGGTCCGCCGCCCCCAAGGACATGGTGTACCGGGCTTCGGCGATATCCTCCGGATCTGCTTCGATCCGGTCCTCGTACAGGGACAGCAGACCGGGAACGCTCTCCGGGTCTTGCGCCTCCACCGGGTCAGAAAAATACCCGCTGTCGGTCAGCGTCCCGGCGATGAAGTCCAGATCCAAGGCAGTGGTTTCCGGCTCCGCCGTTTTCGGCCCGCAGGCTGGGAGCGTCAGCAGTAAGAGCAGCACAGCCGCTAAAAGTTTGCTTGATTTCATGCGTTGTCCTCCTTTCCTCCCGCCGCAGGCGGGGGGCAGCTTCCTTGCAGGTCCTTTTTCAGCTCTGCGAGGAGATTCATCGCTTCCATAGGCGAGATCAGGTTGACGTCGGTCATGCGGAGTTTTTTCAGGACGGTCGCGCCGCCGATGTCGTCCAAGGAGACCTGTTCTTCGGTGTGGTCTGAGGTTTGGGTTCTGACTTCCGCGGCGTTTCCGCCGCCTGACTCCAGCTCCGTTAAGATTTCCCGTGCGCGCCGGATGACCTGTTCCGGGACTCCGGCCAAGCGGGCGACTTCCACGCCGTAACTCTGGTCCGCGCCGCCGCGGACGATCTTACGCAGGAAGATGATATCTCCGCCCCGTTTTTTCGCGGCGATGTTGTAGTTTTTGACTCCGTTGAGCTGATCTTCCAGCGCGGTCAGTTCATGGTAGTGGGTCGCGAAGAGGGTTTTTGCGCCCAAGCGGCGAGGGTTGGCGCAAAACTCCAGCACGGCACGGGCGATAGCCATACCGTCGTAGGTACTGGTGCCGCGGCCTATCTCGTCCAGGATCAGGAGGGAGCGTCTGGTGGCGTGTTTCAGCAAGGCGGCGACCTCGGTCATTTCGACCATGAAGGTCGACTGTCCGGCGGACAGGTCGTCGCTTGCGCCGATGCGGGTGAACACCCGGTCCACCACGCCGATGGTGGCCGAACGTGCCGGGACGAAGGAACCCATCTGTGCCATGAGGACGATGAGCGCGACCTGACGCATATAGGTAGACTTCCCGGCCATATTGGGGCCGGTGATGATTGCGCACAGGTCGTTGCCGCAGTCCATATGGGTATCGTTTGGGACGAAGGGGGTTTTTTGCAGCATTTTTTCCACCACGGGGTGACGGCCCTCCACGATGGTCAAGGCGCCGGAGTCGTCCACCTGAGGCATACAGTAACCGCTGTTGGCGGCCACGGTGGCGAAGGAGTTCAGCACGTCCACCTGAGCCACGGCGGCGGCGGTTTTCTGGATTGTTTCGATCTGGCCGCACACCTGCTCCCGCAGGCCGCAGAAGAGCTGGTATTCCAACGCGGTCACGCGGTCTTTGGCGGAGAGGATATCGTGTTCCAGTTCTTTCAGCTCCTGGGAGATGTAGCGTTCGGCGTTGACGGTGGTCTGTTTCCGGGTCCAGTCCTGAGGGACCAGTCCGGTCTGAGCTTTTGCCACTTCAATGTAGTAGCCGAAGACCTGGTTGGATTTGATTTTCAAGCTCCGGATACCGGTCTGTTCTTTTGTACGGGTTTCCAGCTGCGCCAGCAGTTCAGCGGCGTGGCTGAGGATGTTCCGTTGTTTGTCCACGTCCGGGCTGTAGCCGTCCCGAATCAGGCCGCCCTCCCGAACGGAGAGGGGCGGTTCTTCCACCAGGGCTTGGTCCAGCATCTCGCACAGGTCCGGCAGGCCGTTCAGCTGTTCGCACAGGCTCCGGAGCAGCGCGGAAGGTTTGCCTTCCAGGAGTTCCCGCACGTTAGGGACCTTGCTCAGGCCGGACGCCAGCAAGACCAGGTCCCGTCCTCCGGCGGAGCCGCAGACCAAGCGGCTGATGAGCCGTTCCAGGTCGGTGATTTCCCGCAAAACGAGGGCCAATTCTTCCCGTGCGATGCTGTCCTCTACCAGGTCGGACACGGCCTGCTGTCGCCGTGCGATTTGCACGGGGGAAAGGAGGGGGCGTTCCACCCAGCTTCGAAGGAGGCGTCCGCCCAAAGCGGTTTTGGTTTTGTCCAGCACCCACAGCAGCGAGCCGCGTTTTTCTTTGCTTCGGAAGGAGGCGGTCAATTCCAGCGTCTGGCGGGCGGTAAAGTCGAGTTCCATGTACTGCCCGGTCGTGCAGCAGTTCAGGACGGAGATGTGGCTCAAGTCCGTTTTCTGGGTCTCGTAGAGGTAAGCCAGCAGTCCCCCGGCTGCCTGGACGGCGATCTGGCTATCGGGAAGCAGGCGGTCCAACCCGCTCCGGAACTGTTTTTCGGCCAGCGGGCAGGCGGTACCCGGACGGAACCGCGCTTCCCCGCCGTTTTCGCACAGGCAGTTCAGGCGGGTTTTCAAAAATGTGGTCAGCTCTTCCGTATCGAACGCGCCGGAAGACAAGACCGCCTCTGAGGGGTGGAACCGGGCCAGTTCATTTTCCAGATGCTCCAATCCTTCGGGGCCGGGCGGGAAGGATGCGGCGTAAGTTTCGCCGGTGGAGACGTCGCACAGGCACAGGCCGAAGCCGGTACTATCGGCGTAAACGCCGCAGATGTAGTTATTTTTGGCCTCTTCCAGCATAGAGGCGTCCACGGTTCCGGGTGTCACGACCCGGATGATGTCGCGTTTCACGAGTCCCTTTGCCTGAGCGGGGTCCTCGGTCTGCTCACAGATTGCGATCTTGTAGCCTTTGGCCATCAAGCGGGCGATGTAGCCCTCGCTGGAGTGGTAAGGCACCCCGCACATAGGGACCCGTTCTTCCGGTGGTTTATTCCGGTCGCGGGTGGTGAGCGTCAGGTTGAGTTCCTCGGAGACCAGCTTTGCGTCGTCCAGGAACATCTCGTAAAAATCGCCCAGCCGGAAGAAGAGTATGCAATCGGGGTGCTGTGCTTTCATATCCAGGTACTGCCGCATCATGGGAGTCGTTTCCGCCATAGGTACACCTTCCTTTTCTTTCCGTTGTCTGGTTTTCACGCCAGCTCTCCGAACAGCGACCACTTATTCGCGCCGGTGATCTTCACGTCCCGGAACTGTCCGATTGCGGAGGCGTCTCCGGTCAGCCGCACCAAGCGATTGCCTGGGGTTCGGGCGGTGAGGTCCCAACGCGTATCGTCGGACCGGCCGTCCACCAGGCAGCGAACGGTCCGGCCGATGTAGGCGGCGTGTTTTTCCTCGGAGATGGCGTCCTGAAGGGCGAGCAAACGGTTGAAGCGGGCTAATTTTTCCTCTCGGGTTGTTGGGTCGTCCAGTTCTGCTGCGGGGGTACCCCGGCGCGGCGAGAAAATAAATGTGAACAGCGCGTCGAAGCGGACCTCCTCCAGCACCCGAAGCGTGTCCTCGAACTCCCCGGCGGTCTCTCCTGGGAAGCCGACGATGATATCCGAAGTGAGGACGATATCGGGGATCAAGGCTTTCAGGGCGCGGATTTTTTGGAGGTATTCGTCTCTGGTGTGGCGGCGGTTCATGGCCTTGAGTACCCGGTCGTTGCCCGCCTGGAAGGGCAGGTGGAGGACCGGCGCGACTTTGGAGCAATGGGCCATCGTCTCGAACAGCCGTTGTGTCGCGTCTTTGGGGTGGGAGGTCATGAAGCGGATGAGGAAATCGCCAGGGATTGCGTTCACCTGTTCCAGGAGGGCGGAGAAGTCCATAGGTTCTTCCAGGTCCTTGCCGTAGGAGTTGACGTTCTGGCCCAGCAAGGTGATATCCTTGTAACCGTCCTCGACCAGGCGTCGCACCTCGTCTAAGATATCCTCTGGTTTCCGGGAGCGTTCCCGGCCTCGGACGTAGGGGACGATGCAGTAGGAGCAGAAGTTATTGCAGCCGTACATGATGGACACCCAGGCTTTGATGGAGTCCTGACGGACGACGGGGATACCCTCGGCGATGGAGCCGGGGCTGTCTGTTAATTCAAAGGTCCGGCCTCTTTGGGTAAGGAGTCCGTAGACCATCTCGGGGAACTTCCACAGGGCGTGTGGTCCGAACACCAGGTCCACGTGGCGGTAGGACTCCCGAAGTTTTTGGGCGGCGTGGGGCTGTTGGACCATGCAGCCGCACAGGCAGATCAACAATTCCGGGTGGCGGCGTTTGACGTGGACCAGCGCGCCCACGTTGCCGAACACCCGCTGTTCCGCGTGTTCCCGGATGGCGCAGGTATTGATGACGATGATCCGGGCTTTTTCCTCGTCGTCTGTAAAGCCGAAGCCCATTGCGGCCAGGTAGCCGCGGATTCGCTCGGAATCGGCCTCGTTCTGCTGACACCCGTAGGTGTCCACAAAGGCCAGCGGCTGTTCAGGCCCTGAACTTGTCAGGGCCGCGGTCCGTTGGCACAGCTCCAGTTGATGTTCTATTTCCTCGGGGGCGATCCGGGTTGTCCGCTCCATATCTGATTTCCTCCAAACTCGCGGCGTTGCGCCGTTTTTTACTTGGGTTGTTATATTCCACGCACTGTGCCAGCAATTTCGATGGATTCCTCTTGGATACAGATTCCCTCCAAAGAATCCGTCAAAACGGCCATTTCGACGTCACATTTCGGGCATGGCGTGCTTTCCAGTTCCTCATCGAACCCTTTTCTTCTGTACAAGTAAAAGCCTGAGCCTTTACAAGTGCCTTCCAACCATACAAATTGATGCCCACAACGGGGACATTTTATCTTATAAAAACGATACATATTATTGCTCCGATTGTTTCAAAGAAGGGTCGGTGTTTCCCCGACGGGCGGCGTCGGGACCGGCGATCGGCTGGAACTCCGGTTCCGGGTCCATAGGTTGCTTGACGGCCACGCAGCGTTTGATGGGCACGCCCTGCAAGTGGAATTTCTCCTCGAAGTCGGTCATAACGCCTTGGATACCTTGCGCGTGCAGGTCACGGGTGATCTGAGACAGCTCGTATCCCGCCTTAGGGAACTGGTAGAGGGACCACTCAAACAGGTCTGTATTGTCGCTTTTGAAGTGGATCTCGCCGCTGTCGCGCAGGATTCCCCGGTACAAGACCAGGAACTGTTCATGGGTCAAACGCCTGCGGGCGTGTTTCAGGCCGGGCCAAGGGTCGCAGAAGTTGATGTAAAGCAGGTCGACTTCCCCGGGCGCGAAGTAGTCGCGCAAACGCGCGGCGTCGCCGTCAATGAAAAACACGTTACGCAGGCCCAATTCCAGCACCCGTTCCATAGCCACGACCATCGCGTCCGGCACGCGTTCCAGTGCGATATATAAGTCTTCCGGGTGTTGCCGGGCGGTCTCGGCGGTGAAGCGGCCTTTTCCGCAACCCAATTCCAGGCGCAGGAGCTTTCCATCGGGTTTCAGCTGCCGCCAACCGCCCCGGTATTTTTCCGGTTCTGAAATCAGCAGGTTCCTGCAACGTTCCATCCGAACGGCCAGGTTTGGTTTTTTCCGCATTCTCACTTTGCTATAACCCCTCTCTATATTTCCCGTCTCTCCCCGCGGAGGGAGACAAAATGTCTGAAATCAAAATAAATCAGGTCCTGTCCGGATATTTTACCACACTTGCAACGTCTCCGCAATCCTTAGTGTGAAGCGGAAACACTGCCCACGTTGAGGTCACGCGGTCCAGCGGATCTCCGCGCTTCTAAAAGAGTAAACTCTGCCCTTGACAAACTCCATAGACCTGGACTACAATGGGAAGGAACCGCAGGACAATCGAACACAGGGGCGCTGGGAGCGAGTTTCCCGGCTGAGATGTGGGACGGACACGCCGTCCCCGGTCCCTTGAACCTGATCCGGGTAATGCCGGCGTAGGAAGTGGAAGAGAGACGCTCTGTTTGGGCTCCAGTGTCTCCTCTCAGGCCGCACTACACCCGTCCGGATGTAATGCGGTATCTTCAATTTCGGGAGGAAACGACATTGGAAGCAAACAAAACGAAAACTCGAAGCTGGTCGCTCCGGCTGTTGTGTGAAGGAGCGGTCCTGGTAGCGGTCGCGCACGTCCTGGGCTTCATCAAGCTGTGGGAAATGCCGTGGGGTGGTTCCATCTGCCTGTCCATGCTGCCGATCTTTCTCTACGCCTGCCGCTGGGGTCTCGGCCCCGGCCTGACGGCCGGGTTTGCCTTAGGCGTGCTGCAATTCGTCTATGACGGAGGCTTTGCGCTGGGCTGGCAGTCCATCCTGGGCGACTACCTGATTGCCTTCACCGTTCTGGGCCTGGCGGGACTGTTCCGCGGGCGCGCCTGGAGCATTTACGCCGGGACGCTCGCAGGCGCATTGGCCCGGTTTCTGGTCCACTATGTGGTGGGCGCGACCGTTTGGGCGGAGTACATGCCGGAAACGTTCTTTGGCATGACCATGACCTCGCCCTGGTTCTACTCTCTGCTGTACAACGGCTTCTATATGGTCATCGACACGGTGTTGTGTCTGCTGGTCTTCGCGCTGGCCCACCGGCCTTTGAAGCCCTACTATCTGGCGGCGGATATCCGGTGATTGTTTCCGCCTTTTATAGCAAGATTCACTTGTCTTGACAGCTGAGGGAAATTTTCTTTTTCGGTTCCGCCCCCTTCGGGGGCAGGACCCGCGTCAGTCATTCTGAAGATTGCTATAAGCGGAAAGTGAGGCCCTTTATGGGGAAATTTGACGGTCTTTTGCTGGCCAGCGACTTTGACGACACGCTTTTTGACTGGAACCTACGCATCCCGCCGCGCAATCTGGAAGCGATCCGCTGGTTTGTCAGCCAAGGCGGGCGGTTCACCGTCTCCACCGGACGCGCTCACCGCACTTTCTTCCCCTACGCCGGGCAGATTCCGATCAACGCTCCGGTGGTGCTGTCCAACGGCGCGGCGCTGTACGACTTCCAGGCGGACCGAATGCTGGAACAGCATCAGTTGCCGCACTCGTCCGCGCGGGACCTGTGTTCCATTCTGGAGGAGTTCCCCTCGCTGTCTCTGGAGGTGTACCACGGGGAGGACATCTATGTCTGCAACCCCAATGAGATCACGCTGTCGCATTTGCGGAAGGTCGGGTGCGATTACACAGAATGCCCGGTTGCTGAAATGCCGCTGCCTTGGGTCAAGGCGTTGTTCCACCAGGAGCCGGAGCTTCTGCGGCCTGTGCAGAAAAAGATACTGGAACGTTTTTCCTGCTACGAGGCCATTTTTTCCAACCCGCGCTATCTGGAGATCACCGGCAAGGGCTGCACCAAAGGCGGTATGGTAGCCCGTCTGGCGGAACGTCTGGACATCGCGCCGGAGCATATTTACTGTGTGGGCGACAATCAGAACGATATTCCCATGCTTGCGCTGTCGGCGATTCCCTTCGCCCCGGCCAACTGCGCCCAGGAGGTAAAGGAGTGGGGTGCGAAGGTCCTGTGCCACTGCAACGACGGCGTCATCGGAGACATCGTGGAGATTCTGGACAAGCTCTATTGAAAAGGCCGCGTCTTCTATAGCAATCTGTTTTCTTTATAAGAGGCAGCGAAAACCCCCTGGAGCGATTACAGCTCTAGGGGGTTTCACAGTAACCGGCGGACGTTTGCCTTAGAACGTGCGGTAGAAAATATCTTCCAGCGAGATTTCCAGATCGTCATACAAACTGCACTTGAAATGCGTCACGACTGTGAGCCGTTCCACCTTGCTCATCTTTGCCAGCTCCCAATCGGGATGTTGCGAATAGATGTCGTATAAAAAAAACGCGCTGTTCTCCGCTCGATAGACTTCCACCGTCTTGTCGCCCGGACTGACGAGCCAATACTCCCGCACGCCGAACTTTGCGTAAGTATCTTTCTTGTACCCACGGTCGTTCTTCGCTGTGCTGGGGGACAGGACTTCCACCACCAGATCAGGGGCTCCATAGACCCCATCTGGTTTGATTTTATCCGGGTCGCAGACGATCATGAAGTCTGGAATAAATCGGTTTTTCTCGTCCAGGTAGAGGTCAACGCCATCCGAAAAGGGCACGCACTTCTTTCCTCTCAGATAGTTGTCAAAAAGCGTCGCGATATTGTACGCAACGCGGTTATGATTGACCGTGGGGCGGGGCGACATCATAACCGCCTCGCCGTCAATCAACTCCTCTCGCCGCATCTCCTGATACGCTAAGTTTTCGCTCATCCTTCCAGCTCCTTTCCCTGTACTCAATTGAGGTATTCTCACAATGCCGCGCCGTTGGGTCAGACGGGAATCGACAGCGTTTTTTAAAATGCCGTTTGGCGTCCTCTGATATGCTTCCTCTATAAGAGGCAGTGAAAAATGGAACTGTCCTTATGGAGGAAGCGAAACTGAATCTATCCGTCGGGGCTGAAGCGGCAGGCAGTTGAGGACTACATGGCAGGGAGAGGCAGTCAAGGCTTGCGGCTCAAAGCCCTAGAGTCAAGCCGGGCTGTTCGGACAGGCCGTCCTTAGCCAGCATCCGTTCCAAGACTTCCACATCGGTGGTGATGTCCATCGCGTCGCCCTGGAAGAGCAGGTCCAGCTGTTTTTCGAAGCCTTCCACGACCTTATCCATCATGCCCTCGATACGCTGCATTGCGGCGGTGATGTTCTCGCCGGAGATCTCCTGTGCTTCCAGCTGGCCGTAGGCCCGGAGGATCTTGAGCGTTGTGGGCAGGTAGTAGCTCAGGAAGCTGTGCAGCTGGGGAGCTTTATCCGGGTGGCTTTTCTGGTAGTCCAGGATCTTGGCGGTGATGACGCCGACGCGGTCAATCTGGGCGGACAGTTTCTGGTTCGAGATAGCGTTGTTCACGGCGCGTATCTCGGCAAGGATTGCGTTTTCGTCTTTTTTCTCCTGACTGGGCTGCGTTTCCGGCTCTGGTTCTGCGGAGCGGGAAGGTCTGGGCTGGACTGGGTCTTGAATCCCGTCGCCGGTCAGCACCAGGCGGTCGCCGCCGTAATCCAGGAAGCCTTGCGGGAACAGGCCGGCGTCGAGCATATCGGCCAGATCGTCCCGCACATGTCCCGGAGAACGCCCCGTAGCGGAGGCCAACGCGGAGATCGAGACGGAGTCCTTCTGTCCGATGATGGCCAGGTAGTTGCGGAAGCGGCGGGCCTGTTTCCGCTTACGCGTACCGGCCCAGATAAGCCCTAACCCGCCGCCTGCGATGCAGGGCAGGGTCATGAGCGGGAGAAGTTCCTGAATAAAGAAGGAGATATCCCCCTCAAACAGCCAGTACAGCGGGTCGCCCAGGCTGCCCAGGAAGGAAATCGTTCCGATTGCGGCCATGACGCCGCCCCAGATGGTCCAACGTTTTCCTTTCTGGTCCAGTTCGACGGTAGGGTCCCAGCGGCTTTTGCGCCGGGGCAAGGTGGGGGAATCCTGCCGCGGCTGGGAGAACTTCGGCTCAGCTTTCTCCAAGCGAGGCGGGCGGACGGGCTGCGCGTTTGAGGCGTTCCGCGTTTGGGAGAATCCCTGAGCGGACGTGTCCCAAGCGGTACGCGCGCCTTGTTGCTGCTGTTGCTGGTAGTAAGGGTGAGATCCCTTCCGTTTTTGTCCATCCAGCAGCTTGATGACGATCATCAGCACGCCCACCGGGGCGGCGACGGCGGTAAAGATCAGGCCCAGGGCGATCAGCCAGTAGACCAGATCGTTTTTTGGGCCGTTTGGATTGGGCGATGATGACATAGATTCTCCTCCTCCGGCAATCGCTCCGTCGGGTTCTGCCGGAGCGAACAGGTTTCCATGCTCTCATTTTAGCAGAAACGTCCCGAAAAGAACATTGATTTTTTCTTAAATTTCTCCTAAGCCGTCCTGTGTTTTCGGCCAGGTTCCGCTGCTGTTCTTTATCATACTGCGTGCAGGCGAAAAAGTAAATGGCTTGGAGCGGGATTTTTCAAGGGGAACGTGCTGATTTCTGGATATTCTTTCCAGCGGGCGGGCAAATTTTGCTGCGGGAACGGGACTTGTAACTTTTCTGTAATTGTATGTCGGCGGTCCAAGTGATATAATACGATGAAACGGCTATTCGAGCCGGAAAGACAGCGGTCCGCCTGCGGGGCGGACGGCGTGGAGGGAAAGTAAAAGATGCAAGGGCAGCGTGTACGAAGAAAGCCGGACGGCGGTAAGCTGGGCTGGCTGGCAGCAGGTCTGACCGTAGCGGTTCTGGCCTGCGTTTACCTTGGGCTCTGCGTGTGGTCCAATGGCCGGGCGGCGATTCTGCCGAACGTGAGCATTTCGGGTGTGGACGTGTCCAACCTGACCCCGGAGCAGGCGCAGAAGGCTTTGGAATCTGCCGTGGCCGGTCAGAGCGGAGACATCGCGCTCACATTGAGCTACGACGGTCTGATTGAGCAGTTGGACACGAGTTTGCTGACGGTGGACGCCGCGCAGAGCGCGCAGGACGCCTGGCGGGCGGGCCGGGAGAATTTCCTGACCAGCGGTGCGAAGCTGGTGGGGCATATGCTGGGCGCGTCCAGTCAAGTTCCGGCGGCGTTCTCTCTGGACGGCCAGGCGTTGGGCGGTCTGCTGGAAGGGATGCGCGAGGCGGTAGCCGGACGTGCGAACCACTCCGCCTACCAGATCGAGGACGGTCAGCTGGTCATGACCAAGGGCGCGCCCATCGCGACCATCGACTGGGAGCAAGCCCGCAGCGACGTGGAAGAGGCGCTCCAGGACGCGTTGGAACAGCGTCTCAGCGGTCAGGGCGGGACGAGTCGGGACATTCCCCTGCCCGTCAGCCAATCCGAGACCAAGGAGCCGGACTTTGAGGCCATTCACGAGGAGCTGGCCACGGAGCCGAAGGACGCCTCTCTGGACACGCAGACGATGGCGGTCACGGACCACGCGGTCGGTGTGGATTTCGACGTCCAGGCTTTGCGGAACGCCTACCAGAACGCCAGCAGCGGGGAGACCTTCTCGATTCCCGTCACCGTGACCCAGCCGAAGGTGACGAAGGACGTTCTGGAGGCGCAGCTTTTCAAGGACCTTCTGGGCGAGGGGACGACGACCGTTTCCGGTTCCGCCAACCGGAAAAACAACGTCAAGCTGTCCGCGGAAGCCTGTAATGACGTCATTCTCCTGCCCGGCGAGGAGTTTTCTTACAACAACACCACCGGCAGCCGTACCGGCGACAAGGGCTATAAGAACGCTCCGGTCTACAAGGCCGGTCAATCGGTGGATGACATCGGCGGCGGCATCTGCCAGACCTCTTCCACGATCTATTACGCCGTTCTCCACACGCCCCTGGAGGTGGTGGAACGCCATGCCCATCAGTTCAACACCGGCTATGTGGACCTGGGCATGGACGCCACGGTCTTTTACGGCAGCCTGGACTTCCGCTTCAAGAACAGCACCGATTACCCGGTGAAGATCGTCACGAAAAGCTACGACTCCAACGGGAAGCGTTACCTCAACGTGAAGCTCTACGGCACCAACCCGGAAGGGATCACCGCCAAGCCGGAGAGCGTCACCTTTGACAAGGTGGCGCCTACGACGGTCTATAAGGCGAACGACAGCGTGCCGCAAGGTTCCCTGGTGCTGGACCGGGAACAGTACGCGTACACGGGCTGGAGCGCGCACACCTACCGTTACATCTACGACCGGAACGGGAATCAGCTGGAGAAGCAGGATATGGGGGGCAGCAAGTACAAGATGCGCCCCAACACCTACTTCTACAACCCCGCTGACGGCGACCCGTCCACTTGGGTGGACGGCAAACCGGCTTCTGCTCCCTCGACGGACCCGCAGCCGCCGGTATCCGATCCCACGGGCGGAGGTCAGACGCCTGCAACGGACCCCAACGCGGGAGGACAAACGCCTACAACGGACCCCAACGCGGGAGAACAGACGCCTTCGACGGACCCCAACGCCGGAGGCCAGACCCCTGCGGTCATCGACCCCAACCTGACCAATCCGGAGAAACCAGAGGACCCGCCGTCCGACTCCGACTCGCCAGCCCCCGACGGCGGAGACGGCGGAGACGCTGGAGCTGACGGAGACGCGGCCGAAAGCACGGAACGGGTGGGATAACGGTATGTTTCAAGGCTTTTCCCCTAAAGCGGTGGAGTTTCTCTGGGAGATCCGTTTCCACAATGAGCGCGGCTGGTTCTCAGAGCATAAGGCGGAGTACCTGACGCTGATTGAATTGCCCCTGCGCCAACTCTCCAGGGAGATCAGCCAGACGATGACGGAGGAATTTCCCCGTCTGGGCCTGGAGCTGAAGATCAGCCGCATTTACCGGGACGCCCGGCGGCTCCACGGCAGGGGGCCATACAAGGACCATATGTGGTTCAGCCTGCGCCGCCACAACGAGGCGGAAGGAAATGAGCCGTGTTTCTACTTTGAGATCGCGCCGGAACGCTACAGTTTCGGGATGGGCTGTTACGCTCCCTTCCCCGCGACGATGGCAAAGCTGCGGGCGCGTATCGACCGGGACCCGAAGCCTTTGGAGCGTCTGGCCCGGAGACTGGAAAAGCAGGACGTGTTCGTCTTGGACGGCGCGTGCTACCACCGTCCGAAAGGCGATCCTGGACCTCTGCTCTCCCCCTGGTACAACCGGCGGCAGCTCTCGCTGAACTGCGACCGGAACTGTGACGGCGTGCTGTTCTCCCCCGACCTGACCGGGGAACTCCTGGAAGGGTTCCGCTTTCTGGTCCCATACTACCGCTACCTTCAGTCCGTGGCCGGAGACCCTGCGCCAGACCATATGTGAGTTTCCAACGGACCGCCCGGTTTCGCCGGGCGGTCCAAAATTTTTTGGAAATTTCACAAAAAACGCTTGACAAATCTCCGCCGGTATGGTAGATTATAGACAGAACTTGAGAGGGTGAGTCCAATGTTCTAAAAACTGCCCCCGCACCAACGAATGGGATACAGGACCGGAAACCTTCGGCCAAAACGACCCGGTCGTTGGAACACGCAAGCCGTACAAGGCAAAGGCTGCTCGGGAATGAGACCACTCCAACCTTTGATGCTCATATGATTGAGAACACGCCGTGAAACAGGCAAGTTGACGTTGGAAAGCTGGTATTCCTCAATGGCCGGATGTCGTGCGGTCGACGCGTGAGCAAGCGAAAGGAGGTAACCATATGATGTTAGATAATAAGAGCGAACAGAAATGACCCTTGGCTGCAACGGATTACGAAACGGGCAGTCAAGGGTCATTTCTTTTGCCGGAAACAGAGGCGGAGCATAGCTCTGCTGTTTTTTTGTCCTTTTTGTAGGACATGACAGGAAAAAACGGTTGTGTTTCCGGAAGTTCCGTGTTATGATGATACAAATTCGCCAGGAGGAATCCCTCATGTATCAGGAACATAAACTGCCCAACGGCGCGCGTGTAATCACCGAGCAAGTACCTGGAGCCTGTTCCGCCGCGCTGGGTTTTTTCATCGGAGCCGGTTCCCGTCACGAGAAGCCAGAGGAAAACGGTGCGGCGCACTTCATTGAGCATATGCTCTTCAAAGGCACTGCCCGCCGTTCTGCCGCGCAGCTGGCCCGGGATATGGACGCCATCGGCGGACAGATCAACGCGTACACCACCAAGGAACACACCTGTTTTTACGCCCGCAGTCTGGGCAAGCACCTGGATCGGAGTCTGGATATTTTGAGCGATATGCTGTTCCACTCCAACTTCGACCAGCAGGACGTGGAATTGGAACGCGGGGTAATTTTGGAAGAGATTGGGATGTACGAGGACACGCCGGAGGATCTGGTGTCGGAGCGTTTATCTGGAGCGGTTTACAAAGGGACGCCGCTGGCCCGGCCGATTTTAGGGTCTCAAGCGACCTTGTCGGCTATGGATGGCGCATGGCTTCAGCAGTGGCAGCGGGACCACTACCGTCCTGGCGTAATGGTCGCCTCTTTGGCGGGCAGCTTCACGCAGCAGCAGGAGGACGCGCTTCTGTCGCTTCTGTCCGGTCTGGAACCGGGGCCTGCGTTGCAGCGGGAACCGTCCGCCTACCGTCCTGCGGTCACGGTCCGGAAGAAGGCCATCGAGCAGAATCACCTGATCGTAGCGTTTCCGGCGTTGTCCTACTTGGACCCGAAACGGCCTCAGCTGATGTTGCTCAACGCTCTGTTAGGCGGCGGCTGTTCCTCGCGGCTGTTCCAGGAGGTCCGGGAAAAACGCGGGCTGTGTTATACGGTGTACTCCTACGTCGCGGACCACGAGGACACCGGGCTGTTGGGGATCTACGCCGCGCTGAACCGGGAACAGGAGGAGCTGGCTTTAGAGACCATCCGAGGGGTGGTGCAGCAGCTGGCGGAGCAGGGGCCCAGCCAAGAGGAACTGGATCGGGTACGGGAGCAGGCAAAAGCGAATCTGCTCATGGGGACCGAGTCGGTCCAGAGCCGCATGAGCGCTTCCGGTTCCAGCGCGTTGCTCTATGGCCGCGTGCGGACGGTGGCGGAAGCTCTGGTGGAGTACGACGCCGTGACACGGGAGCAGCTGCACCAACTGGCGGGGTCTCTTTTCGACTGGAAACAGGCTTCTTTCTCTGCGGTAGGGCGCGTTCCCGCCGCACAGGCTTACGCGCAATGGCTGAGGAAGGAATCGCGTTAGGGAGCGGTTTGTTCCCGTTTCAGAGATTGACTCCGGGACCCGCCCCCGAGTTGCCTGACCTGTACGCAAGAGCAAAACCGGAGGACAGCCTCCGCCGTTCTCCGGTCCTCTCTCCGCTCAGCGGTCGCTGACCAGCCAGCTCTCCCCCTGGAAGATCAGATCGTCCAGATCATCGGCGGAGCCGGTCCGTTCCGGTTCCTGAATCGTGGTTGAGGTCCATTTTTCCATCGCAACGCCTCCTGAGAAATACCGCCTGCCTTCCGTTGTGCGAGACGGGTCCGGTCTACAGACCAGTCTATGAGGGACGAGTCTGGGAATGTGCGGCTTTGCGGGAAAATTTTCGTTCTGACTTGCGCTGTATGGCGCTTTGTGGTATAGTCTGACAGAGAGAGCCGGAAAAGGAGTGGGACTATGCGGCATTTGATCGATTTCGGCGACCTCCCCCGCGCGGAGTGGGACGCGCTGTACCAGAGAGCCAGTCAGATCATGGACGCTCCGGAACGTTTCACCGGTGTGTGTCAGGGGAAAGTCGCGGCGAACCTGTTTTACGAACCGTCCACGCGGACCAATTTTTCCTTTCAGACGGCCATGCTGCGGTTAGGCGGTTCTGTGTTCGGCTTTGCGGACCCAAATTCCTCTTCGGTCGCGAAGGGCGAGACGCTCAAGGATACGATCAAGATGGTGTCCGGGTACGCGGATGTTATCGTGATGCGCACGCCGTGGGAGGGCGCGGCGAAAGCGGCTTCGTTGTACTCCCACGTTCCGGTGGTCAACGCGGGCGACGGCGGGCATATGCACCCGACGCAGACGATGGCGGACCTGACCACGATGACCCGGCTTTTGGGGAAGGTGGACGGACTTTCCATCGGCCTGTGCGGTGATCTGAAAAACGGGCGCACGGTGCATTCCCTCATCAAGGCGTTGGAAAAATTCCGGAACGTCCGGTTTTTCCTGATCTCCCCGCGAGAATTGGCGGTGCCCGATTACATACGGGCTTTTCTGTTGGAACACGATATGCCGTTCACGGAAGTGACCGGCCTGGAAGCCGTCATTCCGCAGCTGGACGTTCTGTACATGACCCGCGTGCAGCGAGAACGTTTCGTAGACCCGCTGGAATACGAGCGGTGCAAGGGGATCTACATTCTCACCCGCCGCAAGCTGGAGCGCGCCAAAGAGCATATGTTGGTGATGCACCCTCTGCCCCGCGTGGACGAGATCGCGGTGGACGTGGACGACGATCCGAGAGCGGTCTATTTCCAGCAGGCCCGCTACGGGATGTTCGCGCGGATGGCGTTGCTGTCCGATCTGGCCAATCAGCCCCGCCTGGAACGCACCCCTGCGGTGGAGATTGGGACAAAGCCGGTCTGCCGCAACCCCCGCTGCATCACCCAATCCCAGCCCTATCTCCCACCTCTCGTCCGGAAGAACGGCGGTCAGGACTGCTGCGCGTTCTGCGACAGCGCGCTCCGATGACCTGTTTTCTCCGGCGCAAGAAAAAACTTCTTCTTTCCCGAAAAAAAGGATTGACAATCCAGGTGGGATTGTGCTACAATTTCATGGCTGACATGAGAGTGACGGCGCCCATGCGGGTGTAGTTCAATGGTAGAATCCCAGCCTTCCAAGCTGGTCGCGTGGGTTCGATTCCCATCACCCGCTCCAATATGCGCCTGTAGCTCAGGTGGATAGAGCAACTGCCTTCTAAGCAGTGGGCCAGGGGTTCGAGTCCCTTCAGGCGTGCCACTCCATATGGGAGCCTTTCCGCCTGCTTCCCGGAATGGGAAGCGTTCCGAACACACGGAACACGGTCAGCGGTATGGTGGGTGTAGCTCAGTTGGTTAGAGCACCGGATTGTGGTTCCGGGTGTCGA
>CANDKT010000001.1 GCA_947385365.1 uncultured Bacillota bacterium | reverse complement strand
GATGGATTTTGGCTGACGGTTGCGGAGAGAATGCGGCCTTTGACTTGCTTGGATACCCGGCACTTCACAAGACCCAGTTTCGGAAGCTGTACCGCTTTATCCAGCACTTTGATGTTCTCCCCAACGCGCTTGCTTTTGTAGCTTTTCCGATGGTCGTGTTTGCGTTTGAATTTCGGATAGCCTGGTTTCTGACCCTGTTTTACTCGCCGGAAAAAGTTCTGATAGGCGGTATCCAAATCACGCAAAGCAGATTGTAGCGCGGTTGCGTCTGCCTCTTTCAGCCACTCCAATTCCTTTTTCAGCGCAGTCAGGCTTTTGTCCTGCTGAAACCTTGTGGGTGACTTCCCGGTCTGTTTGTACTGTTTCATTCTCTCAGCAAGAAAATGGTTGAACACAAACCGGCAGCAACCAAAAGTCCTTTGTATTAAGTTTTCCTGCGCTGCGTTCGGATATATCCGAAACTTGTAGGAATACTCCATAAAATCACCAAAACTACTATAGCACAAAATCCTTAGAAAGAAAAGCGACTTATATCCCCATGCCTAAAGGCAGGGGCTTTACGGCGCATTTGGTAAGCCTTTTTTCAATTGCGGACCGTTTCACTCGTTCTTGTTTAATTTCTCTGTCTATTTTCCAATCGAAAATTTTACAATAAGAAAAGGAAACAATGATGATAAGCAAAACAATGGTAATAAGCAAAACAATAGAATCGATTACGATCACTTTGTTTACCGCCCCCATGAAAGAATTGTTTTATTCTGCTTCTTGATTGAGCCATCCAAGCCAACAGTTGAGACAGGTCATATACCAATCGTCCTCACAGGGGCACCATGCATAAGGGCATTTCCAACGTTTTTCCATAAAAAAGAGTTCCATATTTTCGGCACTCATGTTGCGGATTTTATCAAAATTTGTCATTCCAATCCCCTACAGGTCAACACAGACCCCGTCGCCCTGTACTTCTTCCACCGACAGGTTGTGAGTATAGTCGTTTCCGTACTTGCTCCATGCAATCTTCTCAGCTTCTTCGAGACTCGTAGCAAACACAACACCGCAACGAGTCCCGATATCTTTTCCAGTGCGGTAGTGAGTTACCGCCATACAGAAAAAATAGACCTTACTCCCCATAGAGAGCCTCCTCACGCTTCTTTGTAGTCTTCTGAAATCAACTCAAACAGCTTTTCCTGGCCTTTTGCCGTGATCCTTGCCGTCGGAATATTTTGGTTGATTCCTGGTTTCTGAATAGAAACAACCCTAAACCATCCAGCGTTCATATATTTCTGATACGGGATATTTTTGCTGTCAACAATCCCATTTCTCCTCAGCCAGCTAAACAACCTGTTTCTACCAATATCAATGCCTTTCTTGTCGTACAGCATTTTTGCATACGTCCCAACAGATACTGTTTCCTTGCCAGACCCAAACGTTTCAGCAAACTCAACCTTCGGTTTGTCTGCGCTAATCTTTGCCTCTAGCCGGTCAATATGCCGTTGCTTGAACGCATTGTATTGCATGGCTGCCTCACAAAATGCCGTGAGATCTCCATTCGCAAACGCAATCCCCATTTGGCCCATTATTTCTTGCTCTGTTTCGATAGCCTCAATCTTTTGGGAATCGTCTGTCTTTTCAAAGACATTCAGAAGCTGCGTCCGAACTTCCCTCGCAACTTCGCTGTCCCGGAGAAGCATTCCGATGCGGAGTATCGCCCTCTTTGGGAATAACCTAATTCCACCGTTAGGAACACGCAAAGTGACAGTATCGGACAGCATAAAGTCTGTGTGATACTTGGTTTTTACGGATTGGACATTTTGTCCAAGCCGTTGCACTAAAGTACTGAGGTAGAATTTTTCAACACCATCTAAATCAATCTCGTCTTTATTCCGCTGATAGCATTTCTGAATTGCTTCTTTGTCTACCCCATAATAGTCTGCTATCTGAGCCACAGTAATCATCTCCAACTGCGGCAAAAGAAACAGCTTCTTCACCTTGTCCAGAACCTCGACACGCCCGGCCAGCTTTTCCCTAGTCTCCGCATCTAACAGGTTTTCATTTGTCGCTTTATTTTCCATTTTATACTCCTTTCACAATATTTCATTTCAGCAGAAAAGAAGAGAGAGGCTACTAACCCCTCTCTTTCTGCGATAGCTTGTGGTTCCGATTCCCCAATCCCGCTGAACGGATTGCGTTCTATGTAGGCTCTAATTACAGTATTATTTGCTCAACTTTACAGACTTCTATGACAAATACGAGGTCTGAAACTTCTGCTTCGGCAAGCGTTTCCGGCAAATAGCAGCTCGAACTCTTCCTAAACATATCGTATGCCTTACGCTTTGCCTCTGATATGTCCAGTTCTTGCACAAAATATGTGCGTTCCAAGCCTCTATAGGCAGATACTTCTATCACAAATCCCATAGAATGAACCTCCAATCAGTTGCCGCCCCGCACGGGGGGCAGCAGAGGAGGTAAGGACATTTATGTCCTTACCTCCCCATTTCAACCCATGCCCCCATTAGAGAAGGGCGATTACCTTTTCCAAGGCCGCCGCAACTGCCTTGGTTGCACGGATGCCAGGCTCCGTGCAGGAGCCATCATAGGAGAGTTGCTTGACCTCCTCGGCCGCCGCAACGGATGCGGCTACCGCAACCTTGAGTTCATTGATCGCCTGAGCTAACTTCTTGTCCATTTGGCACACTCCTTTTTTAAATAGAGGCTTCTACCTCTGGTCTGAGTATGGGGAATCGAACCCCAATTTCCATTTCCATACGCTCAGATATGAACGCGGGAACCAATCGCCGCCGATGAGCCTTTGCGCAAATGAAGCTGCCTCCTGGTATCCGCGTGCTACCAGTGCCAGCTCCCCGGCGGCGGAGCAGTTTTTGGGCGGGGATGCTCAAACCCTAGTCAATGACGCGATAGACCCATACTAGAGATCTCCTTTGTATATACTTCCTAACAGCCCCTTGCATTATCGCCCATATGGACCACAAGGGGCTGTTGATTTATTTGTCCACGCTATTAAACTCACTGTGTGGGCTATACTGCATTGCTGACCGTGGCACCAGCAATACTCCCAAACAGCGGGAGCAGCTTTTGGGCGGGGATGCTCAGCCCCTGCATAGGTTGTGTCAGACCCATTGGAACCTCCTTACCTAAATTATGCGAACATCAAAATAACGTCCGCTATACAAATTGCCGCAGCGACCAATGTCGCTGCCCGCAAGAAGCGGCTAATACATCGCCGTTGTCGGAGAACTGCTCTGCGTCTTCTGCGATTACACCTTTTAATATATGCAAGGGCGTTTTTGTTGCGTTCTGTGATTCTCATGTTGTTCTGATTCCTTTCATGTCTTATCCAGCCACCGAAACCGGCGGCCATTGCTTCGAAAGTATCCGTGCCACTCGTCTCCGAGCGAGAAAAACCGCCTCACTCGATCCTCGCCGCGCTCACTACACCCTATACTCAAACCAGTGGGGAGGTGTACGCAAATCCGCCAGCCTTTCAGCCTTTCGTAGCGGTTCATGGCTTTCACCGTTGCCAGCACAATATCGGGGTCAGCCCTGACCATGCGACAGGCTTTCAGCATGGCTAGCCAAGTACAGACACTTTCTTTTTTACGGCTCAAGTACTCAATCTCCTCCCGGCTAGAGGATAGGTTGTGGTTTAGTGTATATGTTTGTAGATCCTCTTCTGCCTGTAGATAATCTTGGGCTATTTCTACAAGAACTTCTGGGTTATACACGTATTTTTCTAACATGGTTCTACCTTTCCATTGTTCATTTGCACCAAAAAGAGCAATAAAAACCCCCACCAGTTGATTCCGGTGGGGGTTGTTCTTATCTCAATTTTTGAACTAAAGTATGATCTTCCTGAATCAGATACATCAGTTTCCGTTCCGTGGGCGTTGGATTACTCCGCCCGCTTTCCCATTCTTCTACCGTTTGTGTGGATACGCCAAGTATTCCGGCAAAGTCTTTAGGTGTGAGAGAAAGGGATTTCCGTATCTCAGCAGCATCCACGTCCGGTAACGTCCGCTCGCGAACGACTATTGGGACTTCCTCCCCGCGCTTCCATGCGTCAATCTCTTCCAATGTGTTCTGAAGAGCGGACGTCAAATCGAAATCCTTAAAATTCTCCGCAATTTCCTCCGGGGACAATGGTGTCTCTAAAACCAATTCGTCCATATCAACACTCCTTCCGAATCTTCCGTGTCGCCTTATGTAAGAGTTCCTTTTGTGTTGGCGTCAAATCCGATTGCGCACTTTTTGGGTAAATCATAAGGAAGTGAATCGCTGTGCCAGTGTCATAGTAAATCGCCCGTCCACCTGCGCTCTTGCCGCGTCCGGACAACTTGACACGGACCTTGCACGCGCCACCTGTCCCTTCTACCATATCACCAGCAGTCGGGTTAAGGAGAAGCATATTTTCCAGTGCTTGTAGCGTACTGTCTCCCAAGCCCATAACCTTGCAAGCCGCAAGGAATGCGCCCCAATACACAAATTTTCTGGTCACGCCTCTGCCTCCTCTCTTGTTAGTATATACAAAAATATCGTATGCGTCAACGAAAACATCTTTACTTTTGGGGTCTCCACAGGTAAAGTATCCAAATGGAGACCCCAAAAGTAAAGATGTTATATGCAAGAGAAAGATTAGGGCACAAAAGCCCCACGGCGATACTAAGCGATTACGGATTTTGCATCCAAGTGTAGTACGTTGCAAATAGCTGTTATCGTTCCGTCGAAACTCTCTAATTTGGCAAGTCTACGATAGATTGCCGCTTTGGTTTGCGGTTTAGCGTTAATCAGCAGCCGCAAAAAGTCGGTAGACGCACGACCTGTGTTAATATACCAGACCAGCGGCTGTATCATGCGCTCCGCCTCCATGCACCCATACACTGAGGCCAATTTGCTCTCAATATCCCAGATGCAAGCATCAATTGTTGTGCTACATACTTCCTTCATGGCGACACCTTCAATGTTGTTTTTTTTGGGGGTTAGCTCATGAGCAGTGTTCACTATCCAACCGGATAGGGAATTTCGACCAGTTCGCTGAACTGGTCGTCACTAAGTATATCGTTACGCTCAATTAGAAAGCTGAAAATCATCTCGCGCTCCGCCCGACCATGCTGGGCAATTGCCCGCTTCCAGTCATCAAACGTCCAGAGCCACCAGCCGTCTAAGAAACTCATACCTCTTTAGCCCCCGTTCACAAAAGAAAACCGCCGACAACCTACAGGTTATCGACGGCCCAAATCAATTGCGCGACCCATTATGGCCGCTATTGTTGTTGTTGCTTGATGGTTTCCAACATCAAGCAATCACCCCCTTTCCTGTTTTTTAGTTGTAAAAAAACTCCCCGAAAATCGGGGAGTTTGCTTATTATTCTTGTTTGGTCTTTGGGCGAAACACCCCATAAACAGACGCAGAAAAACTAATTCGTCCATCTGTAAGTGGCTCGATATCGATTGAGCTACATTCCTTTAAAATGTCCCTAAACTCTTCTACCCCATGTCTGTCTAGTTCTATAGATTCTACTCGAAGTTCTACCCCCCCAGAATTGAACTCTGGGTGTAAGCGCACGCTTACCTTCTCTCCATCTCCAAGGACTTCAGAGATTTTTTGACATACGAATCGGAGAATTTCCGCTTTTTGAGGGTCAAATTCCAACTCTCTCCTAGCTTCTCTGACACTTTCCGACAATAAACCTCTGAGCATCTGCATAATCGGAGTTTCTTCAAACTCCTCGTCCGAAAACTTTTTATCCAAACACACCACCTCCTTCCTCATATTTGATTATACCATACCGTAATGATGCTTGCAACAATCAATCACAAGGTCATTGCGTTCTGATGAACACCCGCCGCCTTTTGAGCCATCTCTATAAGGCTTGATTGCGTTGTGGATTCCGGCAAATCAATGCCACAAACCGCTAACACCTCGTCCACTATAGCGGTAAACATCTCCCTTAGCGTTAGGCTGAAGGAGATCACGGATAGAGTAGAACACGTTGAAACCTTCTTTGTTCGTTTGTAGTCGTTCACAAACGAATTTAATGTGATTCCATAGCGACGTTCCATTTCGCCATAGATCTCTCGCAAAAGCCGCTTGCTGTCGATCCCGATAAATTCAGCAACAGCCTTCAACCGTGGACCCTGACTTCGTTCCCACCGCTCGTCATATCCTGAACGCATTTGACACCTCAGATAGTAGTTGGAATATGAGGCTGATTCCTGCACCTTGGAAACCTTTTGGTTCAGTGTGTTCATCGACTCCGAAAACTGAGAAACCTTCTCATCAAGCACTTTTAAGAACTCCCCAATAGAATTTAATTGGGCAGTCACATCTCCAGTCGGCACGATTGCCGTTCCGTCGCTCGGCACTAGAACCGCCTTACCGCTCATCAACCGGTCTGCAACCTCCCAAACGAAATCTATGAACGCATCTGCTTTGGGTTTGTGACTCCAGCGGCAGATCTCCATGACCCCATAACGAGAATAGAGAACAGTTTCTTGAGTCCCGCCATACTCTGGGTGAAACTCATCGTCTGAGTGGGGGTCCTCAATTTGAGGGACCCCCACTTTTCAAGATAGGAACTGTAACTGAGAACATATTTAACCGATTAGCATGGCGAGCATGAATATTTGAAATCGCCTTGCTAGGGTCACTATACTCCAGTGCAGTTCCAATCTGCTCGCGAGTGAAGAAAAGCTCTCCACTCCCTGCGTCTCGATAGATGGAACACTCCATCTCGCCGAACTTTGCGCGTTCTGCCAAATCTAATTGATTACCTTCCATAAAGCTCCTTTCATGTAAAGAATGTTTGCAGAAATCACCGATTCCGTGAAAATTGCGGACTTATCAGTTTGACTCCGGGTTTCCAGAGTCTCCGCAACGAAGTGGTGATTTCTACTGGGCCGACATTGCAAAACTAGCCCATGAGCGCCGCCGTCAATTGGACGGCATCGGGCTTGCACCGATCACGCCTTCCGGCGTGGGCCTTGCGGGTCAGTCGTAATATCCGCTACAATTTTCATGCAACAGATACGCGTTGGCCTCTTTGCGCTGTCTCATCCGCGCTTCGTACTTCCTTGACTTCTTTTTTGCCATTTCTACCCCCCCCTGTTTATTTGAAAATACGGGGAAAATGAACCCCTACCCCCGGCCATAGGCCGGGACGCTGGCGGCCTAAAGGCTATTTAACGTCGCCGCCACGACTGATTTCTTCATGCTACGTAATAAGTTACGTAGCAATATTTTGAGCTGTCCCACGCCGGGGTGAAAACCTTGTACCCATTTCCAAACTTTCCATTGTAGGGCACCGCAATGCCCTCGAGTTTGCGGGACACATACCGCCTCGCCCGGCTGGTGTGAAGTCTCCTGTAATTTGCCTTAATGTTAGCAATACTCATTGTTGCTTCTCCTTTTTTAACATGTATACTCCATCTGCGTTTTACGGGCTTTGGACCGTTCCAGGTTTGAAAACCCCATTGAAAAACCCGAAGCCGCATTAAGCAGGGCTTGGGAAACCAAGCCCTTATATGTTACGCCTCGGCGGAAACCTCCTCGGGAACCTCCTCGGAAACCTCCTCGGGAAGTTCCAAAACCACGGACGGAACCGGAGTGGTCGTTTTCTTTTCTGCTTTTTCGGCAACCACC
Source organism: uncultured Bacillota bacterium (assembly GCA_947385365.1). Lineage (GTDB taxonomy): Bacteria > Bacillota > Clostridia > Oscillospirales > Oscillospiraceae > Lawsonibacter. The sequence goes on along the minus strand of CANDKT010000001.1, from coordinate 94,144 downwards.
TTGGACGCCGGTTTTCTCTTGTGTTCAATGCCGTACCCGATTTTTTCGGATACGTTAAACGCTACATCCCCCAACAGGGACAAGAGTAGTCTGTGGTTTGCACAGACTACTTTCAGTGCAGCTTTGTTGCTACGCCGCGAATAGCACGACATGATATAAGTCAAGTCGTGGTTATTTGCTTTGCCCATGTTCGGGCAGAGCAAGTCAAGCACCCTTTGCAGGTGCTTGACGCACTGGGTGTTAGACGTGGGGTCTTCCCCAAGGGAAATCTTCTCGGCGAACTGACTCATATAATATGAGTCGTCCACGTCTTTGATTTCACTTGGGGTCATGTTGAGAGTTGTTGCAACCCTCAACGTCAGGCGCTTATTCAGCGCCTGCATTTCGGAATACCAGTCCAGAGAAAACCGGCGGTATTCGCAGAAAGCCTTCAAATCTACTTGGACCATTTTAGTGCCCCGTTCGACCCTGACCAGACGCCCGTTTTCGCTCACTTTCTTGTGAGCGATCACGGGGAAACGGTGTACTTTGATCGCTTCGCGAATGTCCGCGCAGCGATCATAAACGTCCCGCTCCTCCAATTTTTTTAAGTCGGCCTCGATTGAGGTCAACGTTCCGATTGCGGCTTCGGCTTCCACTCTGGAAGCCGTTCCGCAAACGAGGAGCGAGTTGACGTTCTTCAATGCAACGTCAAAGTCGCCCAGCAACTTCTCTTTAATGGTAGGCATATTTTGTCCTCCTGAAAAATTATTTACGGGTCAAGCCCATATTGAAGTGCCGGAACCAACTATGGGAATCCGGCCCCGACACTTTGTATAGACTTGCAAACGCTCAAATGAACGTCCACGTAAATTTTTCAATCATACCGTCCGGTTCGCTCAAAGCCCAAACCCTTCGCACTGCGCTATAACCCCTTGGGCCTTCACGCAAAGCTATCACAAAACCATCTCTCAAATATCCTTGATACCTAAGAGGATAACCGGCTATGTAATGGCCGTTCAGATGTTCAGTTCTTGCAAACTTTCCGATATTTGTCCCTTGTAATCACGCCGGTAGCGCTCATTTAAGGTGGCAATGGCAACCACCTGCGGCCGAGGTCTCCGCACTGTCTGGGCTTTCACTGACCCGAACCCCAGGGCCTAACTCCCTGGCAGACTGTCGCCTTTGATAGCAAAGGTACTCACACCAACACGCCCTTGGTGGTAGCAGGACAAACCTCAAGCGGTTTTCCACTCCCACTATAACGCCATGCTCAGGGGTCCTCAGTAGATAGGGCAAACCATTTTCCACAGTCGGTCTCCGTTTGGCACGCAGCTTTATAGCAAGGTGTTACAAGCCGCTCAAGCGAGTGATATCCGTTGTTTATCACTCATTTGAGCCGCCAAATCATTATGGATTTGGCGGCTCTATCAATGATAAACTATGGCTTCCAGCAGGATTTTTTCCGGGAGTTTCCCTTTCACTCTTAGAGGGGAGTTTGTCCCCTTCTGACGGGCTTCCAGCAGGATTTTTTCCGGGAGTTTCCCTTTCACTCTTAGAGGGGAGTTTGTCCCCTTCTGACGGGGCGGGGACAAAAAAAGACGCTGGAAATATTTCCAGCGTCTTTTTAATCTAATTTTTGCGTTTCCTTGCTTCTTCCGCAAGGGCTTCATATACTTCTTCGGGCGTTATTCCGTGTCTTGCAAACGTCCTAAGTCCGTTTGCAAGGTCAATCTGGATCATTTGATCCAGAACATTATGTAACCCGGCGTGTAGGTGTTTGTACACCTTTTCCCGCCTAATGCCCATTTCAGCTGCCATTTCCGCGCCCGTCCAGTGACGGGCATACATATCCAACACGGACATTTGTTTTTCTGTCAATTTACCGCTTTTTGCGGCATTCGCCGCGGCCTCGGCAAACAATGCGCCCAACGGGCCATTTTTTGCAACAAATGTGCCAAAAACGCGCGGGAGTCTATCCGGATTGTACGACTTTTCTTTTTTCCGGAACATCTGATCGCGTTCGGCGCAAATTGCGTTGTACCCTATCTTATACAGGGCATACATATCTATACCCTCATCCGCTAAGAGTCCTTGCCATATGGCAAGGGCGGCGGTTTGTGCCTGATCTTCCCGGTCTTGTACCGTCAACCCTTGGAAAACGGCATTTTCGTTCCTAATCTGCCATTTTCTGAATTGTTTGGCCGTATATTTGGCCAAATAGTCAATTCCTTCCCCTTCCGGGGCAAGAGTAGCAAGGGGATATGTAACTATTTCCGCCCCGAGCTTGTATCCGGGGTATACCTTGGCGGCCAACGTATACGCTTCCACCGCATTTTTTGCGGTGATTGTTGTGGTTTCGACCGGTTCCCGGTCGTCGTCCCCGCCCTCTGCTGCGGTAAGCCTTATGACTTGCCATGCAATCGGCTTGCTGTCTGGTATTAGCCACCGTTTTTTTTGCTTGACGGATTCCTGGGACTGCGGTATAATGTTTCCAGTCCCCATATTCACTTTTTCGTTCATTTCTACTATCATTTCCCTTCTTGATTGTGTATTTTGGGGACTTTCCCGCCTATGTGGAGCTAGCACATAGGCGGCATTTTTTGTCCCCGTTGGCCTGTAGGTACTATGTATGCGGTATTGGGGTTGCTATGGGCCTATGGTAGCAGGTTTAAAGTCTAAACTGGAGTCAAAAAATATTCATATGCGCAATATTTTTCAATCGTTATGATTATGCCGTCAAATTTAATAATTTGTTCGATTGATGTTCTAGTACTGTGTCGCTGGTCTACTTGCCTTTTCGGCGGCGTGGCAAGTAGGGCGGGGATGTTATGGTATTTTTTCGGCTTCCAGGACGCCATACATATAATGTCGCTTCACTTCACTATCGCAACTTTTTTATCAACTTAACCTCTAATAATCTCATTTTTTAAAGCATTTTATCCAAAAAGATCACGTTGGTTAAGCTGTTTCATAACGAGTGCTTTTGTGCGTTTTTCTACACTTTAAGCGTTTTTGCCCTTAACCAACGTTGTCTTTTTTTGCTGCGTTTTTTACCATATTTTCCCTTCGATCTGCACCGCTCCGTATTGACACATTGGGTTCTTTGTGGTATAATCTAGCAAAGTGAACATAAAAATAATACATATTTGCTGTGCCCAAGACATTGGGTATGTAGTGGGTATCCGTAAATCAAAAATTGATGTGTCTCTACTCTGCTCGCTCCTGCTTCCTCTCACACGGCCTACGAACTTCAAGTGTCCCTGTGCTGTCAATCGCTACACTGGAACCTTACGTCAACAGAGTCTTACCGTACACACCAACGACTTATAGAGCGGCCATCTGGAAAATTTTTCTTTTTTCTTTTTCTCGTATCCCTGCGCTATGACGCCTGCGTTCCCAATGGAGCGGGTCGGAGAATCCAGCGTTTTTAAACGTTGACATTTACGGACCACGTTCGACCAGGAGAACCAACTTGTAAAGCCGTAAAACAGAAATATTGATATACGGTCTTTCCGTAATCCTGCCCTGTTCCCACCTGCCTTCTACTGTTACGGATACTCACTCTTCAAGCTCAGGTCGTGTCAGTTCACTGCGCTGTTCCGTATGGAGCAACCAGTTACAGGGAAGTCCTCCGAAATTTTTTCTTTACGGATTTTTCTGTCTCTCTGCTCTATACCGCCTGCTTCTATACGGAGCGGGAAGCTAACAGGGAAGCCCACTGGGAATTTTTCTTTACGGTTCTTTCTGTTTTCCTGCGCTGTTGCCTGCCTGCTGCTATCCAACCTTGCACCTTGAAAATCGAGTTTGGACATTTTAAGGCGGTTCGTTTGTCCAATGCGTTTTGAATCCCTTGTGCCGCAATGGTTTCAAGGCTCGTTTTCTATAAACAAAATAAAGAGAAGAGAGTTACAAGAAAGAGAGCTATTGTTTCAAAGAAGCGTGATTTCTTTTTTAGCAACAGTGGAACATAAGCAAAAAGACTGTCCAAAATCTTTTTGGACGCATATCTTTCGATTTTTATAAAAAAGGAGAGTTTTTATAACAAATGAGCAGTATAAAAATTGTGGACGCCAAAATGGGACGAGGAAAATCCTCCGCTGCCATACGGTACATGAATCAAACCAAAAATAACAAGCGTTTCCTGTACGTGACCCCATACCTAGATGAGGTAGATAGGGTATGTGAACAATGCGGATTTGACCAGCCCGGAAACGATCACACCACTAAGTCCGCCGAACTAAAACTTAGCTTGAAAGAGGGCCGCAGCGTTGCCGCTACTCATTCCCTGTTCTGCCTTATGGATAAGGAGGCAATCGAGCTTGTGCGGGATAAACAGTACTCCCTTATTGTGGACGAGAGTATCCGAGTTATTGAACGACTCAATATTACCACTAAAGACCTTGAGTTTGTAACGTCTACGTTAGCGTCTGTAGATGAGAGTGGCTACGTTCACTGGGAAGATCCAGGTTACGTAGGGCGATTCTCCGATTATAAGAAGATAGCGGATGCCGGGTCCCTGTTCCGGCTGGACTCCGTACTTATGAATATCCTGAACCCGGAACTGCTACGAGCTTTCGACGAGGTTTTTATCCTAACCTACCTCTTTGAGGGGCAGTACCCAAAAGCCTATCTGGACTTTTTTGAGTTTGACTATCAGATTATAGGCGTGGAAAAAGATGAACTCGGATATCGCTTCTCCGATAAGCCGGATGCTCCACCGTCCTTGGATTACTCTAAGCTCATTCATATTGTAGAAAATAAGAGAATGAACGCTATTGGAAAGAACGATCATGCACTGTCTAAGGGGTGGTACAGCAAGCGCAGCTACGGACATGAGGATATCAAAGCACTCCGAAACGGAATGAGGAATTTTTTCCGGTCCAGCGGCGAGTCCAGCGACTCCAGAATGTGGACGTGCTTCAAACGGGATATGGATAAACTGATCGACGCCAAAACTGGACGGTTCCGCAAAAACTTTGTTCAAACCGGGGCTAGAGCTACAAACAAATACAGAAATAGAACCAACGCAGCTTACATGGTCAACCGCTTCGTTGACCCCAGTATCATGAAGTTCTTCCGGAAGAACGGCGTGACCATAGACCAAGACGCGTTCGCTTTGTCCGAAATGCTCCAGTGGATCTGGCGGAGTGCTATTCGAGACGATAAGCCTATCTCCCTGTATGTGCCAAGCAAGCGTATGAGAGACCTCCTCACAGACTGGATAAACAACGAGAAAGGATTTGAGAAAAATGAACAAAAATGAAACGAATTTGTATGAGGGAGATTGCTTGGAGCTGATGAGCTTCCTTGCAGATCACAGCGTCGATATGATTTTGTGCGACCTTCCGTATGGAACGAGCGCGAATAGATGGGATACGGTTCTTCCATTCGATAAGCTATGGGAGCAGTATAAGCGGGTCATTAAACCACATGGGGTGATTGCTCTGTTTGGAGCGGAACCGTTTTCAACTTCCTTGAGAGCAAGCAACATAAAAGCCTATAAATACGATTGGATATGGGATAAGCATATCTTCTCTTGACAAAGGGAAACAGAAAACTAATAACATAATAGGCTGTCAACCTTACACAAAGCACCGCTTCCAACAAAATCGGAGCGGTGTTTTTGTATGTGTTCTGGACATCGTGACCAGAAGCGCCCCCGCCTATTTTCCCCGTTCCGTCCACGGAGGCTCTGCTGGATTATCCCCCGTCGCCGCGCCACCCATAGCACAGCCGGGGCTGCCTGTCAAGGGCAAAGCCGCCGCCGAGCGCGTTTCTTTTGAGTGGAAAATCTGATTTCTTACCCCCAGCGCCTTATTCAATGGTGTGTTTACCATTGTCAAGCGATGCTAACGTGAACGGGTTCCTGAACGCAAAGAAACGCCCGCTGAAACGCCACGAAAATATCAGCATATTCTCTTACGGAACGCCTGTGTATTACCCGAAAATGGAAGTTCGTGGCAAATCAAGAAATAAGGGAGGCTACAATAAGAAAACAGGAAACGGCGACGGGTGCTATGGAACTTACAAAAACATCGAATCACACAATAACGTGTACTACCCAACAGATATCCTGAGCTTCTCCAACGCAGTACAAGCCGGAAAGGTACACCCAACACAAAAGCCATTGGATCTTTTAGAGTACCTAATCGAGACATACACCAAGGAAAACGAAGTGGTTTTAGATAACTGTATGGGGAGCGGATCTGTTGGAATCGCTTGTGTAAAAACGAATCGGCGGTTCATCGGTATGGAACTTGACCATGAGTTTTTTGAAATCGCAAAGGAACGGATCAAGAACGCAAAATAGTACATACAAAACGAAAATAAGTAGACCAACGTCAAAGGAAGGGGCCTAAAAATGAACAAGAAGAGAAGTAGAGCAAAAGAGCTTCTGGCACGGTATGCGGAGGAATGCAGAGAGCGGATAGCAGACGGTGAACTTGTAGAGTTGGATGTTAAGAAGATTAAGAGGCAAAAATCCTATCCGAAGATGCAGAAGGGATACCGCGATTTTGTAGAAAGTAGCGAGGGTAAGGTATTTGTAGCAAAAGCGCACAGAGCAGGTACATGGGGGCTTTCTGGAATATATGAATTGGAGGGCGTGACATGGATGTTCTGGCACGGAGATTTGAAGCGACACAAAACGAACATTACTTCCTAATAAACACATTGAGTTTGTTTTACGCCGCAATATTTAGAGAAATACGTTTGGTTCATAATTTGTAACGAAGAAAGGATGCCAAAAAATGAAAAAAACTATGGTTAATGAGAACTTGATGAGTGCGGAGACCCGCGCCAAGCTGTCTGGGCGCGTTGAGGTGCTGGATAAGGTGAAGGAGCTGTTCCTTTTGCCTCAGCTGGAAATGATGACAGCGCAACAAATTTCAGACTACTATGAGGTGGACATAAAGGCGATTCAGTCTTGCTTTTATGACAATCGATGTGAAATTAGTGCGGACGGAGTTGTAAAGTATACCCCCAAAACAATAGCGGAACGATTTCTCCTAAAAGGAGAAATCGTTAAGACGCAGTATTATACGGACTTTAAACTATCCGATGATGTAACGCTTAGGGTTCCGAATGTTGGAATCAACCTCTTTTTCAAACGAGCTATTCTCCAGATTGGAATGCTTCTCCGTGACAGTGCAATTGCAAAAGAGGTACGCACCCAGTTACTGAACACCTTTGAGCATTCAGCGGAGGAGCAGCGGACGCATGAGATCCGAACAGAAAAGGAGATTCTGGCAAACTATGGATGGGCAGTTTTGTATGGCTCACGGGAGCAAATCCAAAAATCTGTCCGAGAGCTTGTGGACTATAACGGGAGATATACCAAACAGCTGGAAGCAGAGTGCGACAAACTGAAAAATGCCGTAAAACTATTGACACACCAGGCTAGAGAATGGACGCCAAGACAGATCGTGAACCGGCTGTGCCGCTGCTACGCCTCCGCTTGTCTGGGTGGCTCCTTCCAAAGCGCATACCGGCAACTGTACAAAGAACTGCTCTACAAAAAACATATCTCACTCGAAAAACGTACCGGAGGGAAATGCCTTCTTGACCGAGTACGAGACGACGAGTGGGACGACGTGATCGAAACAGCCGCCGCGCTGTGTATCGCAAATGAGGTCAATATCGAATCCGTCCTGAACGAAGTCAACGCGGAAAAAGTGTGACGGCGCGTGCGAGTAGTTCAGAAAGGAAGCCGAAAATGTTACCTGGTTATATATGGCATTACGATGAGTTTGAACTAGACCCAGAAGAAAACGATGAAGCTCTCGAAGCATACATCGAACGAGGCAGGATGGAATTTTACGAGGATTGGTTTGGATACCAGGCAGAAGAATATGGTTGACAGGTTTCTATTTCCCCTATGAACATAATTTTAATACATATGTGCGCGGAGGGATTCAATATGTCAAAGCAGTTGGTATGCCAAAAGTATATCTACAAAATACATAGCAGCAGACTAAGAAAGGCAAGATGGAAGCTGACGCTCCCTATATCAGAAGCCAGACGCAACGATGAAGTCGTTTCATTGGCAGACAGCCAAGTGCTTCGATGGCTGGACGAATTGAACGGTATTACGGACGCGGACGCAAATGCCAAATCAATCAAGTCTGAAATACGACGATTGCGAAGGGAGGATAACAGTATTCAAAATCGCCGCCGTATCAAGCAACTATACGCGCAACTGGACACCATACAGTTCAAGCCCGACTACCTGTGCGTTATTATCGATAAGGAAAAAGATTACCGCAGAGCTTGCAGGGGATTCAGTATCAATGGGATACGCTATGTACGGCTACTTGGAACAAACGGCGGCGTTAAAAATAAAACCATCGTCTTTATCAGCGAGCGGCACTCAAAGGAAATCCGTCGCCGTATCGACAATGGGAGAGATATGAGCATGAAAATGGTACCGGCCAAGTTTGAGGCGTATAAGGCGTTGGCTTGCAGCGCGTCGGTTCCAGTTTCTATGCCAAACGGAATACTCGTTGTGAGCGACTGCGAAACAGAGTTCTTATCCGATGTAGTTTACCTGAACGATGAAGGAACTGTTGAACCAGTAATGGAAGAGCGGAAGGATGAACGTATTACTCTTGTCGAGTCGGACGGCTATGGGCTTATGCTCCCGTCTTTGGCGCGGCGTTGGAGCGAAGAACTTGGGCTGGACTACACAGTTTCCGGCGTGAATACGCGGTTCTCTTGGGAAAAAGGAATGGTTTTCACTTTCGATTTTCTGGACTTCGCGGAAAAAGTGGCTGGCTCCTACATAGTCAGAGACGTTTGGGGGAACGAAGTGGATGTGCGCAACGTAGAACTAATCCTGACCGCTTCCATGCTGAAGCTGTGGGATAGTTACCCAAATTGCCAGTCCTACCTCTCAAACTGTATGGAAAATGAATACACGTTTGGTATCGCCAAGAACTGCCCCAAAGAACTGGAAAACGAACGGAATCTAAATTACCAATTTGTGCAAAGCTACCGCCTCACTGACGAGCAAATAGACGAACTAATCGCGCCGACTATGTGCGAAATTAAAGAGACTCTTGGGATGGATTGGCGGAAAGCAATCCTGTTTACGAAAGGATGCGGACTGAATAGCTCCAACATCTGTCGCACAGAAAACGACTTCGCCAAAGCAGTCATGATTGAACCATCCATGATCGACGACCCATATGTGCAAAGCAGTATTTATCAGCTGATCCGAAACCGAATCAATGAAGCAAAAGTTGGCGTACTCAAAGTTCACGGTAATTACTCCATCGTTTGTGGAGACCCATATGCGCTGTGCCAGCACATCTTCGGTCTTGAGGTCACAGGGATTCTTGGGGCTGGCGAAATATACAGCAAATACTGGGCGGATCTCGGAGCGGAAAAATTGGCTTGTTTTAGAGCCCCGATGACCTGTAGCGCGAATATCCGACTCGTCCGGCCGAACAGAAGCCAAGAAGCTCAATATTGGTATCGGTATATGAAAACTTGTACCTTGCTCAATTCGTGGGATACGGCGGCGATGGCACTTAACGGTTGCGACAAAGACGGGGATCTCGTATTTTTGACCGATAACAAGATTCTAGTAGATAAAATTATTGTGCAACCTGCCCTGATGTGCGTTCAGCGCAAAGCGGAGAAACGTATCGTCACGGAAGATGATCTGATTCAGTCGAATATTGACAGCTTTGGAGACGACATCGGCAAAACCACAAACTGGATTACTTCCATGTTCGATGTGCAGGCTAGGTTTGAAAAAGACAGCCCGCAGTATCTGGAACTGGACTACAGAATCAAATGTGGCCAGCTTTTCCAACAAAATTCGATAGATAAGGCAAAAGGAATCATTGCGAAACCAATGCCGCGTGAGTGGCATGACCGTCACAGCGTCAACCAAATCGAAGACCCAGAACGCCGAAGATTATATCTGGAAATTGTCGCCGACAAAAAACCATACTTCATGCGCTATATCTATCCAGCGCTTATGAAACAGTACAATACCTACATCCGAAACACAAATAAGAGCGCTTTGCGCGAATTTCAGATGACAGTAGATGAACTGTACGAAATCCCAGAATCGAAAAGAACCGAACGACAAACAGAATTTCTGCGATATTATGAGAAACGGATGCCTGTTGGTATAAACGATTGCGTGATGAATCGGATATGTAGAAGATTCGAAGAAGAGTTCCACGGATATATTGGCAGACATAATTCTTCATCTGGCTTTGACTACAATATCATGAAAAGCGGAGCTGAGTATACTCGTTCGCAATACAACGCAATTTCTAAACTGTACGAGGATTATAATAAACGTTTACGTGGCTACGCCGTTTTTGCAAAATATGAACGTGTAGACGAGTGCGATGTGTTTTCAAAAATGTCCGAAATGCGCCATGAGTTTGAGCAAGAATGCGCAAAAGTGTGCCCAAACAAATCTTCCTTGTGTGATATTGTTTTGGATATCTGCTACACAAAAAACTCTACCAAACGGTTCGCGTGGGATATGTGCGGGAGCGAAATTATTCAAAACCTGCTTCGCAGAAACGGCGGTATGATCGCCTTTCCAGAGATCGACCCAGATGGAGACATCGAATATGGAGGGAATAAATTCTCGCTGCGCAAAATGAAATTGGAGGAGAAAAATGAGTATCGTCCTTAATGAATACGAATTGGCAGAACGCATGATTCGCAACCATGACTTGGGAAAACGCCCGTCAGAGACGTTAAACCGAGTTGCAAAGTACTACTATGCAAATCAGTATGGCAAAAAAGAAATCCGGAAGATGCTCGATACCTTCATGGTTCAGTGCGACCCGTCTGTGTCCCTGTCTGGCTGGTCCGATATGCTGGACAAAATCGTTCGGAACGTCGACAAATACAAAATTATCAAAATGGACGGCATAGATGTCTCAACAAAAGAAATGGACGCAATCGCTCAACTGGATGGGAAACAGCTTCAACGACTCGCTTTTACCCTTCTATGCGCGGCAAAATATTGGGACGCCGTATCAAACAAAAACGATCATTGGGTTAATACGCCTGACCTCGAAATCATGAAGATGGCTAATATAAATACCTCCATAAAACGACAGAGCTATATGTTTTCCGGATTGAAAACGGCAAATATGATTCGATTCTCTAGGAAAATAGATAATCTGAATGTCCGGGTCGTCTTTATGGAAGACGGAGACCATGCGCTGCATATACGCGATTTTCGGAACTTGGGGTATCAGTACCTGAAATACTGCGGCGGACCCTATTTTGAATGTCAAAACTGTGGGCGGACCGTGAAAATCCGCGAGCCTTCAAAGGGGAGAAAGCAAAAGTATTGCCCGGAATGCAGCGTCGAAATACATACAAGGCAGATGGTGGAGTCCGTTATGCGGAGAAGGAACGTGGTGAAGTAGACTCAGTTCCGTTCATGTTCACAAAAATGAAGCCCCGAAACCGTTGCGGCACAACGGTTTCGGGGCATTTGATACAGTCCATAAATGAAACAGTATATAGTGATCCATCTGTCGGGCTGAGCGAGCCCTGCAAAATAAAAAATAAGGATGAGAAAAATGATCGAAATCAGCCGCACCGAAAAAGACGCTATTTCAAAAAAATACCCAAACGCCCACATCGTGCGCACCATGAAACAGTACTCAAAACGAGGCCACTATTTCTGTGAAGAGAGCAAAAAGGTTATGAAACTGCTCGCCGAACTGAGAAATGAGGTGTGATTCGTGGACTTGTCAAGGAGAGCGAACGAAAGCAACCTCGACTATCACAAGAGACTCGTTTACGGAAAACTGATAGACAAAACACTTGCAGATGCTGACTATACAGAACTTGCAGAAGCTCTGTATGGCCGTACTTACGCCCCAGACGTCGCAAGGCGGATGATTTATGGGAGTAAGAAAACGATTGACGAAATCACAAAGGATAGAATCGAACAGGTACGGGACAGCGATATGCTGTCTGAGATGGAACAAAAGAAAATCGAAATCCAAATGGAACGTCAGAAATTCTATGACCAACGAAACGCATTCAACAAACTGCTCCGCGAGAGATCCAGACAGGAGGAACTGAACGATATCCTAGTCAACGCAGTCAGGTCCGGTAATCTGCCACGATTGGACTATGAGTATCATGATGTTGAGCCATCAGACAATGATCTCCTGGTCAGCCTGAACGACATACACTATGGGGCGGTAGTGAACAACTACTGGAATACATACAATTCCGATATTTGCCGCGAGATGATGCGCCGTTACCTTGACAGTATCATTCAAATCGCACGAACGCATAGAAGCGAAAATTGTATTGTGTGGTCAAACGGAGATGCAATTTCCGGAAATATCCACAAGTCTATCGCTATAACAAATAAAGAGAATGTCATTGAGCAAGTCAAAGGCGTGTCTGAGCTGATCGCGGAGTTCCTCGCCGAGCTGAGCAAACATTTTGCCTCTGTTTCCTTTTCCAGTATCGCTGGGAATCACAGTCGTATCGACCCAAATAAAGAAAACGCCTTGTTGAGCGAACGGCTTGACGATCTCGTTGAGTGGTATCTATCCGCCCGTCTTCAGAATTTCGGCAATGTCGCAATCGGCGGCGGCGAAAAGGTGGACAGCACAATGTACCTCATTGATGTTCGAGGGAAAACTTACTGTGGAGTTCATGGCGACTTTGACGGATCGCCCAGCAAAATCCAGGCGTTGCAAACAATGGCAGGAAAACCGCTGTATGCGGTGCTGTCCGGACATCTGCACCACTGTAAAACAGACGATGTTCAGGGCATTCGTACAATTATGGCAGGGAGCTTCCTCGGTATGGATGACTACTGCATTCAAAAACGCATCTATGGAAGGCCGGAACAGATGGTCTGCGTGTGCGACGAGTCCGGCGTGCGGTGTTCGTACAATGTGGCGTTGCGGTAAAAAAGCCGCAGACACATCTTAGGATTCTCCGAAAACTTCTGACAATTCTATGCGACAATCGTCTAGGATTCCAACTGGAACAGACAAATCGGCGGAATAAACCGTGGCAGCGTGATAGGAACCGTCTTCTAAGGTATAGACACAGACGGTCCTGGTTACAGGGTCCGCAAGCCAATATTCCTTAACGCCTGCCATTTGGTATAGGTTGAACTTAACTAACTTGTCATAGTGGGCCGTGGCTGGCGAAAGAATTTCTATTACCAAATCCGGTGCGCCATGAATGCCGCGTCTGTCTACCTTGCTTTGGTCGCAGATAACCATTAAGTCAGGCTGTACGACTGTATCAACATTTTCCGGCCCGGTTTCCTGCGTCTCAAAGAGACGAACATCGAATGGCGAAAGATAAGCCTTACATCTCTTTCCTTTGAGGTAACTGCCAAACTGCAAATAAAACTCCCCCAGTATTCTCTGGTGGACATCAGACGGTGAAGCCAATGCAACTGGCTGACCGTCATACAGCTCATAGCGGGTACTATCGTTCCATCTAAGCAGGTCGGCGTAGGAATATCGTTTCTCTTGCGGCAATGGTGACATCATGCCAAACCTCCCCTCTTGATCCTGTTTCCCATCTTTTTTTGTTACATTATACAACGTAATAACAACACTGTCAAGAAACTACAAAGCCCACAACAGAGCTGAAAACGCCTGAGCGATTGGATAGAGACTGTAATTAAGAAAGCGAGGTGGCTTTGATGCCAAGAAAGACAAAACAAAACGATATCACAAGCCCTGAGCTTTTGCGGAATGTCAACCCTGACAATATGCGGCTGAAAGAGGACTTCCTGAACTACCTGAAATCGATTCAAAGAAGTCCGAAAACGATTGCAGGCTATGATAACGATCTTAACATTTTTTGGGCGTGGAATTTGCAGTATAACGGAAACAAATTCTTCCCAAAAATCTCAAAGCGGGACTATGCGGCATACCAGAACTGGCTCATCAATGAGAACGGAAATTCCCCCGCCCGTGTTCGACGCTTGAAATCCGCTATTTCTTCTATGAGCAACTTTGTAACCAATATACTGGACGATGAAGAGGAGTTTAGGGACTTTCGACCAGGAGTCCGCAAAATCGAAAATCCAGTTTTGCAGCCGGTCCGTAAGAAAACAGTGTGGGACGATGAAGAACTTGACGGCCTGCTCAATACCCTGTCGGATCATGGCCAACACAAGAAAGCGTGCGCTCTGGCACTCGCTATGTGCAGCGGACGGCGAAAGGCTGAACTTTGCCGGTTTCGTGTGTGCGACTTCCAAGAGAAAAATCTTGTCTGCGGCGGGGTTCTCTATAAAACAAGCGAACCGCTCCAAACCAAGGGGTTCGGCCTTGGCAAGTTTATCTATTGCTACACGTTGGCAAAAAAGTTCAAGCCGTATTTTGACGCATGGATAAAGCAACGGGACAAGATTGGTCTCCAAAGCGAATGGCTCTTGCCAGACGAAAAAGATCCAAACAGACAGCTGGCGGTGTCAACACTGAACAGTTGGGCGAATACATTCAGTCGTATGACAGGAAATGACTTCTATTGGCATAGCTTGAGACACGCCTTCGTTACTGGTCTCGTAAGAGCAGGGATACCAGATAATATCATAACACAGATTGTTGGCTGGGAGTCTTCAAGTATGTGCAAGGTATATACAGATATCGATGCGGACGAACAGATCGGTATGTACTTTGATAGGAACGGTGAGGTAAATCTTAACAAAGATACGAAACAATCTGATTTGTAGCTACTAGAATAGGCACAGACTAGGCTGTTTTGGTTATAAAGATGGAGGAGAGGGGGGGGTGGTGTAACCCGTGTCTGAGCATATTTTATCCCTCAGCTACGGAAAGGATTCTCTGGCTTGCTTGGGCGCAATCGAACAGCTCGGCTGGCCGCTGGACCGTATCGTCCATGCCGAGGTGTGGGCCACCGATACCATTCAAGCCGACCTACCGCCGATGGTGGAGTTCAAAGCAAAGACGGACGAAATCATTAAGGCGCGATGGGGAATAAAAGTTGAACATATACGATCAAAGCTAACAGCGGAGAGTATATTTTACCATAAGCGGTTGCGCGGAAACCGCACAGGTCAAATTGCTGGATGGCCGATGATAAATGGGTGCGAGTTTCAAAAACCTTTAAAAGTTAGACCAATTCAATTAGCTACAAAAGGAGGTATCACCTATTTAGGAATAGCGTTCGATGAACCAAGACGATTCCACACACTGAACGCCTTAAAGAAAAGCCCTCTGGTTGAAGCTGGCTGGACTGAGGATATGTGCCGGGAGTGGTGCGAAAAGAACGACCTGCTTTCACCAATTTACACAACCGCCACACGTGGCGGGTGCTGGTTTTGCCACAATCAAAGTGTCAAACAACTTCGGCTTCTCCGTCGGGACTATCCAGAATACTGGACATTGATGCTCAAATGGGACAGAGATAGTCCGGTTGCATTTCATCAAGATGGACATACAGTACATGATTTTGAGCATCGTTTCCAATTAGAGGACGATGGGTTGATTTCACCTGACAATAAAGGGTTCCGTTGGTCAATGCTTGATTCAGAGTTAAACTTCCGTTTGCTCTGATTGGCAGACTACAAAGAAAGGATTTGAAACACAATGAAAATCAAAAGGGCAGACTTGATTCGCCAGCTTGCAGAAGATTATGGTTATTCTAAAAAGTCTGCCGCAAAAGTGGTAGATAACTTCACGGACGTTATCAACAAAAACCTTGAACAGGGCAATACGGTCCTTGTGCGTAATCTCGGTTGTTTCGATATCTTGCTGCGCAAAGAACGAAGGTGCCCAAATCCAATCAGCGGCGATAAGGTCGTTATCCCAGCTCACCATATTCCAAGATTCTACCCAAGTAATTACATGAGAATTGTGGTAAAGAAGTGGGAGGACAATGTAAAGAGGGGGGTCATGTAAGTGGCCGGTACGCCAAAACGACGGAGCCAGGACAAGTCTCCAGACACTGTGTCGTTTGGGCAGAAGAGTTATTGCGTTCGCTGCGGCACAGCGTTTGGCAAAAAGAGTGGGTTTTTCCCAGTCAGTCATAGCCCTATGTACAGAGGTTCTGGATACCTACCTTGGTGTAACGACTGTATCGACAAAATCTACGAAGAATATGTCCGTACACTCGGCGACAAAGAAGCAATGCGCAGAATGTGTATGAAAATGGACTTGTATTGGAATGAGTCTATTTACAACATGGTGGAACGTAAGGCTGGCGTGCGATCCAGAGTTCGAAGCTATATCGGGAAAACCAATATTTACCGATACATAGATAAAACATTTGACGATACGCTCAAGGAAGAGTCGGCTGGGAATCCGGCTGAAACAAACTCTTCCATCCCCGTGTCAAATGATTTAGGCGACGAAACCGAAGATATTCAAACTGATCCGGCTATCGTTGAATTTTGGGGGCCTGGGTTTGACCACAACTTTTACATGGAACTTGAACGCCACTACAAGGAATGGACGGGCGGAATAAAAGACCTGAAACAGAATGAGAGAACGCTCTATAAGCAAATCTGTATGCAGGAAGTTATCATTGCCCGCGACGCTGCAAATGGCAGACCAACCGATAAGAGCGTGAACCTTTTGAATACCTTGCTCGGAAGCATGAACCTGAAACCTTCCCAGCAAAAAGAAGAGGCCGATGCGGAACTTGAGAAAATGCCGCTCGGCGTCGGTATCCAAAAATGGGAGTTCAACCGGCCTCTGCCCGAAACACCTAAGAAACAGCGGGATGTCCGAAAAACCGTCCAGAATATCACAACATGGTATCTCGGCCACGCCTGTAAGATGGTCGGCCTGAAAAATAGTTACACCAAGATGTACGAACAGGCAATGGACAGGCTGCGCGTAAAACGCCCGGAATACGACGAAGAAGACGATGACTCTGTGCTGAGCGATATCTTTGGCGGAGCTGGTTCGGGTCAGAGCAAGGGCGGTGAAGAATAGTGGCTTCCGAAATACAGGCAAGACGCGAACGCGTGATTGAGGGTATGGCTGTTTGGGGTAGTTACTACCGCGAGAACTTCGACGTTTTTGTCGAGGAATACCTGCAACTCGACTTTTTGAAGTGGTTCCAGACTATGCTTCTCGTGATGATGAACCGAAGTCGCGTGTTCCTTTGGATCGCCGCCCGCGGTATGGGTAAGTCGTACCTAATCGCTATCTTCGCTGTGGCAAGGTGTATTCTGTACCCTGGAACGAAGGTGGTTATCACCTCCGGCACGCGAGGCCAGAGTATAAATGTCCTTGAAAAAATCCAGACGGAATTGATGCCAGTATCCGTAAACCTACGCAACGAAATCGACGCGAATAAGACCAAATTCTCCGGACAAGACGCAAAGGTCATGTTTAAAAACGGCAGCTTTATCAAAGTCGTTACCGCGTCAGATAACGCAAGAAGTAATCGTGCGAATATCCTAATAGTCGACGAGTTCCGTATGGTGAAAAAAGACACAATCGACACGGTGCTGAAGAAGTTCCTAACCAGCCGCCGGATGCCGCCATATAGAGAATTGACAGCGGCACAACGGAAAGCTGAGTACGCAAAGGAACCAAATAAATCTTGCTTTTTGTCCTCGGCCTATTTCAAAGATCACTGGGCTTTCAAAAAGATGCTTGATACATTCAAGCTCATGCTCGATGACTCCAAAACAGATTTCGTGTGCGGGTTCCCGTATCAGCTCTCAATTCAAGAAGGGCTCCTGTTTCCGGAAGATGTCGAGAGCGATATGCTGGAATCTGACTTTAACGAGATAAAGTGGTCTACCGAGATGGAGGCACTGTGGTTTGGGGACGAAGACGGCTCTTTCTTCGACTTTAACTCCATCTCAAAAGCCAGGCGCATTCAATACGCAATGCTACCAGATAAGCTGGCAAGTTTGCTTGGCAACAGCTCAAAAATCCGTATCCAGCCAAAACAAAACGGCGAGAAGAGAATCCTTTCTGCCGATGTCGCTTTGATGTCCAGCACAAAACATAACAATGACGCAACCGCTATCTTTATCAATCAGATGCTGCCCTCTCGAGCAGGACGGTACACAAACAATATTGTGTATGGCGATTCGTTCGAGGGCCTGCATACAGGCGATCAAGCCTTGATTATACGGCGGCTCTATGACGAATACCAGTGCGATTATATCGTACTTGACTGCACGGGCCTGGGTCTTGGAATTTTTGACGCGCTTGTTCGCGATATCGTCGACCCTGACACAGGCGAGATATATCCTGCTCTTTCCTGCTACAATGACCCGGAAATGGCGGCGAGATGCACGACAAAAGGCGCGGAAAAGGTCATTTGGTCAATCAAGGCAACTCCAAAGCTAAATTCTGACTGCGCCGTCCTCCTGCGCGAGGGCTTCCGCAGCAGTAAAATAAGACTGCTCGTAACAGAATATGACGCTGATATGCTTCTGTCCGATATTAAAGGCTACGGCTCCCTCTCCCCTATCGAAAAGGTTCGGATGCAAATGCCGTATGTCCATACAACGCTCCTTATCAACGAGCTGGTAAAACTCCAGCACGAAGAAACGAACGGGCGAGTGCGTGTATTTGAGCGATCCGGTATGCGGAAAGACCGCTATTCCAGCCTTAGTTACAACTACTATGTCGCCCTCCAAATCGAAAACAAACTTGGAAAGCAAAAAGGAAATGACTTTGGCTCCAATATGTTTTTGTTCAAGCCCCCGAAAATCAAATAGAAAAGGCGGTGATCAAAACGAACGAACAGAAAAAAAGCGGGAACGACTCAAAAGGAAACGTTGAAGGTATTATCGGAATCTCAGAGCGTTTTGCGCTTTTAAACCGCCTGATTACTCGGGACGTGAACAATAATACCAATTCCCCAACATTCTCCTTATACACAAAGGACGAAATTTCAACATACCTGTCTGACCCATATCGATACGAGAAACAGCTTCGGAAAGCTGTGACTTACATCTATGGCGCAAGTTCCCACTTCCGAAGGCTTATCAAGTATTTTGTTGGTCTCTCCGACCTTGCGTTCGTTGTATCTCCATATAAAATAGACCCGAAGAGCGCAAACCCAAAATCAATCAGCAGAAATTACCGCAAGGTTCTGAACGCTATGTCGGCAATGAATGTGCGTACACAGTTCCCGAAAATATTGACCGTGTGCCTGCGGGAAGACGTGTTCTATGGCACTATGTGGATCACAAACGACAACATTACGATTCAACAGCTTCCGTCAGATTACTGTACCATCTCTACAATCGAAGGGAATGTCCCAAACGTTACATTCGATTTCTCTTATTTCGATTCGCGTTCCTCTATTCTCGAATTTTATCCGGCAGAGTTTAATACGAAGTATTCGGCGTATCTGAAAAACCGTACCGGTATGCGTTGGCAGGAATTGGATTGCCCAAATTCATTCGCGATCAAGTGTAACAACGATATTATGGATTACGCAATCCCCCCGTTCGCAGGTATTTTGCGCGAAGTATACGACCTGGAAGATTACAAAAAACTGAAGTTGACCAAAACCGCGATTGAAAATTACGCGATGTTGGTCATGACGCTCGGTATCGACGAAGATGGCAACTGGACAATGGATTTCGACAAAGCTAAGGAGTTTTGGCGCAACCTGGACAGAGTTCTTCCGGAGGAAGTCGGGTCCGTCCTTTCTCCTATGCCAATCAGTAAAATCAGCTTCGAAAAATCCAATACCGGCGATACAGACACAATCTCCGAAGCAGAACAGAACCTGTTTACAGCAGCAGGCGTGTCTTCCCTGTTATTCAACAATAGCAAGGCTTCTGCAAACGCCCTGCAACTCTCTATCAAAGCTGACCAGGCAATTACATATGAGATCGTAAAAAGTATCGAAGACGCTGTGAACCGCTATATCCAAGCGCAAAGCTACGGGAAAAATTTCCGCGTAACCTTCCTGGATTGCAGTCCTTATAATCGGAAAGAATTGGGCGACCAGTACCTGAAAGCCTGTCAGTTTGGACTCCCGTTCATTTCTATGTACGCCGCTACCCAGGGAATGAACCAAAGCGAAGTGGATTGCATGAACTTCCTTGAGAACGATGTGCTTGGATTGACTGATCGCTTCGTGCCATTGCAAAGCTCGTCAACACAGTCAGGCTCCGTTTCCCACATGGACGGGAATGGCGCAACAGAGGAAGGCGGGGCTCCGACAAAGGATATCGACGACTTGACCGACAGCGGAGAACAATCCAGAGAAGATTCGGACGATTGGTAACAAATAAGGGGGCATAGGGAACACAATGGAAAGTTTTATCTATGCGTTCAACGAAGAGGCACGGGACACGCTTTTATCCAAACGGTATCAATTATTGAAAAGCGACCCGAGAAAACATATCTACGTTTTCGTAAACAAGGATGGGGAAAATTTTATGCGCGACAATACACAATTCGTATTGTCGAATACGTTGACTTTCTAACCCGCATGGCAGCGGCCACGCGGGATTTTTTATGTGTCAAAGGTGGTGGGCGGTTATAAATACCAAGAATATGAAAATCCTGTTTTCCTCCAGTATCAGCAATCTGATCGAACGCAACGCTTCCTTTGATTCCGGCGTGCTGCGAGTCGCCTATGTCGGGAAAAACCGGAACAATAGCTTTATCAGCAAGGAAACATTTGAACGCTGTATGCCCAGTATCTATAACTGCCCAATCGTATGCCGGTACGACAGAGAAGAGGATGTGATCGGGTCCCACGATATCGAGTTGGTTACAAGCGACGACGGCAGTATGCGCGTCGTGAATGCTACCTACCCAGTCGGCGTGATCCCAGAAAATTCAGCGTGGTGGTGGGAAGAAATTGAAGATACCTCCGGCATACATGAATACCTGTGCGTGAATGCCTTGATCTGGAAAAGGCAGGAAGCATACAGAAAAATTAAGGAAAACGGAATCACAGATGAATCAATGGAAATCACCGTCAAAGAAGGCAGAATGGTCGATGGCGTATATGTGATCGATTGCTTTGAATTTACGGCGTTCTGCCTGCTCGGTACGGCAGAACCCTGCTATGAGTCCGCCTCGCTGGAAATGTTCTCATGCAGCGATTTCAAAAAACAGTTTGCCGATATGATGCGGGACTTCCAGAAAACGTTCGGGGCTATGCAGCCCCCAAAAGAGAATTTCGCAAAACAATGTCACCCGGATTTGGGAGGAGGAGAAAAAGCATTGGGAGAAGAGAAACGTAAGCTGATGGCCGAGTTTGGCTTGACAGAGGACAAACTTGATTTCAGTATCGAAGATTTTTCCGTGGAAGAACTACGGATCAAGTTTGGACAGCTGAAAAATAGCGACAACGAACTAACAGAGGCTACAAAAGATGAGTCGGAGAAATTCGAGCTTGGATCGCAGTTCATGAAAGAAATCATTGCCGCGATGGAAGCGGAGACCATTACAACCGATTGGGGTTCTATGCCACGATACTGGTTCGTTGACTATGACATGGACGCCGCAGAGGTCTATGCAGAAGACCGCGAAAATGATTGGAATCTGTATGGATTCCACTACTCTATGGATGGAGATCGCGTTGTTATTGACTTCACTTGCAAGAAACGCAAGAAATATTCCATCGTAGACTTCGATGAGGGTGAGCAGATCGCTCCGGCTGGGAAACTGTTCGAATTGGCAAATAAGAGATTCAGCGAGATTAACACAGAATGGGCGGAAAAATATCAAAAAGCTCTGGATACAGCTGCCGCTAACGATGCGGAATTGTCCGCTTTACGCAAATTCAAAGCGGATGCGGAACGCACTGTCGAACAGGATAAACGAAACGAATTATTCGACAAATTTGAAGACCTGAACGGCGTCGAAGCGTTTGAAACGCTCCGGAAACATGGTATGGAATATGGCCTGGCCGCACTTGAGGAAAAATGCTTCGCGATTCGAGGCAGAATCGCCTCTGAAGCGAAGTTTTCCCTGAATCCAAAATCTCCGAAATTGTTTATCGAGAAACACGACGCAGAACCGGAGAAAGAACCATATGGCGGTTTGTTCGCTGAATACGGCGTCTTAGAACCCGAGAAGAAAAATTGAGCTTACAAGGAGGAATCTGATATGGCTGAAAAATACACTGTCATTCGTACAGACTTGATGAGCGGCACGAAACAGCCTGCCGATCTCGTCTCTCTGCGTTTCTATAATGCTGAAGGAAACATGGCGGAAGTGGAAAATGGTACAATTGTGAAACTGGAAGGTTATGAGGATGACCAGCGAGAGGTCATGAAGGCTGTCGCGGCAAAGGCTGGAGACAAATTGAACGATTGCGCGATTGTTGCGGGCGTTGAGGTTATGTACGACGAGCGTAAGAAAAATTTGGACGAGTACATTAACGAAGCTGGGAAGGCTGTTCGCGGCTACATCCCCCGAAGCAGAAATATTTTTTCTGTGACTGCGGAGGGGTTCGTTGGCAAAACCATCCCCAAGAAGGGCGACTCCGTTGGAATTGGCACTGGTGGCAAGATCGCGTCCGGCAGCACTGGTCTCGGCACCTGCGTGGAGGTCGAACAGGTTGGACGCTATACCTATTACGCCATTCGAGTCGGCAAGACTGAAAACTAAGGAGGGATATTCAATGCCTGATATGAAAGAAATTGTCAAGGTAGCAGTCGACGCATACCACGGGAATGTAAAAAAATATTCGGTCGGCCAGTCTCAGGACGTTCTGCGGAAAGCTCTGGTGGACGCGAATGGAGGCAGTACAACCCTAAACTATAAAAACATCAGAGACGGGAAATGCAACGGTTTATTTGCCCTTGTCGAAGAGATCCTGTCTCGTACCGCAATCGAAGGTCTCCAGGAAAGCGACCTTTTCTATACGTTGGTCGACTTCCGAAATGTCGCAGAAGGCGATAAAAACCTGTTTATCACAGAGGACAGCAACCTGTTCCACGTCGCTGAGGCAGCAGACGGCACGCAGGGGATTCGCCGTCAGCGTTTGAGCGGGACAAACGAGTTCTCTGTTCCTACTCGGCTCCATGTGGTGAAAATCTATGAAGAGCTGAATCGAGTGCTGTCCGGCCGCGTGGATTTCAACACTATGATTTCCAAAGTGTCCGAGTCTTTCCGTCAGCAGATGCTTAACGATATTTTCTCCATCTGGACCAACGCAACTGCAAACGATCTGGGCGGAGCTACATTCTTCCCCGCTGCCGGTACATACGATGAAGATGAACTGATTGATATCATTTCCCACGTTGAGGCTGCGGCAAACGGAAAGCCCGCAACCATTATCGGAACCAAGAAAGCTGTACGGAATCTGGCTCCGTCTGTTCAAGGCACAGACTCCAAGAGCGATCTCTACAATAACGGTTTCTACGGGAAGTTTTACGGAACTCCCGTCGTAACAATGCCGCAGAGACATAAAATCAACTCCAAAGACTTCGTGATGCCGGATGATGAGCTGAACATTATCGCTGGCGATGTGAAGCCGATTAAGTTTGTGTACGAAGGCGATCCCCTCGTAATCATGGGCGACCCCCTTATGAATGGAGATCTGACGCAAGAGTTAAATTACGTTGATGCCGCGTAAATAGCTCGCTTGCACAGAGATGTGCTTGAAAAACAACCCATTGAATTGCTGGAAACCCCTAAAGCTCACACTGCTACAACGTAGGTATGAAATACAGCCATGCGTGAAAGCTGCGAAAGCAGAAAGAAATGTGTGAGATGGTATATGGTCAAATCCTAAGTACCTCAATAATGGGCAATCAGCAGCCAAGCCCCAAACAGGGGAAGGTTCAACGACTAAGCGCTTCGCAAGCGATTGGCGGAGACTGTGGTGGGCATCCACATTGTGGATGAAGATATAGTCTATGCTCTTACGAAAGTAAGAGGGCGAAAGCCGACAAGGAGTAGCGTCCTAAATGATTGATTTGAATAAAGATGCAAAGGATGTTTGGATATGGGTGTTATTCACGACTTGACAGGGAAGCAATTTGGAAGATTGGCAGTCCTTGGAAGAGGTAGTGATTACATACAGAAAAACGGCAGACACAGGGTGATGTGGTCGTGTAGATGTGATTGCGGCAATATTGTAGATATATTAGGAGAAAACCTGAGAAAGGGCGCGTCTCAGTCATGCGGGTGCTACCGTCATGACAAATTGTCTGAAATCAAGTCTACACACCATGAAACAAATACAAAACTGTATGGCGTATGGTGTAGCATAAAGGCACGGTGTTATAATAGAAATTCTAAACCATACAAATCGTATGGCGGACGAGGTATTATAATGTGCGACGAATGGCGGGATAGCTACGAGAAATTTCGAGAGTGGGCCGTATCGTCTGGATATTCAAGCAAATTGTCCATAGACCGCATAGATAATAACGGCCCATATTCTCCAGATAATTGTAGATGGGTCGATATGCGGACACAAGCAAACAACAGACGAAGTAATGTTTATCTCACATTGTGTGGGGAAACTCACAACATTACAGAGTGGGCCAAAATTATTGACATCAACCCAAAGGTTTTGTTTTCAAGATATTATTCTGGCAAAAGTGTAGAGGATATATTGAAAAAATAACACATCAAATCAATCAAAGTCAAATACAACAGATTTTTATGGAATCAAGTATGGCACAGCTATCGTAATGGCTGGAGGCAACGCAGGCATTGGACGGTACAAGCTGGCCTGAGCGTCAAAATATCTAGGCGGGACTCTTCACGAGTCCCGCCGTTTATGCGAAAGGAAACTGTATGGCTAACGAAACGACCGGCGGGCGGGGCCGTTCAAACACCGCAGCAAAAGAGACCAAAGCTGCCTCTGAAACAGTCTCCCAAGAGACGAGTCGTATTGTTCCAAAGGGAATCGACCAACATGAAATTGTCACAGTCCGTAATGGATTTCAAGGACGCCTCGTCTACAAAAGCCGCAAAACCGGAGAGAGGTTCATTTGGGACGGCTTTGGAGCAGAGCAGGATATGGAAATCGGCGAGTTGAGAAACGCAAAGAGTTCCAGCAAAAAATACTTTGAGAATAACTGGTTCATGTTCGATGAATCATGGATTCCAGAGTACCTTGGCTTGAGCCAGTATTATAAGCACGCAATCCCTATCTCAAAATTCGACGATTTCTTTTCCAAAACCGCTGACGAGATGGAAAAAATAATTGCAGAACTGTCAGACGGACAGAAACAGTCCATTGCTTATCGCGCAAGACAGCTGATTGCAGATGGTACAATCGACTCCAATAAGGCAATCGCAACACTGGAAAAGAGCCTCGGAATTGAGCTGATCGAACGAGATAAGTAAGAGGTGTCTTAAATGGATGACGAACAAGAAATTGTTCCAGGAGTCCCCTATGACTTGTTTACGGAAGCGTTCCTTTCAAAAATCACAGAGTACGAATTTGCAAATATGACCGACTTCGGTCGTACTTCTGCTGTAGACGGCTATATGAAACGGGCTATTTCCGCCTTTAAGAAAATCTGTAAATATGACTTGACAACAACAGCAGACGACAATGTGAGAGAGTTCTTCGTAGAAATCGATGACGGCGATTTGGACGAAATCGTCGATATCGTTTCGGAGGGAATGCTCGTGCAATGGATGAAACCTTACGTCTATCACCAGGACAGCCTGGAAAATATCCTGAATACGCGGGATTTTTCTTCTTACTCCCCCGCCGAACTTTTGAAACGTGTCGGAGACGCGCACGCGGCGGCAAAGAAAGATTTTATCCAGATGATGCGGGAGTACTCGTACAACCACGGAGACCTAACAGAGCTGCACCTGTGAAATACGGGGGTGATGAGAATGGGGCCTTGGGAAACCTATCGTTCAAGAATTGATTCTAGGGGCGGCACAAAGCGCGAAATGAGAGCATTTCGTGGAATGCGATACCTGGCCGGAAAATACAAAGATAGTTTGGCATACCAAACTATGGAGATCGACGGCGTTATGCGTAACGTAGCCGTTATCAATTCCGACAACCTTAATATCAAAACAATCTGCTCCGTGCCTGGAGAAGATTTGCGGCATGGCGCAACTGTTAGTTGGATGGACAACCATTGGCTCATTACAGGGCGAGACGCGTTCAATGAACTATACACAAAGGCTACCATGCAACAGTGTAACTATCTGCTCAAGTGGATCTCCAAAGACGGGGAAATCATCAGACGATGGAGCATTATTGAGGACGGAACCAAATACCTTACAGGCGAATATGGCGACAACGACTTTATCATGGTCCGCGGAGATTCCCGTATTACAATGATCCTTCCAAGAGACACTGAAACAATTCGCTTAAATCGCGACAACAGATTCTTAGTCGACGATGAAGATTCCCCAAATGTACTCTCGTATCGGCTGACAAAGCCGTTTAAACTTGGCGGCTCCTTTACAGGAAACGGTGTTCTGAGCTTCGTCTTAACAGAATGCAATACGGAAGATACCGATAATTTGGAGCTGCATATCGCAAATTATTACGACTATTTCCCAAAACAAAACGAAACAGAACAAAAACCACGCCCGTTCCCAGAAGAGAATCCGCCGCATGAACAGCCAGGTAATTCGGCTGCAAAGAAAGTGTGGCTGTGATGCAACTTGATGAGTTTTTCCATTACAAAAATCAGCTTATGAATGATTTGCTGACAAACAAACAAATCATACGCTTGCTGAGCGGGGAAACGAAACAGATATCAAGCCCAGAGGAATTGCTTTACTCCCAGGTCTTCCCGTATGAGTATATGCCGGACACCGTTACACATGGGAAAACCTATATCTGCTGCGATGTCGATATTCAAAGAGCCCCAACGAAAACGTTCCTTTCCCCAACTATGTATATATGGGTGTTTACCCATAAAAGCCTTATGCGACTTCCAGAGGGAGGCGTTCGTGTGGACAAACTCTGTTCCGAGATCGCTAAGACAATCAACGGAAGCCGGTATTATGGACTCGGTGAACTAGACCTCGATTCAACAAGACGGTTCGCGCCAATTTCAGATTATCAGGGGAAAGTCCTTACATTCAAGGCTACCGATTTTAACCGAGTGTCTCCAACCGGAAGATCCGCCCCATCTAACAGACGAGGAAGATAAATGGCAACACTTAACCTTCTTTACAAGCAGGAGTATGCAATCAACGAACATATCAAAGTGATGATTCCAACCGTTGGAGATGTGCTGGATGATGAGGACGAGTACTATACTATGGTGGCTATGCTGACCGCTATGCCAATCGATTTTATGGTTCAGCTTGACGATATCGGTGTCGATTTCTCGACAGTTAATGAGTATGAGCTTTTCCTGATGCTGTTTAATATATTGAAGAATAAGAATACCTCTATGATTTTCGGAGACTTGGACCTGAAACCTTTCCATACCGCCATAAATCCGCAGAACGAGTCCGTCGTTTTGCTTAACAAAGAAACAGGAGCGGTCATTGACCGCTCCATTCATGGCCAGATCGCAAGTGTTCTGCGAAAAATACATCACCTGGAGAGAAATAACAGAAAACCAGCAAATCAGGAAGCAAAAGAATATATGATACAGCGGGCAAGAGATAAAATGCGCCGCAGAAATAACCGCGCAATGGATTCCCAACTTGAAGGGCTTATCGTTGCTATGGTAAATACAGAGCAGTTCCACTATGGATTCGCAGAAACACGCGAACTTTCCATTTATCAATTTAACGAGAGTGTTCGGCAAGTGATCAAAAAAATCGATTACGACAACAGAATGCACGGCGTTTATGCCGGAACAGTCGACGCAAAAGAGCTGAGCCAAGACGATTTGAATTGGCTTACTCATAAATAAAGGAGGGTAACTATGTTTAATGTCAATGACCTTACCATTACAAGCATTGAAACGATTACCGCATTCGACATTAACACCGGTAACTTCAAGTTTGCTCTGGATGAGCTTCAGAGCGCGACAATCGCACAGAAACAGGAAAAGACCGATGTGACTGGTAAACAGGGCCGTAAATTGTCTTCCCTGAAAAAGAATAAGGCCGTCACAATCAGCGGCAACAATGGCTTGATCTCTGGCGGCCTGATGGAGCTTCAAACCGGATGCGCCTTTGAAAATAAGCTCACTACCGTTATGTGGACGGATTACTTGATCGTAAACAATAACGAAACAACTACCAGCTATAAGGCTGTCGGCACAGCTGGAAATGAAATCGAGTCCGTCTATGTGAAAAATCCAGACAGCACCTTGGGTAAGAAGCTGTCGCAGGATGCTACCGTTTCCGATGGGAAGTTTACTTACAACCCCGCAACCAAAAAACTGACATTCTTTGAAGACTCGGCAAACAGTAAGCAGGAAATCGAAGACGGCACTGAAATCGTTGTGTACTACCTTAGAAAGATCCAAGCCGACGTGCTGACCAATATGAGCGACACCTACTCCGGCAAGTGTTCCTTGTATGTGGACGCATTCGCCGAAGATAAGTGCGCAAACGTGTACCGTATCCAGTTCTATATCCCCAAGGCTGACTTCAACGGCGACTTCTCTATCGAAATGGGCGACAATCAGGCTGTTCATGCCTTTGAAGCAGAGTCCCTTTCCGGAGCTTGCGGTAACGCAGGAGCCGCCAGTGCCCTTTGGACATACACCGTGTTCGGCGTAGATACAGACGACGCAGATTAAGGAGTTCAATATGGCATATGCGGTAAGAAAATGCCGTGTGTGCGGCAAAGAATACGAAGCCTGCCGTACCATGATGAATAGAGCCGTAGACGTATTTCGATGGCAAGAGGTAGCGTGTTCCTCAGAGTGCGGCGCGGAATATCTTCGCCGTATCGCTGAGTCGCGGGACATAGCCAAAATTGCGCCAAAAGCAGTAATGGCAACACAAGATGTCAAAACAGAACCCATTGCACACACAGAGGATTCGGCCGAATTGTTAGAAGAGGAATAAGCGACGGGGAGAGCGGATAAATCCGCTCTCCCGGCTATATACAAGGGGTACTTTTCTATGGTGGTTATTTACTGTTTGGTACCATGAGATTATTCCAATCAGCAAAATCAAAGTCGTCTGCGCCTTCTCCATCAATCAGTATGTCTCCATCATTTGTTAATCCTACAACAGTATTGCCAGAAACAGCTATCTGAGAAATATTTCTCCAGGAAGAAAGATTTCTGCACTTCTCAGATATGTAACCTATTGCCACTACAGTTCCATCTTCTTTTATTCCAAGTACTCCAAACGATGAAGATGAAACGCTCTTTATATTCGTCCAATCGGAAGTATCGTACTGTCCAGGATCGTACTGTAAATGGCCAAAGAAAGGGCTAGATGCCTTCCCCTCGTCATTGTTTACTGCCAATAATACTGTGCCATCTTTTTTTAAGCCCAATATACAATTATCATCTGCCGCTATTGCTTTGATATTCTTCCATATTTTGATATCATTTGGTATTTGTTCATTCCCATATAATTGGTGATAAACAACTGTTCCATCGGATCGCAATCCTATGATATAATTAGGGTACTCAAAAGAAACATCGACAATGTGATCCCAGCCAAATACTTCGTATGGAATGTCCTGTGAAAACTCCGTACCAATATAGACTTGCCCATTCATTCCTATCCCAGCAATATATCCATATACACTGTGCCGATCACATGAAAAAGACACAATGTTTTCCCAAGGATATTTTGTCCCAAATGCCCCAAACGCCTTTAAGTTTTCTCCATCTTGATTATTCAAAACATATATCCCATATCTATCAACACATATAGCCTTTGCATCACTAATTGAGTCAGCATTTGGTATAAATGGATCGTCATTATTTGGATTAGCCTTCACAAGTACGCTACCGTCCGCCGCAATAGCCGATACATACATATCGTAATACACACTTACTGTTTCACCGTGAGATGGTAAAAGCTCATCCCACAATAATTCACTTCTTTGCCTTGCGTCAGAATAATCCCCAGATTTATAAAAAGAGACTGCCGCATCATACATATTACCGCTAGCAAGTAGGTTCTCTGCTTCTTGATAGGCTTGTATTTTTTCCTCTTCCTCTTTCTTTTTCTCAAGGGCTTCATATATATTTTCTGCTTGGGTTATTTTGCTTTTTGAGTCTCTATAGTCGCCTAGATCTTCAAATTCTTTTATGGCTGCTATGCACAGATTATTGCTTAATAACGCTTCGGCTTTCGCATACTTCACCGCATTGATCTGGTCTCTTGCGTCTTTATAGTCTCCCAGGCTTATAAACTCCGTTATGGCACCATCGAACTCCCCTGTTGACGCTAGCGCACACGCATTTTTGTACCTCATATGTGGATCAATCACATTCGGCAGCAACCAATTCTGGCAGAAAACTAAAACAGCAATAATGAGCGACAGTGTAACAAGACCGGCAAATGTTCTTCTTACACGTTGCTTTTTTGCTTTTTCATTTTTCGCAGCTTGAACTCTATCATCCTCCAAGCGTACTTTAGCGTTTGTAGAAAGATATTCAATATTCAACGCAGAGAAAACTCGCTCCTTCTCTGCTTGACATCCGCTGCATTTGGTTCCTGAGTTCGGTGTTCCGCATGAGCATAGCCATAAACCGCAATACTCTGTTGGCACAAACTGAGCTGATGAGCTGGTTTCAAGCCTATATTGCTTTAGTAATTCCCCATCGGTCAGCTTATTTTGTATTAGTTCTCCCTTTGGTATGGGTTTTAACCTCTCGCTACATTCCTCTTTCCAAACTGTGCGATTATCAAAAACCACCTCGATACCTTTTATCTCAATAGACCTTGTTGCCGGATTTGGCATAATAATAGCCTTGTCAGCTCCCCAATGTTCGCCCTGCTGGACACTTAAATCAAGATATTGGTAATCATCAACGCCTGGTAATTCTCTTTTGGATATGTCAAATGCCCGTAAGGAAATCCTTGCCGCAATAATTGTGTTAGCCCCTACATTTTGTATTTTGAATTGAGAAACAATTGCTCCAGAGTAGTTGTCTTTGAGAAGTACCCCTGCCGAAATAACAACAGGCGATCCGTCAATATACAGGTTTTCTTCTAAGGCAAATAGGTTATAGAATCTGTCGTTCATGATATCTACCTCAGAGCTTGGGGAGATTTGATTCAATGTCTTTCAGTACATTGTCTATTCCTGTCTTGCCGTTCCCAAGTTGAAAATCTCCAAGGATTTTGACCGCATTGTCCAGCAGACGAATAATCTCAGCAATTCCTAAGAATAGGAGACCGGTCAAAATACTGCTTGCAAGTACACTCAAAGTCAGCCCCCAATTGTAGGATTCTTCAATGCGGAGATATTCCAGTTCTCCGTATGTAACGACAGGGAACACCATTCCTAAAAAGAAGGAGCCAATAATTCCGGCTATCAGCACAATACCGCCACAAATACGAATCGTTTTTGAAATCTTGTTCTCCATATAGATCATGCCTCCTTCTATTTAATTATACTATCCCCTCTAATCTATGTCAACCACATTCAGAAAGGAAGCGTTATGCCCCAGAAAACATCAAAGTTTAATGTGAATCCAGATACAGAAAAACGAACCTGGAATGAGATCGTTTTTGACTCCGTGCTGGAAATGAAATATTATCGCGACGTGCTTTGTCCCCTGGTGGAAAGCGGCGATGTGGTTTCCTGCGAGCTGCAAAAACCATACGAGCTGCAACCAAAGTTCGTTCACGATGGGAGAACTGTTCAGCCAATTAAATATGTGGCTGATTTTTTTGTTCGCTATCAAGACGGCCACGAAGAGGTAATCGACACAAAAGGTTGCCCCAACCAGGTCGCTTTCTTAAAAAGAAAACTGTTTTGGTATAAGTACCCAAATGTAAACTATAGGTGGATATGCTTTTCCAAAATAGACGGCGGATGGCACGACTATGAGTTTATCAAAAAACGCCGAGCCGAACGAAAAAAGAACAGAGACAAAACCGCAGAAACCAACAATACTCAAACTTAACAGAAAGAAGGAACCGCTATGTCTAAAACAGACAAGAAAGTATCCATTTCCCTGTTCGACAAAATTTCAAAAGAGAATTTCCAAAACGAAATCACGGCTCAATGGCACAACACTGAGTTGAAAATTAAAAAAACACTTCCGCTGCCAGATGTCTTAGCTTTTGTGAACGACGTCGTTGAATCGTGTTTCCATGAACAGTGTGGCTTCCTGCCGGAAATCAAAGATTTCGTTATCAAAACCAATATCCTCTCCAGATATGCCAACTTCTCAATGCCAAATAATCTCGAACATCGTTACCAAATGGTCTACTGTTCCGATGCTGTCGATACTGTGCGCGAATTTATCGACACAGAACAGCTTAGGGAAATCGTGGACGCAATCAATACGAAAATCCAATTCCGCTGCAATACAGCAGTCACCGACCTTCAGAAACGTATCGATCAAGTTGTCGGGACAGTAGAGAAAATGAGTAACCAGATCGGAACGCTGTTCTCCGGCGTGACGCAGGACGATATGCGTAACTTGATTGGCGTAATTTCTGACGGCGGATTGGACGAACAGAAACTTGTCAAGGCTTACATTGACCAGAAAACCAAAAATGATAAGGGGTCCGAAAATATCCCCGCAGACGCAACAGAAAACATAGAGTCATGAGTATCAATACAAGTTCTATTATGAGCAAAATCGAGGCGTGGTCAAAAACTGATGCCGGAAAACGCAGAATGAAAGAGGTTATTGATCGGTATCAAAAAGAGGGCAGAAAGGCAACTGCAGCGGGAAGCACAATGCTGACAGCGGATACAATGTATAAAGCAGCAGGCAAACTCATTGAAACCCTTCGTAGTACAGCTATAGATATGGGGCTTCCGGACTCTGTTTTAGAACATTTCGATAGTTTAGAACCATCCGCTCCATTCAAAATGCCGGACGGAAGCACAACAATGTACATATACTTTCATGACGACCTTCACCGGGATTCACTTCAGCCAAATAAATATGCGGGAGCGGATAATATCATAGCGGTTCTAAATAACGGTTACGAAAAACATGAAAATATAGCTAAAGTTTGGGGCGTTTGGCACGATATGAAGATCCACGGATTGACAGAACGAACCGGACTTCAGTTCATGCAAAAGGCAGTTTCTGTCTTTAATGGCCGATATGGTTCCATGTACCATGCAACTGCGGAAGTCGGACCAGAATACAATTAACAATTTAATAACAAGGCTTGGCTTTTTTGCCAAGCCTTTTTTCATACGAAGGACGGTGAAACACGATGGCAGTGACCAATCCAGATGTAGAACTGCTTTTTGGCGTGCTAGGCGGCGGGTCCGTGAGCGGAGCAAGTGGAACGACTATTAGCGGGCAGCTTGCAGAACTGGTAAAAGGCCTTAACAAAAATCCCCTTAAAATCAAAATCGGAGTCGACACTGAAGGCAGTAGACAGATATGGGGAAAACAAATCCAAGATGCCCTGAACAGTATCAGCAAGAGTGGGAATTTATCGATCCAGATCTCCGAAATCCAGTTGAGTGCGGATGCAGTAGAACGCTTTCGGAAACAGATTGGCTCCATCATAAATACAACCGGACTTTCTTCTGCGGTGGGAATCCCTGTTTCCCTCCGGGGAACAACCGAAGCCGCCAACGCTTTGAAAACAGTACAGACAGCTCTCGGAAGCACCGGAAGTTCCGCAGCAGAAGCGAGCAGTAAAATTTCTACCATTGGAGACAGCGCGGAACGAACTACAAGTAAATTGAGAGAGATGTCCGACGCCGCTTCAAAAAGTACTGCGATGTCTCCTGTTGGAACGATGGAAGATAATATAAAAAAAGCACAGGTGTCGTTACAATCATTTGCCGATACCTTCACGCAAATGCAGAATCTCTGGACGAACAATCTGTGGATGGAAGATTCCCCGCAATTTGAAGCCCTGCGGGAAAATACAGAGTTGTTTCGCAAAGTTCTGCTGGAATGCGGCTTGGATGCAGAACGCTTTAAGGAAGTGCTGCGGGAAGCCGGAATAGACGGCGCAAAGGCCATCAAAGAAGCAAGGGACTCTATGTCCGTTTTTAAAGCGGAGATTGCAAACGCCGAAGCCGAAACAAGCAGTCGGAGCCCCTATAAGAAAGCGATGGACGCAGTAAAAGAATATTACAAACTTCTTGCCTCCATGAGTAAGACCGGCGGCGACGTGACCCAGACAAACAACGGGTTCCAATCCGCCAGCGGGAAGTACAAGGAATTGGCCGCCGCTTTGAATCTGGTTAGAACGCGGTACGCCGAATTGACCAGCGAGACCGCCAAAAGCCAAATGAGCCAAACTCAGATCGAGGTTCTGGAAAGCGAAATTGCCAAGAAGGAAAGAGAACTTAGCCTCGCAATAGAAGCTCGCGCCGCAAGTCAAAAAAAGGCAGCAAAATCTGACACAGCAGAAATTGCGGCGTTCAAAGTGCAGGCGGAAGCACTTACAAGACTCAAGAATACGGTAAGCGGCTCCCTCTCAAGGCTCGAAAGAACAGCTACAACCGATGAAGAGTCAGCTCGTATCAGAAAAGTCAGTGCGGAATATGACCTATGGGCAGAAAAAATCAAAAAGGTGCTGCTCGATAAGGCCAAGATCTCGCCGGAATACCGCGCAGAACTCGAAGCAGAGGGCAGAGCAATCTCAGACAGCATAACACAGCTCCGTGAACAACGCGCCGCGCTGGAAGAAGTTACCCGAGCAAAAGAAAACGCGGCGGCGAGTAAGACAATAAATAAAAACCCGGAAGATACGGAAAAAGATATCGCTGACCAAAAAACCCGAAACGCTCTTGTTCAGCAATACCTTACCCTTCTGAGCCAGATGCAGAAGGTAATAAAAAATTCCTCGGCGGCTAACAGCGGGAAAACCAGAGACGACTATCAGTGGATCGTCAATAATGCCGCCGCACTGGATACACTTGGCAAGCAGTTCCGACAAACCGGCAAAGATGCAGAAAAATTCAGAGCCTTTTTACAAAAAACAAAAACCGAGTTCGCACAGCATAACGCAGTAATCAAAGAAAACGGCAAAAATGTGAAAACCTTCGGCGAAAGAAT
Organism: uncultured Bacillota bacterium; assembly: GCA_947385365.1. Taxonomy (GTDB): domain Bacteria; phylum Bacillota; class Clostridia; order Oscillospirales; family Oscillospiraceae; genus Lawsonibacter. The sequence continues at coordinate 59,178 of CANDKT010000001.1, read as the reverse complement.
GGCGGGGTTGGCGCAAAAATTCAGTATGTGGTTCAGCGCAACCCATATTATTATGTCTGTCGTTCGTGCAATCCGAAGGATGATTTCCGCCTCAATCGAACTAGATAACGCAATGACTCAGCTTGAAGTCGTTACAAGGGATACTTCCGACGCTTATGACGAATATTTGAACAAAATAACAAAGACCGCTGAAAAGATCGGAGCGTCAATTCCAGACCTTATTGACTCTACTACGACATTTGCTCGATTGGGGTACTCTTTGGAAGAGTCCAAGTCCCTGGCAGAGTTTACCTCCATGCTGAAAAACGTTGGCGATATCGATGTCTCTGATGCCCAAAACGCTATCACCGCAATCATTAAGGCATTTGGGGTCAGCGTGGGCGAAATCGAATCCGTTATGGATAAGCTGGTCGCTACAGGCAACAAATTCCCCATCTCCGTCTCCCAGATCGCCGAGGGTATGAACAACGCTTCCTCCGCCCTCGCTTCCGCAGGGAATACCTTCGATCAGTCCGTCGCCCTCCTGACCGCCGCCAATACCACCATTCAAAACGCCGCGAAATCCTCTACCGGTTTGCGGACCATAGCGGCACGTTTGCGCAGCACCAAAACAGAACTGGATGAGCTTGGCGAGTCTATGACAGAAGCCGAGTACGAAACCCTCGTCTCTTCCCTCACCAAATACAATGTCGCCCTGACCGATCAAAACGAAGAGTTCCGAAGCACCTACGACATTTTGGCCGATATCGCCGCCGTGTGGAACAACCTGTCTTCTATGGAACAGGCCGCCCTCGCAAACGCAATCGCAGGCGTCCGCCAGCAGTCCGTCTTCTACTCCATCGTCGAACAGTTTCAAGGGGCTTCCGGTGCTATGGACGCTATGGCAAACAGTGCCGGTACGCTCCAGGAATCTTACGCCGTTGTCATGGACAGCACCGCCGCCCATGTCAATCAATTCAAGGCCGCGTTCCAGTCCCTCGGCAAAACCCTGTTCCCCGACTCCTTCCTTAGCAATATGGCCGATATCGGGACCTTTTTACTCAAAATCCTTGAGTCCGTGGCAAAACTCGCCAATGTCGTGGGCGGATTGAATACCGCTTTGTTTGTGACCGCCGGTATTGTCGCCACAATCAAATTAGACGCAATCGGTGCATTCCTGGGCAGTATCCTGACCGGAGTAGAAGCACTCTTCGGATGGTTCTCAAAGCTGGGAACGGCTATGATCGGTTTTGTCAGAGTGATGCTCGCGACCGCGAAAGGCGCAACAGTGCGGAACACCGTGGGCGCATGGGGAGTCCCTGTTATCAAAGAATTTACAGTCGCGCTGAACGCGGCGGGAATCGCTGCAACCTCCGCGCAGGCGGCAATCGGCTCCCTGTTCGCCGTCGTTGGCGTTGTGATGCTTGTTTCCTCCCATATGAAAAAAGCACGCGAGGAAACAATCAAAATGGCGGACGCAACCATTCAGGAAACAAAAGCGGAAATCGACCGGATCGATACCCTGAAAGAATCTTACGCCGCTTACAAAAAATACGCGGAACAGCAAAGCCGAACCGCCGAAGAAGAAGCCGAGTTCAACAATACTATCGAAAATATTACAAAGGCACTCGGCGAAAAGAAATCTGCCCTCGACGGCCTGACCGCAGGAACAAAGGAATACACCGAAAAACTCGAAGAGCAAATCAAAGCCGAACTGAGAGCGCAGGAAATTGCCGCAAGGCAGCGTTCCCACGCCGCAAAACAAAAACTTGAGTCGGAATCTCAGAATTGGCTCAAAGACAGCCAAATTTCAGTTGTCATAGACGATAAATCCAAAATAGATCCGGAAACTTATGAGACCATTAATAAAATAATGGGAGAACTCGCCCAAATTACCGGGTTAGATAGAGTGAGCGGGGGGCCGTTTGGACTAAAAATAGAACCGTCCGACTTGCAGGATATGGATTCCGTCGTCGATTATTACTATAAGCTGCTCGAACTGAAAGACGCCCTCGCTGAGTCTGATTTGATGGACGCGGACGGAGTGTACGATTCTATAACAGATATTACCGGCAAAATAGGAGCGGCTGTCAAAGAATATGTGCAGGCCGAGTACGACTACGCCTACATCACATACGAAAATATGTATGGCATTGTCGATACCTTCGACGAGTTTATCGCGCTTCGGGACTATATGTATGAACAGCTTGGCGGAAAGTTTTCTTTCGGCGGGCTGTTCGGCTCTATAGACAGTTTCCTGGCAGGGATAAATCCGGCGTTTGCAGGATTCCTCAAAGACGCGCCCGCAAAAGAAAACGGCTCGTTCGTCGAAACCGCTTCAACCGCCCTTGCCTCCATCGAAAATTTGCAGTCCGCCTATAAGCTCCTCGAAACCGCCCAGGAAGAAATGGCAGAGGGACGCGGGCTGTCCGCCGATACCGTCAAAGCCCTGTCTGAGGCCGAACGTGACTTCATCCAGTATATCTATGAAGAAAACGGAGTCCTGAAACTCAACACCGAAGCCTGGAAAGCAAACGCGGACGCAAAAATACAGGGAAAACTTAACGACGCAAAAAATAACCTGGCCGATCTGAAAGAAACAAACGCACAGCTTCGCGCTGATCTTGAAAATTACGAACAACAGAGAAGCGCAGGAAACGACGGCGGGATCTGGAGCAGACAAATCGCGGAAACTACCTCTCAACTTGCCAAAAATGAGGAAGCAATCCGAAGCCAGGAAAAAGAAATCGCCGTCCTCGAAGCCTCCATCCGCTCCGTGACAGCCAGTTACACCGAACTGCAATCCGTCCTATCTAACCTCAGCACCATATACAAAAATGTTGGCAAACTGTCCGACGCGCTCGGCTCCTTCAAAGAAAACGGCTTCGCCGACAGCTCCGAACTTTTTGAATTGTCGAAACTGTTTGGAAATCTGGACTCCTTTGAGTCGTTCGTCAATATCATGGGGGACTCCTCTTCTTCTATGGACGACGCACAAAACGCCTGCAACAACCTTATGTCTGAGTATATCCGTATGTCCGGTATCCTCGACGGCGTGAGCGAAAGTACCGCCAACATCATCGAACTGAAACTGGAAGAAATGGGCGTGCTAAATGCCCATGAGCTTGTCCAGACAAGACTCAACTCTGTTAGGTTGGAAGGAATATTGGCTGCCGAAAGCCTGTCTGATGCAGTATGGGATACAGCAGAACAATTCTTAAAGGAAAGCGGCGCGTCTGAAACAGCTATCTCATCACTCAAACGTCTAAGACAGGAGCAGTACAATGCAAAACTAGCGGCAACCAACTTGAAAGACGCAAGCCTGGACACAATAGAAGCACTCCTTACTCAAGCAAGAGCCGCTGGAATTGTAGCTGAGAGTATCGCCGCATTAGCACAAGCCCAATCTCTCAAAGATCGCTATGAGTCAGGGGAACTTAAAAATAGCCGCTATTGGATGAACAACGATAGCAACAGCGGCGTGTCAAGATATGAGGCAAAACTGAACGAGCTTGCCGAAAAAGCCAGAGCAGACTTATCTGACTTCGGAAGCGTTACCGTGCCGCAGGTCAAAGTGTCCCTCCCCGAAAGCTCCTCCAAAAAAGGCAAAAGCACAAAAGAAGTCGAAGCGTATACCGCCGCAATCGACGAGTTCCGGGTCGAATTGGAACGCCTGCGTAAAACTCAAGAGGACGCCGAACGCCTGGAATCCGAAATCGAAAACGCAGGCGGCTACGAAAAGAAAATCGCTCTCCAAAAAGAACTCTCCGCCGCTTATCGCGAAGAACAGGACGCCCTTCTTGCCCTGAATCGCGCCCGCGCCAACGCAATCTCCCGAGACATCGGTTCGTTGAGAAAACTTGGGTTCGACATCGAATACAACGCCGAAACAAATGACCTCTGGATCTCTAACCTGGAACGCCTGAATGAGCTTGAGGCTCCTGATAAGGGTAAGTACGACTCTATACAGGAGGCGACCAACGCACTCCGGAAAGATACCGAAGAACTCATCGGCACGATCACGGAACTGAATGACTCAAACCGCGAAGGCTCCGTTACATGGCAGGAATTGAACAGGAGTATCATAGAAACCACCGTCTCTATGTACGAAAACGCAATCCAGGCCAGGGAAACAGCCATTACACGGGCTGAAAATAGTATGAGCAACGCCATTGCTGCCAAAAATTTGGCTGACGTCAAGGCGTTCTCTTCTGCTATCATCTCTGGATACCAAGGAATGCAGAAAACAGTTCATGAACAAGCCGAATACTACCGATCCATAGGATATTCTGAAACCAGCGATGAACTTAGCAAACTTGGAGACCTCTGGTGGGACTATGCTGAGAATATCAAAAATGTCAAGCAACAGGTAGTTGATTATCTGATCGGTATCGCAGACGCTTCCCACAATTCTGTGGACGAAATCCAAAATGCCTCAGACACCCTTTACAAAGCCGCAGATGAATTTGCGGAAAATAATGGTTTTATCTCCATTGATACCTATCAAGAAATACTGAAACTCGGCCCTCAATATATGCAGATGCTGAAGGACGAAAATGGCGTCCTGCAAATCAACAGAGAACGTATCAATGAGGTACTTGCCGCAAGAATAAAACAGATGGCCGCAGAAAACGCGATGGCATACGTGGAACGTCTGAAACTGGCAGTGCAGAAAGGGTCTGTTGAAAACCTAAATGAGTTGCTATACGCAACGAAAGAATCAACGAACGCTACATTTGGTCTCGCCTATGCGGAACTGGAATTGATGCACTCTCTAGGGGAACTGAACGATAAGCAGTATGAGGCGGCTCTACACAATATCCAAGCGATTGAGTCCCTTTCCAATACCGCAATCGAAAGTGTCGGCCGGGTCGCAGGTGAATTTGGTGAGAAAACAAAAGAAGAACTCAACAACATGAAATCCGGCCTCGATGATATCCTGAAATACGTCATGGATATGCTGAAACACAAAATCCAGCAGCAAGTCGAAGCTCTCGAGGATATGAAAGACGCCTATGGCGATATCATCGATTTGCGCAAAGAGGCTCTCGACGTCGCAAAAAACGAGGCAGACTACGAAGACAAAGTGGCCGAAAAAGTCAAGGCAATCGCAAAACTTCAGGAACGTATCAACGCCCTCTCTCTCGACGATAGCCGCGACGCGCAAACACAGAAAATGAAGCTGGAAGAAGAATTAGCCGAACTTCAGAAAGAGTTGGCGGACGATCAGAATAACCACGCAGTCGATGCCCAAAAAGATGCTCTCGACGATATGCAGGACGCGTATGAAAAAGAAAAAGACGCCGAAATCAAAGCACTCGAGGATACTATCAGCAGTTACCAAAAATTATACGATATGGCTATCGATTATATCCAGGATAATTGGGATGCGCTTTACCAGGAGTTGTTGAGTTGGAACAGCGAATATGGATCAGTTCTCAACTCCGAAATCACGAACGCATGGGATAACTGCCTTGCCGCTGCGGAGCGTTACGGAGATTACGTCTCCGCACTGACCCACATAGATGCTGATATCAAGTCAGCAGAAACAAACTCCGGAAATAAAAACAATACGGCTATCGGTAATATGTCTAATCAAACACAGCCAACAAGAGAAGAAACCATTAGCCGAATCATAACGCGGATGTATGAAAATGGGCAGGCTTGGGGTTCTGCAAGCTCGGAAGAAAAACAAAAACTAGCAGACAGTAGCCTCAGACTTGGAATCAGACTGAAAGAAGAATGCGGAATCCAAGCGAAGCGGGACGAAAACGGCGTGTGGCACGATGAAGCTGATGGGGCTTTGCTGTTTGAAAAATATAAAAAGTATATCTACCATAACGGCGGAATCGCAGGAAATAACCCAACCTTGAAGCAAAACGAAATTATGGCGGTTTTGGAAAAAGGCGAGGCTGTCCTGGATGAGCAGAAAGAACGCGGGCTGTACCGTTTGATCGAGTTCGCAACCACACTCTCGGATAAGTTCAGCGACCTCATTCGTTCTTCCAATATGAAAAATGCCCTCGTTGGCACTGGCGGAATCGCTAATATGAAACCCGATGTCCCACACAATATAACAAACAACGAGAGCGTGACTATAGAATTTGGCAACACGATAATCTATGGTGCAAACAATGAAACCGTGGAAAAACATCGCGCAATTACAAGACAACAGGCAAATGAATTGTTCGATAAACTCAATATAAAACGATAGAGGCTAGGGGAAAGGACTGAATGACCTTTCCCCTTCCCCATATTCCAGATGAGAAGGGAGTGAAAAAATCTGTTCGACGGTTATGAATTTATCTTCGCAGGAGAATCATCCCATCAGTACGGCTTGATGCTGTATGACTTCGGCGGAACAGGTCAGGATAGTGTGCCATTCGGGAATAAGGCATCTATTATCGAAACAAGAACAAACAATCGAATCAAGCCAATCCACTTCGGCGTGAATTATCATAAAACCCCGCTCCAGTTTAAGCTCGTCTTTGGCTCCCTGAATCCACTGGACAGATACGAAATGGAGAACGTCTCTATGTGGCTCACCGGTCATCAGAACTACCAGTGGCTCTCTATCTGCCAGCCTGACCTGGAACGCGTCGAATTTAGATGTCTCATCACTCAGCTAACTCCCCTCCATCACGGATGGCTTCCATACGCGTTTGAAGCAGCTGTTACGTGCGATTGTCCCTATGCTTACGGACTCCCCTTCGAATACCAGTACAATATCAATGGCGCAACACCTATCTTATTCCGAAACGACAGCTCTGTACATGAGTACATCAAACCAATGCTTGCATATCAACCAGTCTCTGGGAACACTTTGAGTATCATGAACCATAATGACAATGACCGGGAGTTTAAATTGACCGGACTGCCCCCCTCTGTCAACGTACTGGTCGATAACAACAACGGCATTCTTACAGATACTGCAAACAAAATCAATCTGTACAGCGGCTTTAACCTGAACTTTTTTAGACTCGTTCATGGCGATAACCATTTGACCGTAACCGGAAAAGGTACTCTGACTATATCAGGTCGGTTGCTGTACAACGTGGCAGGTTAAGGAGGCTGAAAATGTATCTGGACTATTCCAAACTGGAGTTTGATAGAGACGGCTTGCCCGAAACGCCTCAGCTCGTGCTGAAAACTCTGGGCGACCATATGATCGGAACGATACCAGGCGTTTACAACCTTAGGCTGAACATCAAATTCGCAGAGCCAAGCGAGATCTCCTTCGATATCCCCTCTGTCCTCGACGGCGTGAAAAACCCAATCTATGACGATGTGACCGGGTATAAGCAAATTTATACGAAATCCTACGGTATATACGAAACTATGAACCCAGAAACTGAATCCGATGGGATCATGGAAGTTAAACACGTCAAAGGTTACTCCTATGAGAAAACTCTGGAAAGTAAAAAACTGTTCTTGGAAGAGGGTACGTTCAATTTCTGGAACCCGGCCGCCCCTACGGATACCGTTCTGGGTAGAATCATTGAGGCAGCTCGCGGCTGGACGGTTGGGTATGTCTCTCCGTCTTTGATTGGCAAATATCGGACGTTTGACCAGTACGACGATTACTTGCTCCCCTTCTTATATGACCACTCCCCTGACAAATATAGGTGCGTGTTCGTCTTCGATACATACCAGAAAACAATCAACGCGTATGACGCAGACGAAGAACGGCTCGTGTTGCCAATCTATCTGGATTTCGATAACTTGATAGAGTCCCTCGGCGTTGAGGAAAAAAGCGACGAACTCGTAACTGCTATACGTCCCTATGGAGCAGATAGCCTGGATATCCGTAACGTGAACCCAATTGGAACAAACTGGCTCTACGATTTGTCCTACTTCATCGCAAACGGAGATATCAAAGAACCGCTTGCCTCAAAATGGAACTCGTGGCAGCGTAGCGTTATCAATCGTCAGCAACACTACCGTGGATTGGCCTGCATGAGAGCGTCTTCAACCGCTCGATTGACCGCAGAACAAGCTGCACTAACGGATCTGAAAGGGGAACTTGATTCCTTAATATCCCAACAGAGCATAATTGTTCAAGCTCACTCTATGGAAACAACCGAGGCAGGCAAGGCACATCAGCAGTCTTTGCTCGATGAAGTAAACGAGAAGATCAAAGCTAAAAAGAACGAAATTTCCGCCAAAGAAAGCACAATCAACTCCATTAAACGGGAACTTGATCCGTCTGTCCCCTCTTCTTGCGCCGGACAGCTCAAAGCGATTACAAAAGAATTGTCCCTCTCGAATTACTTCACAGATTCCGAATATTCAGAACTCTCCAACTTCTTCATCGAACAGGACGTTACAGAAGATACCTTCGTTGCTACCGATGTGAATACTTCCGTTTCTGGAAAATCCTATCCGCTGTCCAATTGTCAGCTCTCCGTGTCTGGCTCTTCCATCTCCAAAATCAATCTGTCTCCCCAGTTTGAAAAGCAAATGTACACAATGTCTGGTGGTACGTTCTCTCTGTCCGGGAGCAATGCCGTGTCTGGGGATATTATTCGGGGCACACTTGAAGTGAATGGGCGTAATTATGTCTTGAGCTTTTATGCTGGTACAATCCGCGTAAACGATAAGTCCGCCGCAAGCGGTATGATTACCATGTCCGGTTCCTTGTCCAGCTTCTCTTCCAATATCAGGAAAACTACCTCCGAATACAAAACGGACAGCGGAGAATCTGTCCGCATTACAACAGATGAAGGTTCTTCTCTTAGTTTTTACGCGTCTGGCTCACTCTACCTAACAGCAAATATTAGCGATTATCAACGGTATTCCGTCGAAATGGAATTATACGATTGGGCCGTCAATGTGCTTGGCGAGATCTCTTCCCCAACTTACGAGTTTTCAGTCAGCTCTGCAAATTTCCTGTTCGCTCAAGAGTTTGCTCCGTTCAGAGACCAGCTCGAATTGGGTAAGGGTGTCTACCTGAACCTTAACAGAACCCGTACCATTACTCCCTACCTTATTGAGTTTGAACTGGATTTTGAAGAACAAAATAAGTTCTCCCTCGTGTTCTCAAACAGATTCAAACGGCACGACAATGTGAATACCTTAAAAGATATGATCGAAGCCGGATACTCTGCAAGCAGGAATTTCGATGCGAGTAAGTATATCTATAACCAAACCGTCAACCAAGCGTCTGTCGTCTCTAAGTTTATGTCCGATTCCCTCGATGCCGCAAAAAATACCATTTTGGCCGCGGCAAATAAAAGCGTCGTTATCAATGGTTCCGGTATCCATGTCGGCGGCGATTCTAAATACCAGATCCGTATCGTAGACAGCATGATTGCTATGTCAGACGATAATTGGGAAACTTGTAAACTCGCAATCGGACGCTTCGCTTCCAAAGATACCGGCGACTATTTCGGCGTGAATGCAGAGGTTATCGGTGGCAAGTTGATCGTTGGGAATAACCTCGTCGTCGAAAACACGAACGACAAAGGTGTTATGCAATTCCGCGTGGATGCGTCTGGTGCTTGGCTCTGTAACGCTACGTTCGTCCTACAAGGCGAGAGTGGGAAAATTATCTTAGACCCAAACTATGGAATCGCCGCCGGAAACAGCGGATTGTTTACTACAAATGGAACCACAGTTACTCCGTCGTTTATCAAAAGCAACGGGGACATTCTGCTCGATGATGACAATATGCCGTCAAACGCGAACTTCTACCTCGATATGAGAGACGGAGCCGCTTACTTCCGTGGATGCGTAAACGCTACGTCAGGAGAAATCGGCGGCTTTGCTATCGCGGAAAATTATCTACACACAGGAAGCGGGAATAGCTATGTAGCAATCAATGGCTCAGGGACAAATTCTAATTCTGCCTATGCAATTTGGGCCGGAAACGTCAGTCCGGATAAAGCACCGTTCTGGGTGAAAAAGAATGGGGATATCCTTGTTAAGAATGGGACGTTCCAAGGAACTGTACAGGCGTCAAAATATTTGGACAAGTCTGGAAACCCTATGATGAATGACGTAGGGAAATTCAAAAACGATTACCTGGAAGTGACAAGTCTTAACGTAAACAACCAGTTTATAGTCGACCCCCACGGGAATGTAGCTATGTCCGGGAATATAATCCTTTCTGCCGGGACAATCGAATGGGGCGGGAACGCGCCGGTTAAATACCAGTTCAGTACCAGCTTGTCCGGTCCTTGGCATGACACGATGGAAACAAATGATAGATATCGACGCGACTCCCTAGACGGTGGGACAACTTGGGGAACCCCATACCAATTTATAGGCGTTGACGGTGAAGATGGGCAAGACGGAAGCGACGCGAATGTGACATTCAACAATATCCGGTCTGCCCTAAAAAAGGCTGCGAGTACTCAGAAAAGTTTTATTACGGCTGATTCAACAGGATCACCGAATATCTATGGCGCAAAAATATATGGAGCTGAAATCTATGCCGGAGGCGTTGATGACGAAGGCGGGCAGATCGTCGGCCTGGATGACGGCGGGATCACCATCTATAACGGGAAGGGAACCGCAGTCCTTGAGATCTTGGACGCAGGAAATGGCACGGCAACAATGAGATCATCCTTTGCCCGGCTAGGTCTCAGTGCGCCAATATTGAACCTTGGAGGTACGGAATCAATAAAATTCTCCGGAAGCGAAGTTGATTTTTCAGGTGTCTCTACTATAAAGGGACTTACCGCAACATTCGGATAGAGGTGTATTTATGGCATTTTTTACAACAGAATGGACCATACCCGGTTCTAGCGCAAGTATGGAGGCAGTTTGGGACGTGTACGAAACTTCCGCGTCCTTGGAATGCTCCTTCCTAAATGGGCAGAGCGGTTTCAAAGGAACGCGCTATATCCGCGTTACGGTCAATAATCGAAAAAAAGATCCTATCCCAGGCGAAAACTCCAAAGACGGCGCGGATTCTACCTTCCTCTACGAAATAAAATATCTTAGCCCAGGAACGCTCTGTACATGGAAGATCGAATTTGGTTTCCAGTCCGGAGACAATATACAATGGCTCACAGCTTGGACAAAGGAAGGCACATTTACTACAGAACAGAAAAAACCTTCCGTCACGGCTTGGTCGTGGGAAAAATCAAACGGTTCCGCTGAAGATTGGGAAACAGAAGACGCCTACGACGCCATTACTTCCAATGGCCCTACAACGGACTTCTCCTACAAGGTTTGGAACGACCTTGTGTCCAAAACAAACGAGACGATTCAAGCCGCCGGGCGTAGCTGGGATAGCTTCTATTTGTCTTTTGAAGATACCAAAATGACCAAGGATAATAAGGTAATAACCGCTGACCGCTTTAACTCTCTTCGCAACAATATCAATTTCGGACACGACACGAAATTGCCGGTCGTAAAAAAAGGCGACGTTATCAAAGGAAAATATTTCATCACTTTAGCCAGCGGACTGAATAGCTGGATCAACAGTCTGTGAAAGCAAAACAAATGAAGCTCGGGGGAGAAAAAATGAAAAACGACATCATTCAAAGGTTGATCGCCGCAATCAACGCTATGAATACAATCCCAGTAAGCGGGAAACAAAACCTCGTCAATCTCAGCGGGAGTATCGCCGTGATTGAAGAGGTGATCGAAATGTTGAAAAATGCTGAAGTCAGCCCATTGAACGAAACCCAGTGAAAGGCAGGCGATATGTGTGTCGTGCTACTCAAGTCCGTACACGCTCCCTACAATCGAGTTCGTCGGCGGCTCTCAACAGAATTTGAGCTTCCACGTGTATTGGCACACAAAAACAAAACCGTTCGACCTTACCAGATGTTCCGCTAACTTCTCTGTGGTTGGATTTACAAATAGAAGAGGCAGCGTCATCTTGTCTAAAACTATGCGCGTCGACGCAACTGGTTCCTCAAAAGACGGCGATCTTATCTACAATAAACTCCGCGTTACTCTGGAATCTTCAGAAACCGTTAGCCTTGAGGGAAAGTATATCTACCAGATCTCTATCAAAGAAAATACCGGGAAAGTCGAAGTGCCAAGCCAGGGTATCCTGTATATCACAAACAACATCAATAAACAGTATGTCTCTGGACAGACAGTAACCCCTTCAACCCCACCAAAAAACCAGAACTCGCTATTTATGGAGGATTTTTGATATGAACACAACCTATTTCTTAAACCTCGTCGCCGGAAATGTGTTCCGTTCCAAAACTACCCCGGCAATCCCAGCAAACTACTATATCGGCCTTAGCAAAACAGCCCCAAATATGAGCGGCTCGAATGTGACTGAACCAAGTGGGGGCGGGTATTCCCGCGTGAAACTTACCGGTCTCAGCACCCCCTCTAACGGCACCGTCACAAATAGTAACGCAATCGATTTTAACGAAAGTACGGCGTCGTGGGGTACTGTTACCCATTTCGTCGTGTTCGATGCCTTAACAGGCGGGAACTTGCTGATGTATGGGCAGCTTACAACAAGCAGAAGCGTGGAGCCTTCCACCATTATGACAATCAAGGCCGGCGCTTTGACACTTTCCGTCTTGAACCCTGCCGCTTAAAATACAAAAACCGCTTGGCGGAGGTGAAACGATTTGAAAGAATACGATATTTTTCTGAGGGAACCGCCAGAAGGAGAAATCATCGTATCTATGCTCCCATACTACGCTGGCTTTTCTGCCCAGAATGGGTTGCTTCTGGATGTCTCCGCACATGAATGCGCTCGGAAAAAACTCAGCGTCAGTAGCCGTATCGGAATACAGCCTAACGTTTCCAGTACAAGAAAACGTGCGTTTGAACGGTTGCATCACATAACCTGTATCACATTGCACCCAGTCTTCTCTGTGAAAAAATACATCGAACGCGTCAGCCCAAACGCCCTCTGTATCCAAATCCATAACCTAAATGTTGTCCCAACTTCGTTTTTGGGTAACGCTGGAAACCAAATTAGAATCTCTCAGTCGTTGTCCGATACAAAACATGGCTTTGAAAGAGCTTCTAGCGGACCAGTCGTTCACGCTAGAATATCAGAAATCGCAGAATTGAAGTTTGAACAATGCGATAATAAAATCTATACCACTCAGTTTGTCAGTAGTTTATCATACAAAGATATCAGTTTCAACGGTTCTTCCGCCGTCCAACAAACCGTATCTGTGAACGTTTCGCTCAATCGACGCAGAACCTTGGCTGAAGTCGACTCAATAAACGGAAGTGGCTATTCCGCCCTTGCTGATATCGACAACATTACCCTCGAAGAATTGGACAACATTACCCTCGACTGAACCACCTACAGGAGGTGAAGCGAATGCTATCTATCAAACTAGATACCAATATGAACCTCTCCATTACATCCAATGAACCAATCTATCGCGGAGATCACCTGAATCAGAAAATTACTTACTTTATCCCAACGAAAATCGGCGATATCGATATAGCTACGGCTACCGTATACCTAAGCTACATCCGCGCAGATGGAACCGCTGATATCGCTCTGCTCGTTCGGGACGAAATCCCGTACAAAACTTATTACCAGTACCACCTCCCCATTACAAGCACATTGTCCAGATACGCAGGCGAAATCTGTACCTTTATTCAGATTTTCTCCGGCCCACCTATGCACCCCGTTATTGCAAAAAGCAGCGAGTGTATCTTGAGAGTCCTCGATTCTAAAAATATGGACGAGTATATTACAGACCGGAATTTAAGATTGATCTACGAAATGCAAAGGTATATGGAAGATAAGGTCGAAAAGGCTGAGAAGTTGCTGAGCGAACGGCTCGACAAAACGAACGAGTCCGTGGCCGCAAAAGCAGACAATATCCTCTTCAACGAAACGGACAGCACAATCCAACTCGTCTCTACGATCCCTGTCCTGGACGAGGATGGGAATATCGTGGAAACTACTCAGGTTCCGCTGGGAGACCCGATCTTCGTCCGTGCCGATACTGCTCGCGGAATCTTGAATATGGAGATCAATGAGGACGGAAATCTTATCGTTACTTTCGACGACGAGGAAACCCAAAACCTCGGCAAGGTCGTTGGCGAGGACGGCTCTGTCTATGTCCCTCACGTCGACGAACACAAAGTCCTTACTTTTACTGTCGAACCAGAGCCTGACGGAATCCCTGAGCCAGTCGACCTCAATCCAAACGACGAATGGGCTGAAATCGACGACGGTAATATAGACTCAGCCGGAATCCAAACTGGATATGTTTGGGAAGAAATGTAATAAATGCTCTATGAGCATTTATATAAAACCATAAGGAGGAATCAAGTTATGGCAAACGTGATCTTTAAACAGGGTACCCGCGCCCAGTATGACGCAATCTCCGTGAAAGACAGCAATACCATATACTGGCTGACCGATACCCAGGAAATCTTCAAAGGCGAAATCTTGCACGGTAAGGGCAAAGAGGCAACTGCCTTGGCTTCCGGCTTGATGTCTGCTGCCGATAAACAGAAACTTGACGCCTTGTCTGCCGGAGGCGCAATCGGCCTCTCCGCAGTCGACGCAAGCGTGATCCTTGACACCGGCGAGAATGGGACCACGATCGGCGTGCAGATCTCTAAGCAGGAAAACAATGCCCTCGTTCTGAAAGACGATGGCCTGTTCGTATCCCCCAGTTCTGCTTCTGGTTCTGCGGAATTTGTCATCGAAAAACAAGAAACCCCAGAGGAAGGTTTCGCCGCTACCTATAAACTGAAACGGACCGAAGGCGAGTCCTCCGCTTATGTGGGCGACGCAATCAATATCCCCAAAGATGCCGTCCTCTCCGGCGGCTCCTACGAGATCGTCGAAACTGCCGGGACTCCTTACGCTGGCGCGGAGATCGGCGACCCCTACGTCGACTTGACCGTCGCGAATGCAGAGGAAAGTCACATCTATATCCCGCTCAAGGGATTGGTCGACACCGTGAAAGCCGGGAACGGTGTCAGTGTATCCGAAAATACCGTCTCCCTGAAACTGCATGAGTCCAACGCGAACGGCTTGACTGTTAGCCCCGATGGGTTGAGCCTCGCAGTTGCTACCGCAACAACCGCTGGTGCTATGAGTGCCGAAGATAAGGAAGCCCTCGATAAGGTAATCGCCAGTGTTACTTGGGGCGACTTGGACGGAGAAGTATCTGCCTAATTTTATATAAGCAAAACCCCCGCAGAGGTTGCTCCTTCTGCGGGGGTTCCCAATAAGGAGGGTTAAGTTATGGCAAAAGTCGCCTTTAAGAAAGGCTTGCAGACAAATCTCCCAGTAACGAAAAACGAAGGCACATTCTACATCACAATCGATGAGCGCGCCTTGTACCTGGATGTGGACGACACAACCAGAGTCCGTATCGGCGATTTTCAGGAGTTCGATACCTTAGCCGCTTTACGGGAAAACACCAATCCTAGTACTACCGCGCTGTACTATGTCGCTGACTTTAACTGTCTCGCAAAATGGGACGGTTCCAGATATGTGCAGATCAACCTCGATACCGGCGCTACCAGCGTCGAAACAACCGGTTCCGGCAACGCTCTGGACGGCGTGTCCTACGACGCGGCAACCAGAAAATTGACCTTCACAAAAACTAAAACCTTCCCTACAGCAGACGATGTGGACACAAAAATCAATGAGAAAATCGGAAGCCTGAACGTAGAAGAGACGTCTTACCCATCGGTCGCAGCGTATGTGACTGCTTATGTGACCGGTAAAACAACCGAACTCGATTCCCGTGTGTCTGCCGCAGAAGAGAAAGTCTCTACTTTGACCGGTGAAGATACGGGCAAGAGCGTCCGTACTATCGCTAGCGAGGAATTGACAAAACAGTTGATCCCAGAAAACGCAAAGGATTCCCTGGACACCTTGTCTGAAATCGCGTCTTGGATTCAATCTCACCCAGATGATGCTGCCGCTATGAACCGGTCGATTGCTGCCCTCTCCGCTTTGATCGGAACTTTGCCAGACAGCGCGGAATCCGCAACGGTCGTGGAATACATCAAAGAATACGCCGACAGTGTTATCAGCGCACTGTCTGACGGCGACTACGCAAAAGCAGCAGATTTAACTGCCGCGATTGCTCGTATCACAGCTTTGGAAACAACTTCACATTCACATAGTAATCATACCGTACTGGATAACATTACCAGCGCGAAGGTAACAGCTTGGGATGCCTCTGAGCAAAACGCGAAAAATTATACCAACGAAGCCTTGACATGGGGCTCGTTTTAAAATAAGCAATGCGGGGCGGTTCATCCGCCCCAGCTTTTTTACACTTTCAAACTCGGACTCAAGATGAGGAGGGTTATATGAGTTTATTTAAAATTTTAAAGGGAGATAGTTCCCGTATCTCTATGGACAAAACGCCTTTCCATGACGGATGGTGCTTCTATACCAGTGACGACGGAGGCTTTTATATCGACTCCGAAGATGGAGGAGTCAAAAAAAGAACCCGTATCAATGAAAAAATTACCGGCGAGTCCGGACAGGTCGTTGGTTTCGATGCTAACGGAAACCCAGTGGCACAGAGTACCGACAGCCTCGTCGGACCGCAAGGCGCGAAAGGCGATAAGGGCGACACTGGCGCAACCGGTCCCCAAGGCCAGAAAGGTGACACTGGCACTGCCGCCGGATTCGGAACGCCTACTGTAACCGTTGACGATAACGTTGGAACACCCAGCGTCACTGTGACTACCTCCGGCCCAAACACAGCTAAGGTCTTCAACTTTATCTTTAAAAATCTTAAAGGTGCAACTGGTGCTAAGGGAGATAAGGGCGATACCGGCGCACAGGGTCCAAGAGGTTATACCGGTTCGACCGGCGCAAAAGGCGATACCGGTGCTACAGGTGCAACCGGTGCTGCCGCTGGATTCGGCACCCCTACCGCTACCGTCGATTCCAATACCGGTACGCCTAGCGTCACCGTCACTTCTTCCGGGCCAAATACCGCAAAAGTATTCAACTTCGCTTTCAAAAATCTCAAAGGACCGAAGGGCGATACCGGTGCAACCGGAGCAAGGGGCGCAACTGGTCCCCAAGGTCTGAAAGGTGACAAGGGCGATACTGGCGATATCGGCCCGCAAGGGATTAAGGGCGACACCGGCGCTAGAGGTGCTACAGGAGCAACCGGAGCTGCCGCCGGGTTCGGTACTCCCACCGCCACCGTGGACGCCAATACCGGCACGCCCAGCGTTACCGTTACCGCCTCCGGCCCAAATACAGCCAAGGTATTTAGCTTTGCTTTTAAGAACCTGAAGGGGCCGAAGGGTGATACCGGCGCAACCGGGGCGCAGGGGCCGCAAGGATTGAAAGGCGATACCGGAGCGACCGGTGCCAGAGGCGCAACCGGGGCGACCGGCGCGAAAGGCGATAAGGGCGACCCCGGCCTGTTTTACGCCACTTGCTCCACTAGCAGCTCTACAGCCGCCAAAGTCGCTTCTTGCAGCGGATTTTCCCTGAAAACAGGGGCAGTCGTAGCGGTGAAGTTTACAGAAAACAATCACGCCACAAATCCAACCCTTAATGTCAACGGGACCGGCGCGAAATACATCAAAACAACCGCAAACAATGATCCGGAAGGTCTTGTCTCCGGTTCCACAACTCCGGGAAGCAACGCGTGGATTCAAGGCGCGGTCGTAGAGTTCGTTTACGACGGCACATACTGGATCATGCTGAATGGAATGACAGCTTCCAAGTATTGGTACGGCTTGACCATACTGTGCAACGATACCACCACCAGCAGCGACACTATGGCGGCTACGGCTTCCGCTGTAAAAACCGCTTACGATCACGCGGACGAAGCAATTAAACAAATCGGTGATGTCGCCGCACTGCTGGATTCAATCAATGGGGAGGTCATCTGATATGGGAACCATCGCCGATAAACTCAGCAAACTTATCGATACCAAGACCGCTATCAAAGAGGCAATCATCGCCAAGGGTCAGAGCGTTCCAGACTCTACCAAATTCGCCGATTATCCCGCCAAAATCCGTGCGATCCAATCCGGTACGAATACCTCCGACGCTACCGCCGCTGCAGGCGATATCCTGAAAGGTAAAACCGCCTATGTCAAAGGTTCCAAAGTAACTGGAACTATCGTGTCTCAATCTGCCCAGACCATTACACCAGGAACCTACAATAAAACTATCTCCTCCGGACGATACCTCTCAGGAACCCAGACCATCAAAGGCGATGCCAACCTTCTCGCAAGAAATATCAAACGCGGCGTCACAATCTTCGGCGTATCCGGGACTTACGACGGCCAAAGACCGCCGCTTACTTTAAATGCGTCGATTGAGATATCCGGAACGGGATCGGCAGGGAATAGAACCGTAATAGTTCCGCTTGAACTTTACGACGAGGGAACAAGAAAATACAAGATGAGCTTCAATGTCTCTTCGGTCAGTGGCACTGTGTACGCTGTCAGTATTATTCCCCCGTCTGGGTACGCCTTTTGTCCCGCATCGACAGGAGAAGCATTCGAGATCGAACACGATTATAACTACACAATTTCCGGAACCGTTGACAGTGGAGGCATAATCCAATTCTCCCTTAACAGATATGCCAACTTCTTGAAGTCTGTAAACGGAAGCAACGACTATTGGCTGGCTACATTGGCGGTATCTTGACGTACCAAATTCGCACGAAAGGAGTGTTGCTGTATGGCAGCGGAAACAGAAAACTATGGCTTGTATCTGGAAGACGACGAAAATACAAAATTTAAGGTTTGGCGCGAGAAAATGAACGGCCTCAATGACTCCAATATGCAGAAAATAGACCGGGCCCTTGGCGACGCGAACGGAAAATTCAGCGATATCCTCGCCGCCCTGGACGCAATCGACGCTAAAATCAGTGCTGGTTCCTCCGGTTCTACCGGACTCGATACTTCCGACGCTACCGCCGTTAATGGCGATATCCTGAACGGGAAAACCGCCTACGTCAATGGCGTCAAAGTCACTGGCACAATACCGATCAGAACAAGCGCAAATTTGACCGCAAGCGGCGATACCGTCACCGTTCTTCGCGGTTACTACGGAATCACTGTAAATAAATCCGTCACAAGCGCAGAACAGGCCGAACCCGATATCTATGTCAACCAAGACGGCTTGATTACCGTCATGTGCGAACAATCCGCCGGCTATGTCCAAAAAGGTTCCAAAAACGCTACAAAACAATTGCCCGTCCAGGCCGCCCAGACTATTACCCCAGGAACTTCTGCAAAAACAATCCCTTCCGGGCGGTTCCTTACTGGAATCCAGACCATCCAAGGAGACGCAAACCTCATCGCTTCCAACATCAAAAAAGGTGTCACCATCTTCGGCGTAACCGGTACTTACGAAGGGTCCGCTTCCACCCAAGTTCCACAAACCCTGAACGCTACAATGTTTTGGACCGGTATGGGTTCTGACGGGTCCGGCAGCTCCGATATCACCCTTGAACTTTACGACCAAAAAACAAAACTGTACAAAACAGAGTTCCTTGTCCCTAACCTGTCCACAACCCTATATACCTTAACAATCTGTCCCCCAGACGGCTACGCCTTTGTGAACGCTACTTCCGGAGACGAGTTTTGCGTTGAATGCGCGATTGGATACAAAATTTATGGCAGTATCAACAGCAACGGCGAAATTACATTCGGCAGCATTAACAGCGGAATCAATTATTTGAGATCTTCTGCAAGAAATGCTTCCGATAGCACAACTACCGCTTGGACGGTCGCCCTCGGTGTCGCTTGATGGATAAATTGTTCAAAATAAGCGCCTGCCTCCTTATTAAAGACGAAGGCAGATACCTCCCAGAATGGCTGGAGTGGCACGCTGGACAAGGCGTGCAACACTTTTATATATACGACAACGATTCAAAAATCCCCGTAAGCACCAGTATCCCAGAGACCTTTCAACCACAATGCTCCATCGTCGATTGGTCCGGGCCGCATCACCATACCCAAATGGACGCCTACGCCGATTGCCTCAACCGTTTCGGCCATGAAACAGAATGGATCGCCTTTATCGATACAGACGAGTTTTTGCGCGTCATAGATGAATCAAAACTCCCAGACTTCCTCAGTAATTACAAAGACGCAGACGCAGTTCTCGCTAAGTGGGTGATGTATAACGCTAACGGTCTCTTAGAAGATGACGGAAGACCAGTCCGAGAACGCTTTACACAAACAACAGACCTCTATCCTCATGCCCTTCCCCAATGTAAAGCAATCGTTCGCGCTTCCCGCGTCTCCCTTATGGGTCCCCATTTGCCAATTCCTTCTGATTTTCCACTTCGAATCCTTGACGAAAACCATCAGCAAAGATACAGCGGAGACAGTAGCCTCCCAGCTAACAAAATCGCAGTTGACCACTACTTTACACGATCATATGTCGAATGGAAAGAAAAAATGAAACGAGGCAGCTGCGACCCAAACTATGCCCGCGATTATAGTTGGTTCCTGCGGCTGAACCCCGACCTCGCGGACGCTATCCAAGAAAGGTCGTGATCCCTCTATGCCAGATAAGTGCTTGATTGACCCAGAAAGAGATTGCCTGGGTATACAAAAAGCAAATCAGGTCGAAGTCGCCCTAAATGAACTTCGACGCCAGAACGCTGGAACTCATGAGCGGTTCGGAGAACGTATCGGTAGACTCGAAAGCCATAACGAAGTACAAGACGTTCGCTTCGAAAATAGCCTCGAAAAATTAAGCGCTATCGCTTCCGATGTCCGTGAACTGAAAGAGGAAACGAAACTCGTCAATCGACAGCTCCCTGCCCTCTCTAACCGCGTCGATACCTTGCAAGAAAGTTACCGCGCAACCGATAGCGATGTAGACGAGCTGAAGGAAAAACCCGCTAAGCGTTGGGACAACATGACAAGCCAGATCATCGGCTTCGTCATCGCCGCAATCGTCGGGTTTGTCCTCGCAAAACTTGGCCTTAGCGCTTAGCGGATGAATAGAAAGGTGGTGATCCCTATGCCTAATTTCTTGAAAAAAATCCACGCTGTACCTCACCTCTTCGCTAAATGCGCCGTCGTTTGGTGCATCGCTTGCGGCTCCTTCGCCTGCTTTTGGAGCCTCCGTATCCTCTCCAATACCGGCCATGACGCCGCCGCCTTGCTGGGCGTCATTCTGGCATTTTTCGGAGGGGAACTGTTGCTGATGTGCCTGAAGACTGTTTTGAACGGCGGAAAGAAGAGAAAGGATGATTCGATTGATTGATTGGAAACGCAAACTGAGTTCTCGCAAATTTTTGGCCGCCGTTGCTGGCATCGTCGCCGGTCTCGCTATCGTCTTCGGTCTTGATGAGAATACAATCTCCAACGCGACAGGCGCGGTGGTGTCCCTGTCTTCTGTGGTCGCTTACATTATCACAGAAGGGAAAATCGACGCGGAAAGCGTCAGGAACTTGAAAGGAGAAGAAAAATGAACGCTGGCTATCTCTACGATATCTTTGAAACCACCCAAAAGGCCAAAGCCCCCGATTTGAACATCGGGGTGTCGATGCTCCAGCAGTCCAAGCCTGTCCGTGATCCTGCGGAACTCAGAGAGATCAGGGAGTTTTTGGGCAGGCACTATGACAAGCTCGTGTCCTCGTACCAGTCCGGCAGCAAGGCTGACTTTGCCGTTGCTGTCGCTCAATGTGAGGCCGACGACAACGCACATCGGGAGGCCCAAAATGACGGCTGAAAAAATCCTCTCCATCGCCCGTGCGGAGATCGGTACAAAAGAATCCCCCCCGAACTCGAACCGCGTGAAATATAACACCGCTTACTATGGCCGCCAAGTCTCCGGCAGCGGCTACGCCTGGTGCGCCGCTTTTGTCTGGTGGTGTTTTAGCCAGGCCAACGCTTCCAAGCTGTTTTATGACGGGAAGAAAACTGCCTACTGCCCTACCCTCATGAATTACCACAAAAATCAGGCCGTTAAGGATAACTATAAACCCGGCGACGTCATCTTCTTCAACTTTAATGGCAAAACCAACGCCGCCCACGTCGGTATCTGTGAGTCCTTCGACGGCAATTACATCACCACTATTGACGGCAATACCGGAACCGGAAACGAGGCCAACGGCGGGGCCGTCATGCGCCGGAAACGGCACAAAAAGTACATCGTTGGGGCTTATCGCCCAAATTATGAGGAGGAAATCAATATGACAGAAGCTGACATCCGTAAGATTATCCGCGACGAGTGCGCTAAAATCGAAGCCGAACGCGCCAATGCACCCGTCCCAGATTGGGCTAGAAAACCGAAAGACCTCTACGCTGAAGTTGTCGATAGAGGTATCACCGACGGTTCTCGCCCTATGGCCTACGCTACCAGATTAGAAACCGCTTTGATGATTAACGCCGCTACGAAATAACAAAAAACGCCCCCAAACAGGAAAAATCCTGTTTGGGGGCGTTTTTTTTGTTATCTCAATACCACACCAATTGATAGTGGCTACGGCTTATTCCTCCTTTACAAAATTGCGCTTCTGTGATATAAAAATAGATGGTATATACCATAGGAGGTACGCAATATGAAAGGCGATGGGCAGATCGTAATCTATTCCAGAAAATCTAAGTTCACCGGAAAAGGTGAGAGTATCGAAAACCAAATCGAAATGTGTAAGCATTATATACGACTCAACTTCGGTGAAGAAGCAGCCAATAACACCTTGGTCTACGAAGACGAAGGCTTCTCTGGCGGTAACTTGGAACGCCCGCAGTTCAAGAAAATGATGGCGGACGCAAATGAAAAAAAGTTCCAGGCTATCGTCGTTTATCGCCTCGACCGAATCAGCCGCAATATCGGAGATTTCGCAAACCTTATCGAAAAACTAAACTCGCTGAAAATCGACTTCATATCTATTAAAGAACAGTTCGATACTTCCTCCCCTATGGGACGCGCCATGATGTATATCTCATCCGTCTTTTCCCAGCTCGAACGCGAGACAATCGCAGAACGTATCCGCGACAATATGCACGAGTTGTCTAAAACTGGTCGCTGGCTTGGCGGTACTCCGCCTACAGGATACAAGTCAGAAAGCGAAACCACGGTCACAATCGATGGGAAAACAAAAAGAGCTTGTAAACTTACTGCCGTACCAGAGGAAATCGCCCTCGTCAAACTTATCTTTAATAAATTCCTCGAAACTTCCTCCTTGACCAAAACAGAAACCTTCCTGCTCCAAAATGGGTACGCTACCAAAAATGGAAAACGCTTTACCCGCTTCGCTATCAAGGCTATCTTGTCAAATCCAGTGTATATGATCGCAGACGACTCCGCTTACAGTTACCTGCTCGAAAAAAATGTCGACCTGTTTTCCGATAAGGCTCAGTTCGATGGCGTTCATGGCATTATGGCTTACAATCGTACTTTGCAACAGCCCGGTAAGGCAAACAAAATCAAACCAACAGATGAATGGATCGTGTCCGTCGGAAAACATGAAGGCGTGATCGAAGGTGCCTCTTGGGTAAAAGTGCAGACAATCTTAGACCTCAATAAATCAAAAAGCTACAGAAAACCGCGTAGCCATGTCGCTCTGCTTTCCGGGTTGCTGTTCTGCGGGAACTGCGGCGATTATATGCGCCCAAAAGTCTCTCAGCGACTCAACACAAAAGGAGAGCCGATCTATACCTACCTGTGTTCTACAAAAGAACACAGCAAAGGCTATCTATGCAATATGAAAAACTGTAACGGTAATATCCTGGATGCCGATATTATCGAACAATTGAGACTGTTGAGTGAGGATGGGTCCGAATTTCTCCGCCAACTGGAACGCAGTAAACAAGTCTTGATGGGGAATCGAGACGAATACGATAACGAAATCGCCCAGCTGAAAAACAAAATTTCAGAAAATGACGGCGAAATCAAACGATTGGTCTCTGCCTTGGGTCGAGCCGCCGGGACTTCTGCGGAAGGCTACGTTATGGCGCAAATCGACGAGTTGCATAATAAGAGCGAAACATTAAAACAACGCTTAGCTCAATTAGAAGAGTTGGCCTCTGGCCATGCTTTGTCTGATATCGAATTTGACCTCTTGGCACAGATGTTGGCTACCTTTAAAAATACCGTGGATAATATGTCAGTCGAACAGAAACGTGCCGCTATTCGTACCATCGTAAAACAAATCGTTTGGGATGGGGAAAATGCCCATGTCGTTCTGTTTGGGTCTGATTATCAGTACGACCTACCAGAAACGCCTGTCGGAATCAAGACGATAACCCCAAATAAAGGAGAAGAAGAAAATTTTGAAGGAACGGCCGAAAGGGGCGATGTGGAGCCGTTAGGAGAGGATAGCAAACGAAGTCCTGATGTACTTCCGCGCTCAAAAAAAACTCCAGGGCGAAGTCTCCCTCGCCGATACCCTGGAAGCCGCTGGCGACGAAGGTTCCCTGTCCCTGATGGACGTCATCGCTGTGGATGACAATATGCTGGAAGAACTGGATACTCGGGACGCCTGCAAAAAAGTGCGCCGCTGCGTCGATACCTGCCTCACCCCCAGAGAACGGACCGTCGTAATCCTTCGCTACGGCTTGGATAACCGCTCCCCCTTGACCCAACGCGAAATCGCTTCCCATTGCGGCATCAGCCGTTCCTATGTGTCCCGTATCGAAAAACGTGCCTTGGAAAAATTGGAAACCGCTATGGAAGATTGGCGGCCTTAGACCGCATAAAAAACCCGCCGGTGTAATCCGACGGGTTTTTTTGATGGAAAAGTTGGAATTTATGCCAGCTCCGGACCATTTTCGCCAAACGTCTCGATGGCACGGGCGGTCTCTTCCCGCTTGGCCTCCAGAGCCTCCTGCAAGATCATATCCTTCACCTTCATCAGCCGGATGGTGTTGGCGCGTTCATTCTCATCCAGCTTCATCGTGATATACTTGATACTCTCCTGCATCTGCGGAATCTTCACGTACTCCAGCGCGTTGACCCGACGGCGGGTCTTTTCAATCTCCTCCGCCAGCAGCTGGGACGTTTTCTCCACCTCGGCCAGCCGCAGCATATCCTGGAACACCTGGGACATCGCGTCCACCGCGTCATCCAGCTCGCCGCTGGTCTGGGCGAACCCGTAGGGGTAGATCTCGCCGGGGTCCTGGCTGTTGGTGTGGAAGTGATACCGGGGAACGTCCACCGACATGATGTTCTGGAACGTCATCTCTAACTCCACGCTCTGCTTGGGGTAGAGCAAGGACTGTTCCAACATCTCCGGGGACATCAGCGCCGCGGCTACGGTAAACGACCCGTGCGCGCGCATTAACCCCTCCTCTACCCGACGGCGCAGTTCCCGGTTCTCGCGAACCACGTCCATGAACTGCTTCATCAGCTCGTCCCGCTTGTCCTTGAGCAGCTTATGCCCGCGGATCGAAGTGCGCAGGCGGTTCTTCAACCGGTTCAGCTCCTGCCGGGTGGGGTTGATCGTTGCGGAAGGCATTTATACCCCCCCTTGGTCCTTATCAGGCATATAGCGGTCAATCAATTCCGGTTTAATGCGTTTCAGCTCGCTGCGGGGCAGAATGGACAGCAGTTCCCAGCCCAAGTCCAGCGTCTCGAAGATGGAGCGGTTCTCCTCCGTCCCCTGGGAGACGTAACGCCGCTCGAACTCATCGGCGAAACGGGCGTACAGCAGATCGGTGGGGCTGAGCGCGGCCTCACCCAGAATGGACATCAGCTCTTTGTTCTCCTTACCGGTGGCGTAGGCGGCGAAGAGCTGGTTCATTGTGCTGGCGTGATCCTCGCGGGTCTTCCCCGCGCCGGTACCCTTGTCCTTCAAACGGGACAGGGACGGCAGCACGTCTACAGGCGGATTGATGCCCCGGCGGAACAGTTCCCGGGACAGGATGATCTGACCTTCCGTGATGTAGCCGGTCAGGTCCGGGATGGGGTGGGTCTTATCGTCCTCGGGCATGGTCAGGATGGGGATCATGGTGATGGACCCCGCCTTCCCAACCTGACGCCCGGCACGCTCGTAGAGCGTAGCCAAGTCGGTGTACAGGTAGCCGGGGTAGCCGCGGCGGCCTGGGACTTCCTTCTTCGCAGCGGAGACCTCGCGCAATGCCTCGGCGTAGTTGGTGATATCGGTCAGGATGACCAGAACGTGCATATCCTTCTCGAAGGCCAGGTACTCCGCGGCGGTCAACGCCATACGGGGGGTCGCGATACGTTCCACGGCGGGGTCGTTGGCCAGGTTGGTGAACAACACGGTGCGGTCGATTGCACCGGTACGGCGGAACTCCTGAACGAAGAACTCGGATTCCTCGAAGGTGATGCCGATGGCCGCGAAGACCACGGCGAAGTTGGACTCGCCGTCCAGAACTTTAGCCTGCCGGGCAATCTGGGCGGCCAGGGCGGAGTGAGGCAGACCGGAACCGGAGAAGATCGGCAACTTCTGCCCACGGACCAGAGTATTCAGCCCGTCGATGGTAGAAATCCCCGTCTGGATGAACTCGTTGGGGTAATTGCGGGCGGCGGGGTTCATCGCCAAGCCGTTGATGTCGCGGTACTCGTCGGCCAGGATGGCGGGGCCGCCGTCGATGGGTTGGCCCATGCCGTTGAACACGCGGCCCAGCATATCGGAGGAGACCGCCAGCTGGAGCGGGTGGCCCAGGAAGCGAATCTTGGACTCGGCCAGGTTGATCCCGGCGGAGGCTTCGAACAGCTGCACCACGGCGGTATCGCCGTTGACTTCCAGCACCTTGCAGCGCCGGACCGTGCCGTCGGTCAATTCCACCTCGGCCAGCTCGTCGTAGGTGACGCCTTGGACACGCTCCACCACCATCAAGGGGCCGGAGATCTCATGGATCGTCTTGTATTCTCGAATCACAGTTCTTCCTCTCCCTTCTCGGCCACGGCCGTGATCTCCTCATCCATCTTGACCAGAAGATTGGCGTAGGTGTCCTTATACTGGTCGGCGGGGACGGACTTGGCGCGGCCGATCTCCTCCCGCACGGGGATGGTGAACAGTTCCGTGATGGAACCGCCCCGCTGAGAAGCCGCCCGGCACTGGATGTCGTATTGCCGGATGATGGCCAGCAGGCGGGCCTGCCGGTCGTACTCGGAGTAGGAGTCGATGTCCACGAAAGAGTTTTGCTGGAGGAAGTCTTCACGGATCATCTTGGCGACCTCAAGGGTGATCTGGTCTTTGGCGGACAGGGAGTCCTTACCTACCAGCTGGACGATCTCGTTCAGGTTGTCCTCCTCCTGAAGGACAGCCATAGCCCACTCGCGGTTTTCCAGGAACTCCTTGCCCAAGTTCTCGTCGTACCAGGGTTTCAGGGAATCCAAGTAGAGGGAGTGGGAGGTCAGCCAGTTGATGGCCGGGAAGTGGCGGCGGTAGGCCAGGGAGGCGTCCAACGCCCAGAAGACCTTCACAATCCGCATGGTGGCCTGAGAGACGGGTTCGGACAGGTCGCCGCCCGGCGGGGAGACCGCGCCCACGGCGGTCAGAGACCCGCGCCGGTCCGCCTCGGAGCCGATGCAGGACACGGAACCGGCCCGTTCGTAGAACTGAGCCAGGCGGGAAGACAGATAAGCGGGGTAGCCCTCTTCGCCGGGCATTTCTTCCAGGCGTCCGGACATCTCGCGGAGCGCCTCGGCCCAGCGGGAGGTGGAGTCGGCGATGACGGCCACGGCGTAGCCCATATCGCGGAAGTACTCAGCGATGGTGATGCCGGTGTAGATGGACGCCTCGCGGGCGGCCACGGGCATATCGGACGTGTTGGCGATCAGAACGGTCCGTTTCATCAAAGACTCGCCGGTGCGGGGGTCGACCAGTTCAGGGAACTCCCGCAGAACGTCGGTCATCTCGTTCCCGCGCTCGCCGCAGCCGATGTAGACCACCAGGTCCACGTCGGACCACTTGGCCAAGGCGTGCTGCATGACGGTCTTGCCGGAGCCGAACGGTCCGGGAATGGCGGCAGTGCCGCCTTTTGCGACGGGGAAGAAGGTGTCGACGATACGCTGACCGGATTGCAGAGGGATGACAGGGGGATACTTGTGCTTATAGGGCCGTCCCACGCGGACGGGCCACTTCTGCATCATAGGCAGTTCCACTTTTTGGCCGTTCTCCTGTTCCAGGACGGCCACCGTCTCGGTGACGGTGAAAGAGCCGGACTGGATGGAGACGATCTTGCCCTTCATCTTGGGGGGGATCATGATCTTGTGGAGGATGGAGGCGGTCTCCTGCACAGTGCCGATGATATCGCCGCCCACCACCTGCGTACCGGGCTTCACGGTAGCGGTGAAGTCCCATTTTTTCTCCCGGTCCAGGGCGGGCACTTCGACGCCGCGGGGCAGGTTATTGCCGTGGACCTTCTGCATGATGACTTCCAGCGGGCGCTGGATGCCGTCGTAGATATTCTCGACCAGGCCGGGGCCAAGCTCCACAGACAGCGGGGAGCCAGTGGTGACGACTTCCGCGCCGGGACCGAGACCGGAGGTCTCCTCGTAGACCTGGATGGAGGCCGATCCGCCCGTCATAGTGAGGATCTCGCCGATCAGGCGCTGTTCGCCCACGCGGACCACGTCGGCCATATTGGCCTCCTCCATGCCGGTGGCCACCACCAGCGGGCCGGAGACCTTAACGATTTTTCCCATAGGCTATTACCTTCCTTCTGAACGATGCGGAACGCATCATAAAATATCCGCTCCAACGGCTCGTTCGACCGCGTTCTTGACATTGGCCATGCCGATCCCCAGGGAACCTTCCTTCCCGGGGATCAGGATGATGGCGGGAGTCAGGCTGTCTTTGTAGCGGGCGATGTCGGCTTGAAGCCGGGCGGCCAGCTGTTCGGTCATATAGACGATGGCGTAGTTTTCCTTCGCCATACGCTGAAGGGCCTCATGGCCCTGCTCGGGGGTCTCCACGGGGCAGGTCTCCAGCCCCAGAGCCTTGAAGCCCATCACGCTGTCCATATCGCCCATCACGGCAATTTTATACATCTTCCCGCCCCCTTAAATATAGGTCTCCCGGAGCCGCGCCCGGATCGTGTCTCCGTCCAGACCGGCGGCCCGGCCTGCGAAAATGGTACGGATCGCGGTCAGCTCCAGTTCCTTGGCGTACAGGTAGCCGATGACGGTCTCCTCGCCGAAGGGGATGCGCCGGGCGGACGCCAAGTACGCGGTGACGGCGTCGTCGCAGGCTTTTTCGAACGCGGTCAGCGCGCCGCTTCCGGTCTGCGTCAGCTTCGCGCCCAATTCCGCGGCCTGGGCCAACGCCCCGCTGCGGAACACCTCGCCCAAGGCTTCTCCTCGGGCGGCGGCGATGGCCTGTTCAGACACGTTGCCGCCGGGCAGCAGCACCTGACGCAGGAAGTCGCCTTCCTTCCCCATGCGGTGGACGCGCACGGCGGCGCGCAGGTTAGCCACGTCCACCTGGAGGCGGACATACCCTTGCAGGTATGCGCTGCCCAAGCTCTTTGCCAACTGCGCCATTTCCTCGTAGCAGGCCCGGTCCAGGATCAGATCCGCCTGCTGCGGGTCGCGGCTCTCCGCCAGAGCGGTCTGGGCGCGTCCCATCGCCTGACGGAACGGCTCGGAACAGTCCCGAAGCTCCTCTCTCCGCCAGCCCTCCAGCAGCTGCGCGGGGTCGTAGCGTCCTCCGGGCAGCAGCAGACGTTCCGGGGCGATCTCCATAGCTTGGGCTTTCAGGATGACCTTGGCGTTGTGGTAGTCGTATTTCAACTGAAAGATCTCGGTCAGGCGCGGGTCGGGGGACGACGACTCCATATCCCGGAACACCTCGGCTCTGGCCTGGGCCAGCACCTGTTCCAAGCCGCCCGCGCTGTCGGGGTAGCCGCACTCCGTCAGAACTTTCATCGCCTCTCCGGTATCCCGGGCTTCGATCATGCGGTCCATCCGCTCCTTGGTCAGCAGACGGTTCTCCATAGCCCGGATCCGGGTTGAGATCGAGAGGTAATCGGTATCTTTTCGGTGGGACAAATCCGCTGCCCCCTTCCTCATGTATTAAACAGAGCCTGTACGACCTTCAACTCCATCTGCTCCCGCTGGAGGCGGACCAGGGTCTCAAAGGCGCAGTTGATCTCCACGTCGCCGTCCACCATGATGAAGCCGCCTTGAATGGGGCGGGTCTCCTCGCTCAGAGTGAGCATACCGGTCCCGGTGATGGCGGCGGCGGTGGAGTTGACGACTTTTCCTAAGAACGCGCCCACTTTGCCGCCCAACGCGCTGGGCATTTCGGGGACCACCTGGCTCACCAGAGCCTCGTTGACGGCCACCACGACCTGTTTGCCCACGCGGGCGCGGTCCTTGGGCGAAAAGACCAGCTGTTCCTTCCCCGTAGAGGTCGCCTCCAGGGCCAGGCGGGTGAGCAGCGCGACGTACTCCGCTTCGGGCAGGGCGCACAGCTTTTTCAAGGCCAGGTCGAACGCCTCGCCCAGAACCTCCTGTTTGGCGGACAGCTCCAACTTCCGCTGTTCCATTTTGGCGGCGGAACTCAGACGTTCCAGACGCTCCGCGGCGGCCTGACGTCCTCGTTCCAGAATCCCTGCGCTCTCCCGATCCGCTTGCGCCTGCGCCGCTTCGCCGATGGCCCGGACCTTCTCCTCGGTCTCCTGCGCCAGGCGGGCGATCTCCGCGTCCGCGTCCTGGGTGATTTTCGCGGTGATTTTTTCGATCCCTTCCATACTGAACCCCTCGCTTAGCCGATGCCGGGAACGCTCAGGGAGAACAGCATAATCATGGAACACAGCAGGGACAAGATGGCGTAGAACTCGACGATACCGCAGAGGATCAGGCCCTTGGACCAGTCGTCAGGCTTTTTGGCCAGGATGTTGATGGAGCCAGCGGCCACACGGCCTTGCGCGATTGCGGACAGCAGACCGCCGATGGCCATCGGCATACAGGCGGCGAAGAACTGCATTCCCAATTCCACGGTCATCGCGCTGCTCACAGCGGCGGCGTTGCCCATGAAACCCATACGGATCAGTGCGACGAAGAACACGGCCATGCCGTACAGGCCCTGCGTGCCGGGGAGCAGCTGAAGGACCATGACCTTACCGGATTTGCTGGGGTCCTCGCACAGCAGGCCGGTACCAGCCTCGCCGGCGATGCCGGTGCCTTTGGCGGAGCCGACGCAGCTCAGGCCGACGGCCAGGCTCGCGCCCAGCAGTGCCAGGGCCAGTCCGCCGAACGCGCCGAAGATCGTTCCGCTTTGAAGCAGAGACCGCTGAAGTTCAATCGCTTGCATATCCATAGTTTTTTCCTCCTCTTATTTGACGACTTCGTAATAAGTCGTGTTCAATTCCAGGGGTTGGAACGGTTTCCCGCCGTCCTCGTAGTAATACTTGAAATACTCCAGGCACTGGAGGCGCATATCGTGGACGTAGCACCCCAGCAGGTTCAGGGCGAAGTTCAGGGCGTTGCCGATGATGGAGATCAGGATGAAGGTGGGGACGAAGTTCGTGATCGCGCCCAAGGTGTTGAACACCTGCGCCACGACAGCCCCCGCCAGCATCAGAGCCATCAGGCGGGAGTAGGACAGGATATCGCTGAAGTAACCGGTGATGTTGTTGTACAGCGAGCCGCCGATCCCCAACAGCTTGCCCATAATGCCCTTCTTGCCGTAGCTCTGGGTCAGAACCAGCAGCACGATGATGGCGATCACGATGGGCTTGACCAGCCCGGTCACCGCCGCCACACCAGCGAGAAGGAAGACCATGTACCACGCGCCTTCGTTGCACAAGGCGTCCATAATGTCTCCCCGCTTGACCTTCCGGTAGACGCTCACGGCCATTCCGGTAAAGATCTGGGCCAATCCAAGCACCAGAGAACCGATCAGCACCGCTAAAGCGTCGTCCACCGGGGAAAACAGGGCGGGAAGGGCAAAATCCCCGCCTGTGGTCAGCTTGACCAGCTGCGTCAGGAAGTCTCCAAAAAATCCGCCTGTGACCGCGCCCCACACAAACGTGCTGACGCCGCACAGCCCCAGCAGGGGGAACATATAGCGCATCGTCGCGCCGTGAGGTTTCTTCTTTTTGACGATGACCACAGAGGCGATCATCATCAGCAGTCCGTACCCCATATCGGCCATCATCATGCCGTAGAACAGGATGAAGAAGGGGGCCATCAAGGGGTTCGGGTCCACGGTCCCGTAGGCGGGCAGGGAATACATATCCGTCACCATGTTCAGCGGCTTGGTGAACCAGCCGTTTTTCAGCTGCACCGGCACGTTGGGGTAATCCTCCGGGTCAGGGTCCGTCACCTCGCAGGCGCAGGCGTAAGGGGTCAGGGCTTTTTCCAGCTCCGGCCAGCGGTCCGCCTGCACCCAGCCCTCCAGGAAACAAGCCTTCCCGCTGTCCAGCATCCGGCCTCGGTTCTCCTCCCGGCTGACCTCCACCGCGGACCGGTCCGCCAGCCGTTTCAACGTCTGGGTGACTCCGCCCATACCAGCCAGCTTTTGTTCCAGCTCTCCGGCTTCCTGATCCAGCCGCGCCAGCTCCTGATCCAGACGGGCGTTGTTTTCCGCCGCGGTCCCCTTGAAGTCCCGCAGTCCGGCCCGCGCCCAGCCCATCGTTTTCAGCTGGTCCAACACCGCGCCGCTCTGGGCGGCGTGGCACACCAGGAGCAGGTACTGCTGATCGGGTCCCTTGGAGACCTGCGTCAGCTGTGCCAGCTCGCCTTCCGCCAGCACGACGCCTTCGGCCTGTTCAAAGGGGACCCCGGCAGGCAACGTACCCAACTGGATCGTCACCTGAGGGGTGGACTCCGTGTCCAGCGGCAGGTCCAGCGTCAGCCAGGGAGCTAAGGTCGCTTTCTGCGCCAGCAGCTTGGCGCGTTCGGACTGGATGGCGTTCAGCCGCCGGTCGGCGTCGTTGATCTCCTCCACCGCGGCCAACGCCTCCTGGGCGGCTCGGTCGTCGAACAGTTCCGCTTCCGTCACGCCCGGTCTGGGTTCCAGAAACTTGGTCTTCTGCGGCGCACAGCGTTTCAGGACTCCTAAGGCCCGTTCCACTGCGGTACACCGCTCTCTGGCCGCCGCCAGCCCGCTGGGGTCCGGGTGGGCCAGTCCATCCGCGTCCGCCTCGGACGGCTCCACGATCTCCACGCAGCCCATCCGCTGGAGAAGCCGGAGCAACGCTTCCCGGTCGTTCTGCATGGCGATCAGACGCAAATGCTTCATTTTGGCGATGGCCATCAGCGATTCACAACCTTTTCTACGATCAATTCAGCGGCCGCGTCCAGTTTTTTCCGAGCGGCACGCTTCATACTCTCGCACGCCTGCCCGGCCTCTTCCAACGCCTTCCGGGTCAGCTGTGCGGCCTTGTCCTCCGCCTCCGCCAGCATACGGCGGCTCTCCGCCTCCGCCTGACCCCGGGTGTCCTCCAGAAGCCGCTGCGCGCTGCGATGTGCTACTGCGATCTTCTGTTTGCTCTCCGCCGCCGCGGCCTCCCGACGACGCTGCTGCTCCTGTTCCGCCTGGGTCACTTTCTGGATGGCATCTACTGCCATACTCCTCACCACCTTTTTTCTGTACCCTGTTCAATTTCCCGCTCACATCCTTCCCCGCTTCGGTCCGCTCCACGCGGACCAAACAGCGGTCCTCCTCTCAGCGAGGTTCACAGGGTTCTACCTCTTATTTTAGTAGAAACCCCCAAAAAATGCAAGCCCTTTTTTGTTGCATACGCAGACACTGAAAATTTCTGCGCTTCCGTCCGGAACGGGAAACGCCGCGCCGACGTCAGCCGGCGCGGCGTCGCGTGCGGTTCGGATGTTCAGGGCGCGTCCGTGTTCAGAACAGCCTGCGGCCAGGCGACGCCCTCCCGCAGTTGGGCGGTGACTTCCACGAACCGCCCGCTCGCGTTGGAGATCCCCGCGCCGGTCAGCAGACCTTCCGGATCGGAGACCATGCCTCCGCCGTCCAGCCAGATGCGTCCCGAACCCGCCTCCAATCGCTCCGCGGTCAGACCGCTCCCAGGCAGCTCGCCGGTCAGGATGCCGCTCTTCAGCTGCACCGACACCACGGCTCCATACGGCGCGGCGGCGGCCTCCATCCGGTCCAGGAAGTCGCGGATGGTCTGACTGTCCCCTAACCCTGCGCTGGCCACGTTTTTCAGCTTGCCCTCCACCGGGTAGGTGCAGCAGTCCAACAGGATCTCGTCAAAGCCCAGCGCGGCCAGTTCGCCGCACAGGCCGGACAGGTAATCGACTACATCCTCGCTGCCGGGGTTGAGCCAGCGCAGACCTTTCTCGTCCCGCCAGTTCCCCTTCGGTGAGCGGAGCGCGGCGGCGTTCCGCTGGTAAGGCAGCGTGTTGTCCCGGAAGCAGCATACCCGCGCAACGGTGTACACATCCCCTTGATTCCACTGAAGGAGCTGTCCGTTGACCTCCTCCGGTCCGTTGATGTCGCCGAACGTCGCGAAATTCTCCGGGGAGTGCCAGATCAACTTTCCGTCCTCGCCCTTGACCTCCAGGACCAAGGCGTCCGCGCCCGCCTGCTCCAACCGCTGCGCGGCGCTCCCGTCCAGCACCGCGGACAGGGGCAGTTGAATCGCTGTCATGTTCTTCTCCGGCGTTTCCGGCGTGACGTCACCGCTCCCGTCGGGCGGCTGTGCGCTTCCGTCGGGCGCGGCGGAGCCAGAGCCGTCCGGTGTGCCAGAGCCGTCCGGCGTGTCGGAATCGTCCGGGACTTGCGGACCCGCAGGCGGGTCCCGCTGGAAAAACGGCAGCTCCAACCGCACGGTGCCGTCAGGCTGCTGGACCAGGTACCGCTGGCCGAACCACATAGCCGCCACCAGCAGCACCACCAGCAGCAGCAAGATCCCTGCAATGATTTTCAGCACGTCCGTGAAGGTCCGACGGCCGCGATAGGTACTGTACCCGCTGCGAGAACGCCCCATCTCCATCCTCCTAACGAATTTTTGCTTATCCGAACGCTGTCAGATCACCATACCGCCGTCCACCCGGAGTACCTGCCCGGTGATGAACGAAGCGCGGTCCGAGGCCAGAAACACGACCGCTTGCGCGGTCTCCTCCGGCTGTCCGACGCGGCATAGCGGGGTCTCCTCCGCCAACGCCGCCAGATCTTCCGGACGCAGGTGGCGGTTCATTTTGGTCTCGATCACGCCGGGCGCCACGCAGTTCACGCGGATGTTGGACGGACCCAACTCCTTTGCCAACGCCTTGGTCAGCCCAATCACTCCCGCTTTCGCGGCGGAGTAGGGGGCTTCACAGGAGCCGCCCGTCACGCCCCACATCGAAGAAATGGTCACGACCGCGCCCCGTTTCTGATGCACCATGCCCGGCACGGCGGCGCGTATCGTGTAAAACATCCCGTCCAGATCGGTCCCCATCACCTGCCGCCACTGCTGGTCCGTGGTATCGGTGAGCAACTGCTGAGGCAGGGCGAATCCCGCGGCGCAGACCAACGCGTCCAGAGGTCCCAAGGCGGACCCCGCCTCTTGGACCAGCCGCGCCGCCTGTCCGGAGTCGGACACGTCCGCTTGAAGGGGGACCGCCCGCACGCGGAGTTCCGACAACGTCTCCGCCAAGCGCAAGGCGGAATCCTGGTCCCGGTTGTAGTGCAGGCCCACGTTCCAGCCCTCCTGGGCGAACAGCCGGGCGCAGGCCGCGCCGATCTCGCCGGACGCCCCAGTAATCAATACGTTCTGGGCTCTCATATATTGCCCCTGAAATTTCCCAGGATACGCAGATAAGCGGTGGAGCGGGCCAATTCCTGCAAAGCCTGATCCATACCCGGCGCAGTGAGCGAACCGGTAAATTCCACGAAAAACAGGTACTCCCAACTTTTCTCGGGCATTGGCCGGGACTCCAGCTTCACCAGGTTCAGCCCGTGGAGCATACAGACGGTCAGGATGCGCTGCAACGCGCCCACCTCGTGCGGAGTGGAGAGAACCGCGGCGATCTTATCCGCGCCGGGCCGCAGCTCCATGACCGGGGAGATGACCACGAAACGAGTGGTGTTATTCCGGTTGTGGTTGGTTTTCCGGCAGAGAATCTCCAAACCGTACAGCTCCGCGGCCCGGGCGGACCCAATCGCGGCTTTGGAGACGTCCCCGGTCTGGGCCACATAACGGGCGCTGCCCGCGGTATCGCCGAAGGGGATCTGTTTCCACTCGGGGTGCTTGGCCAGGAAGCGGTCACTTTGAAACAGGCCCTGTTCGTGGGAGTAGACTTGGGTGATGGTGTCCAGGGACGCGCCTCGGGGGGCCATCAGGCAGTGTTCCACCTGAACGGTGTCCTCTCCCACGATGTAGTGGGCGTACTCGGTGAGCAGCTCGTAGACCTGACGGATCGCTCCGGTGGAGCTGTTCTCAATAGGAAGGACGGCGTAGTCGGCCTTTCCCAGGCGGACCGCCTCGAAGGCGTCCTCGAACCGTTCCAGGCCCTTGCAGTCCGTTTCCGGGCCGAAAAAGCTCAATACGGCCATTTCGCTGTAGGCTCCCGGCACGCCCTGATAGACGACCCGCGGGCGCGTCACAGGCCGCCGTCCGGCGGCCATAGCTTCCCGGCACCGGTCGTAGCCGCTGCTGCCGCCGCTGGGACCGGCGGTCAAATCCACCCGCTCCCGCAGGAGCTGGCGCAGCTGGTCGTCCAGCTGTTCCAGACGCTGTGCGTCTTGCGCTTCCATTTCCAACTCTCCTCGTTTCCCGGCGTGAGCCGGGCTTGTGACGTTCAGCCAAACACGCCCTGCACCAGGACCATATACAGCACGGTCGCGCCGAATATGGACAACAGGTCGTTACCCTTCCAGATGTGGAGGGCTACCGCAGTCCCTCCGGCCAGCAGAGGCGGGAGCCATCCAGCTGGCGTGTGGAAGGTCATGCCGCGCAGGCAGTAGACGATGAGCATCGCGATAATGGCCGGAGGCAGGACCTGTCCCAGGTACAACACCAGTTTCGGCGGGTTTCCGCCCCGGTCGAAGAATAAAAAGGGCAGTGCGCGGGTAAAAAAGGTTACGGCGGCCATGACGGCAATAGAAGCCAGAGCCTGTCCGGGGGTGAGCATCAAGAATGCACCTCCTGTTTTCTGGACTGGCGCGGGCAGGCTTCCAGACGGGAGCGCAGCAGGGCCAGTGCGAATACGATGACGCCCAGGGCTGGCAGCAGCATATCTTCTGCGCCTACCAGGAGCAGACTGACCAGCGTTGCCGCACCGCCCAGAAGAGCGGGCAGATGACTGCCCGCGGCCCGCCACTGGCCCACGGCGATGACCAGAAACAGGGCGGTCATGGCGAAGTCCACTCCTGTAGTGTCGAATCCCAGCGCCGCGCCCGCCAAGGAGCCGATGACGGAGCCGGCGATCCAATAGCTGTGATTCAGCAGGGCGACGGAGAAGTAGAAGTCATGTTCCCGGACGCCCGCGGGGGCTTGGGCGGAGCTGAGGAGGGCGTAGGTCTCGTCAGTCAGGGAAAAGATCATGTAGAGCTTCCGCGGGCCCATGCCCCGGAATTTTTCCAGCATAGACAGTCCGTAGACCAGGTGGCGGAAGTTTATCATCAGGGTGAGGAACGCCACTTGGGTCAGGGGCGCGCCGGAGGCCAGCAGGGAGACGCCGAGGTACTGTCCGGACCCGGCGTAGATGGTCAAGCTCATCAGGAAGGCCCAGGCCACGCCGTAGCCCGCCGACTGGAGCATCAACCCGAACGCCATTCCAATCGCCAGATACCCCATCAGCACCGGGACGGTCACTGGAAACGCGGCGGCCAAACTTTTCCGACTCATGCTTACTCCCCCACTGTGAAAGGTTTGTCCTTTATTTTACCTGTTTTTCACCGCTCATGCAAGACCTCAAGGATAAAAATTTGATTAAGACGTCTGGTTTCCTCTGGAAACGGGTAAAAATTAAGAAACTATAAATCTTACAGGAAACGCCTTGATTTTTTGCGGGTACTTCCTATAATAGTGGTAATCCCTGGAGGAATGGACAAGGGCCTTGGGTTTCGAGAAGGAGGCGCATACGCGTGCAGAGGCTGCTGTTTATCTACAACCCGGCTTCCGGGAAGGGGCGGGTGGCGGAAGGTTTATCTCCCATTCTGAACGTATTCACACAAGCGGGATGGCTGGTTTCAGCGTACCCGACGCAGTGCCGCGGGGACGCCGCCCGGGCGGCGAAGGAGCTGTCGCCGCAATTTGACCGGGTGGTGTGCGCGGGCGGCGACGGGACGCTCAGCGAGACGGTCTCCGGGCTGATGGAGCTGGAGGACCCGCCTCTTTTGGGGTACATCCCCTTCGGTTCGACCAACGACTGCGCCGTCAACCTGAACCTGCCCAAGATCCCCATCCAGGCCGCTTCCTTAGCCGCCGGGGCCAGCACGCCCTACGCCAGCGACATCGGAAAGCTCAACGGACAGCCGTTCGTCTACGTGGCCGCGTTCGGGGCGTTCACCCAGGTGGCCTACGACACGCCGCAGGACTTGAAAAACACCTTCGGGCACTTGGCCTACATCATGGAGGGCATCGCTTCCCTGCCCACCATCACGCCCTTCCACTTGAAGGTGGACTACGACGGGAACGAGTTGGAAGACGACTTCTACTTCGGCATGGTGAGCAACGCCTATTCCATCGGCGGCATCCGGCTGACCAGCAGCGAACACGTCGTGCTGGACGACGGACTGTTTGAAGTGGACCTCATCAAAAAGCCGGTGAGCATCGCGGACGTAGCCAACAGTTTCCAGACGCTGCTGCTTCAAACCCCCGTTAGCGCGGGGGCGCGGATTCACTTCCAGGCTTCGCACATGGTCTTCACCTGCGAGAAACCGCTCCCGTGGACCATCGACGGCGAGTACGGCGGCACGCAGGAGATCAACGAAGTCGTCAACTGCCCCCGCGCTCTGAATATCATACGAGGCAAGCGGCCGGTTCCAGAACTGGAAGCGGGCAAAAAAACCGGCGGATGACGTGTCATCCGCCGGGCGTTTTTATTCTGGCTTCAAGGCATCGGTGAGGTCGATCTCCTGCGCGTCGCCCCAGAGGCGTTCTAAGTCGTAGAACTTCCGCGCCTCGTCGGTGAAGACGTGGACCACCACGCTGGAGAAGTCCATCAGCAGCCAGGTACCGTCCCGGTGTCCTTCGATGTGGTGGGCCTGCTCCCCGACCTGTTCCATAGCCTCTTCGCAGGCGTCGGACATGGCCTTGATCTGCGTGTTGGACGTCGCGGTACACAGGACGAAGTAGTCGCACAGAGTGGTCAGGCCCTCTGTTTTCAGGACCTTGATCTCCTCCCCTTTTTTTCCGTCCAGAGCCTTTGCCAACCGGATCGCCATCTCGTATGGTGTCAAATAATTCCGCTCCTTTCTATATTTTCCTTGTCGGATTGGATCGTTCCAAAACCTCGCCTGCGCGGGGCAGACGTATGGATTGCGCGTTCTGTCCGCGGCTCAAGCCGCGGGGTCCACCGCTTCCGGACGGGTCGGGAGGACTTCCATTTCTTCCGTTCCGTCCGCGCTGGATGTGTTGAAGTCCTCGGGCGTCTTGTCGGCGTCAGGGTCCGGGAAGATCTGATCGGGATCGATGTCGATTTTCACGGGGTCGTCGGAGGAGGGCTTCTCATCAGGCGGGTCTTTTTGTTCGCCGCCGGAAGGTTTGGAGGTATCGTCTTCCGGCGCGTTCGTGCTGCCGGAACCCCCTTTTTCTTCCGGGTCCGTGATCTGGGTATCATCTTTCCCCTGTTCCGGGTCTTGATCGCCGGTCTGGGAACCGGTTTGGCTTCCTGTTTGGGAACCGGTCTGAGAACCCGTCTGGCTTCCCGTTTGGGAACCGGTCTGAGAACCCGTCTGGTTTCCTGTTTGGGAACCGGTCTGAGAACCCGTCTGACTTCCCGTTTGGGAATCGGCTTTGCTGTCGTCCGAGCCGTCGTCGTCCTTCTGATCGCCCTTGGAAGCCGAACCCGTACTGGAGGCCGCAGGCCGGGCCATTTTGGAATCCGCCAAGGTCCCCTTCGTCACGCCGAAGCTGCCGTCGCTGTTGCGGTAGAGCAACTCCAGGTCGCTGACTTTGATGTCTCTCTGGTAAGGATTCAGGCCGTTATTGAGGACTTCCAGCAGTTCTTTGCTGTTGAGCGTGACCATATCCGCGCCGCCGTAGCGGAAGTTGGCGGCCAGCGGGGCGGTGGAGAAGGACACGCCGGTATCCGGGTTCATGCCGTAAGCCTGCTGGGCGAAGGCGAGGATATTGCCTACAGAGAGGTCTGTTTCCACGTTTTCGAAGAAGATCTGGGCCAAGTCGGGGACTTGGAGGAAGGTGGAGGGTTGGAGGCATTTTTTTGCTACGGCTTTCAGGAAGTCCTGCTGCACGGCCAGCCGTCCCACGTCGCCGGGGGAACGGCCGGAGTTATTTTTCCGCCAGCGGACGACTTCCATTGCGTCCTCGCCGTCCAGGAGGCGCAGGCCGGCTTTTTGATGGATATGCAGGTTTTGTTCCGGGTCGTCGTAGTTCATATCCCACGGGACCTCGAACTCCACGCCGTCCAGCGCGTCCACCAAGCGGCCCACCGCGTCCCATTCCACGATGACGTAGAAATCGGGCAGGATACCGGTGAGCTTGCCGATTTGGAGCTTCAGCGCGTCCATGCCCTGCTTGACGCGTTTGGACTCTTCCAAATCTTTGGACCCGCGGTTGCGGGCATAGACGGAGTTGATCCGTTTACTGGTCGCGCTGGTGTTAATCATAGTGTCGCGGGGGATATTCATCCCTTGGATGGTCTTTTCCTTGGTGTCGTAGGTCAGGAGCAAGATGGTATCGGTTGCGCCGCTGACGACGTCGCGTCCCACGACCAGGAAGGTGTACACACCTTCCCGTCGACCGCTCCGGGCGACGTCGGGGATTTCCGCGCCGTCGAAAGCGATCTGGCTGCTGTTGTTCACGTTCTGCGGCGTATCGTTGCCCGTGGTCCCGGTGTTCTGGACGGGAGTTTTGGTAAAATCGGGGACTTCCGGCACCGTGACCCAGCTGCGGAACGTGAGGACGACCGCAACGATCAGCACAGCCAGCACGGCCGCCGCCTGGACGCAGCGGTAACGGATTCGTTGTCCTCGGGTCAGACCCGTCAGCCAGCCCCGGTACCGCTGCCAAAGGCTGTCTGTTTGTTTCTGTCGTTTTCCCTGCTGATTGCTGCTCATGCTCTTCACCCTTCTGTCGTTACCCCGTGTTCTCTCAGCCACTGCTGTGCTTCCAAGGTCCTGCGGTGCGTCACCAGACGGCGGTCCCGCATCTCCTGGATGGTGGTCTCCACGCCCAGGAGCAGTGCTTTGTCCAGATCCTGATACGCCAGCACACGCATACGTTCCACGCCGTCGAAGGTCCGGTTTGGTTCTATGTAGTCGGCCAGGTAGAGGATCTTTTCCAGCGTTGTCATATTAGCTTTGGCGGTCGTGTGCCAGAAGATCGCCTCAAACACCTCATCAGGTTCTCCAAAAATCGCCCGCGCCATACACGCCCCGGTCTTGGAGTGGAGCAACTTCACCGCCGTCAGTTCCAGCTCATCCAGTTCCACGCCGTACTTACGGCAGGTGTCCAGCTGCTGATCCAGTTCCCAGTATTTGGTGCAGTCGTGCAGAATACCGGCCCGGCGGGCCAACTCCACGTCCGCGCCCCAGCGCTGAGCCAGACGCACCGCCTCTTCTTCTACGCCTATCACGTGCGGCACGCGTTTCTGACGCATCATGGAGTAGGAACAGGCGCGCAGTTCTGGAAGGTCCAAATGTTTCAGGTCGGCCTGGACGCCGTAGAGACCGTTCATCAGGATGTGTCCGTAGACCGCCGGGAGCAGATAAGTTCGGCCCTCTCCCTTGGCCAGCAGCTCCCGCAGCCGGGTGGAAGAGATATCCACCAGGCCGGGCAGAGTGATCGTCGCGATATTTGCGCTGTAAGTTTTGGCCAAATAGACCCGCTGAGGTGCAAAAACCTCCTCGGTATCCTGTTCGGTCCGCCCGAAGGCGCAGATATGGGCCAGTTTGCAAATTTTCTCCGGCTGATACCATGTGTGTAGTGTGAGGAACATATCCGCGCCCATGAGAAGCCACAGTTCCGCGCCGGGGTACTGCGTCTGAACGATCTCCAGCGTATCGGCGGTGTAGCTTTTGCCATCCCGTTCCAGTTCCAGGCTGGAAGTTTCCGCGACGCCGGGCGGGGAGATGACGTCGGCCAGCTTCTCCGCCATAGCCGCACGGTGTTCCGGGGCGGGCGTATTCTCCGGCAAAGCCTTATGCGGAGGGAACGCCGCGGGGATAAGCAGCAGCTTATCTAATTTCAGTGTGTCGACAGCGGTCTGGGCCGCCGCCAGGTGACCCAGGTGCGGCGGGTTAAAGGTTCCGCCGTAGATTCCGATCTTCATGTCAACGCCCCTTTACCAGAACGATCTTGTCGGTTTTATTCTCTTTATGGCTTGGACGATACAGGACGAATTTTGTTCCGATGACCTGCACGATTTCGCTTCGGGTGAGCGGAGCCAACGCTTGGGCGGCCTCCCGGGCGGAGAGCATCGCGGTATCCAGCACCCGGCCTTTGATGAGTTCCCGAGCTTCCAGCGCGTCGTTGGCCTGCCGGACCAGGTTGTCTCCGATTCCGTCCTTACCCACGATGAGGATCGTGTCGATGCTGTTGGCCAAGCCCCGCAGCTGGGCGCGCTGTTTGCTTGTCAGGTCCATATAAAAATCTCCCTTTTCCCTTTTGTGTTGCTGTTGTTTATCTCATTGGTTTCTCAAATTGGAACATTCCCTCTTTACCGTCGCCGATGAAATCATCTGGCATATCCGGCATAGGATGCCTCTCATGGAAAAACTTTGTGATGTAAAAGCCGCAAACAT
Organism: uncultured Bacillota bacterium; assembly: GCA_947385365.1. Taxonomy (GTDB): domain Bacteria; phylum Bacillota; class Clostridia; order Oscillospirales; family Oscillospiraceae; genus Lawsonibacter. The sequence continues at coordinate 16,516 of CANDKT010000001.1, read as the reverse complement.
TGACGTAGAAATGGATGTTCCGCTTTTCAAAATATGGGGTGCAAGTTTCCCACACTTTTGTGTCCGGGTACAACCGTTCCAGCTCAAACCAAATCTTTTTGCCGATACCTTTATTCTGCGTTCCGCGCTTCACGAAAAGCAGATCAAGGTGGTTGCGCTGTGTCTTGGGGTTGATGACCACAACCGCGCCGCCTACCATTTCACCGCCGACAATCGCCTTATAAGCAGACGCGCCCTCGGTATTCAGGGATTGGTCGATATCTTCCTCTGGCAGGATCATCTCGTCCGTTTGACCAAATGCGTCTTCAAACCCTTTCTGGAAGGCTTCCTGCATATCTAGCTTATATTGTCTGAACTCTTCTGTTTTCACTGGAACCAATTCAAGTTTCATGGAAAACCTCCGCAAATTTTGGCTTACCACTCTTTTACGCCATCGCTCACTGGGCGGACAAATACTCCTTCAGCTTGCTCTGAAACGCCTCCAGAGCTTTACCCCGATGGGAAATGGCGTTTTTCTCCTCGGCGGACAGCTGGGCGAAGGTTTTTTTGAGTCCCGGCACGAAGAACACCGGGTCGTATCCGAACCCGCCCTCTCCCATAGGGGCGTAGGCGATGGTCCCGGGGCATTCGCCCCGCGCGGAGATCACCGTGCCGTCCGGGAAGCAGCAGGTGATGACGCTGACGAATTTTGCGGTCCGGGTCAACTGTCCGCGCATATTGGCCAGCAGCAGGCGGTAACGAGCGGTGTCGTCCAAGTCCTCGCCGCCGTACCGGGCGGAGTAGACGCCGGGCGCGCCGTTGAGGCAATCCACACACAGGCCGGAGTCGTCCGCGATAGCGGGCAAACCGCTGGCTTCCATCACAGCCTTCGCTTTCAGCAGGGAGTTCTCTTCGAAGGTAGTTCCGGACTCCTCCACCTCCACATCCACCCCGGCCTCCGCTTCGGAGCAGACCTCCACGCCGAGCTGAGACAGGATCTCTTGCATCTCGTTCAATTTTTTGGGATTCTTGCTGGCCAGTACCAGCTTCATAACGGGTTCCCCCTTATTTTACCATATTTCTTCTTGGTGTCTATGGATAGAATGTTAAAATTTCCTTTTTCGGAAGGTTCAAATTTCGCCGTTCCCGGTCAGATCAGGGCTTGAGCGAACTCCATAGCGTCGAACGGTTTCAGGTCGTCGAGTCCCTCCCCTACGCCGGCGTATTTGACGGGGACGCCCAATTCCTTTGCGATCGCGATCGCGATGCCGCCTTTCGCGGTCCCATCCAGCTTGGTCAGAACGATTCCGGTAATCCCGGCGGCCTCTTTGAACTGCTTGGCTTGGACCAAGCCGTTCTGTCCGGTGGTGGCGTCCAGAACCAGCAGCGTTTCCCGAGAACTGCCAGGCAATTCCCGGTCGATGACGCGGGAGATCTTGTTCAGCTCGTTCATGAGGTTCTGCTTGTTGTGCAGACGTCCGGCGGTATCCACCAGCACCACGTCGCTGCGTCGGGCTTTCGCCGCGCTCATGGCGTCGAAAACGACCGCGGCGGGGTCTGCGCCCTCGTGCTGTTTGATGATATCCACGCCCGCACGTTCGGACCAGATCGTCAACTGTTCCGCGGCGGCCGCCCGGAACGTGTCCGCGGCGCAGAGCAGCACTTTTTTCCGCTCCCGCCGGAGCTGGTAGGCAATCTTGCCGATGGTGGTCGTCTTACCTACTCCGTTGACGCCGATGAACAGGACCACTGCCGGGCGAGTGGACAAATCCAGCGCAGTCTCCCCCGCGTTCAGCGCCTCCGCGATACAGCGGCACATAGCTTCCCGTGCGCCCTCCAACGTCTTGATGCGCTCCTCCTTCACCCGGCGGCGCAGCGTCTCGACCAGCTCCAACGTCACGTCCATGCCGGTGTCGGCCAGGATCAGGGATTCTTCCAACTCGTCGTAGAAGTCGTCGTTCAGCTCGCTGCCGAAGCTGGCGAAAATATTGATGCGTTTCAGCTTATCAAAAAAGCCCATGATCTGTTTCCACTCCTACCAGTTTTCGTTTTTAGCCCCGCAGTGGGGACATTTCGGGCTGTCCAGTTCGTAACAGATCCCGCATTTGGGACAGGTGGTCTCTGCCATCTTCCCGGTTTCCACCCCCTCGTCGTCGAAGAGGTCGCCCTGAAAAAATTCCAGCTTGCCGCACTTGGGACAGGTGAAGATCGCCGTTTCCAGGGCTCCGGCCAGCAGATTACCCAGGTCGCCCAGAAACCAGCCTGTTTGGCCTAACTGTATCTTTTCCCGTGCCAGGAACTTCATTTCCGCGCCGCAGCGCAGACAGTTCAATTTTTCCATCATGCTACCTCCTTACCGCAATACGGGCAGAACTGCCCCCATTGGAACGTCTCAGGCAGCTCCTTGCCGCAGAACATGCAGAAGTCCGGAGCGTCTGTCTCGGTTCCGGCGTCCGGGAGCGAGACGGAAACGCTGCTTCCGCGGTCCGCCGGGACCTGTTTGGGCAGGACCTGTTCCAGTCCGGCGAAGATCAGCTTGATTCCGGCGAACAGCACCGCGATCAGCAGAAGCCCGCCGAGAATTGGCAGCCAACCGTTGGATTTTTTCTCACTTTCGTTCACAGTGTTCCTCCAAATTGTTGTTTTACGCCCGATGGGCGTCACCATTCAATATGCGCCCCGCAATGCGGGCAGGTGTGGGGATACCTTCCTCCTATGCGCTTATGGCATGGTCCACGCTGTACCTCTCCTTTCGCCGCTATCGAAGGTTCAGCTCCCGTTCGGCGTCGTTCAGGTTGATGGTCAGCATACGGCTGACGCCCTGCTCCTGCATCGTGACGCCGTAGAGGACGTCGGCTTCCTCCATCGTGCCCCGGCGGTGGGTGATAACGATGAACTGCGTTTTCCCGGCCATATTGCGCATATAACGGGCAAAACGGGTCACGTTGCTGTCGTCCAGAGCGGCTTCGATCTCGTCCATGACCACGAACGGAGTGGGGCGGACTTTCAGAATCGCGAAATACAGCGCGATGGCCACGAAAGCCTTCTCACCGCCGGACAGCAGCGTGATGATCTTCAGAGCCTTGCCTGGGGGCTGGACTTTGATTTCGATGCCGCAGTTCAGGATATCGTTGGGGTCTTCCAGCTCCAGCGTAGCCTTTCCGCCGCCGAACAGCTCCACGAACGTCTGCCCGAAGGCTTCGTTGATAGTCTGGAACTCCCTTTGAAAAATCGTCTTCATTTCGTTGGTGATATTGCGGATGATCTCTTCCAACTCCCGCTTGGCCTTGTCTACATCGTCGCGCTGGTCGGTGAGGTAAGTATAGCGTTCGTTCACGCGCTGGAACTCCTCGATTGCGCCCACGTTCACGCTGCCCAGGTTGGAGATGGAACGTTTCAGTTCTCCGATCCGGCGGTTCGCTTTCGCCGGGGACTCGATCTCCACCCGCTGCTGGCGGGCGGCCTCATGGGACAGCTCGTAGGTCTCCCACAGCTTGTTCAGCAGCTGTTTTTCCTCCATAGATGCGGACACTTTCTTTTGCTCCAAACGGGAGACTTCCCCTTCGGTCCGCAGAAGCTCTTCGTTGCGGTTCTGACTCTCCCGCGTCGCGCGGGTCCGCTGACCTTCCAGCTCCAACTTCTCCTGATTCAGGCGGGCGATTGCCTGTTCCTGTTCCTGGTTCTCCTGACGGATGCGGTTCAGCGCGTCCTCCTTTTGGGCGATCTCCTGCGCGAACGCTTCGTTCTGCGCCTTGTAATCCGCCATAAGAGCCCGGCTCTGGCCCTGGTCGCCTGCCAAACTGGCTTTCAACGCTTCCAGCTCCGTCAGGCTGGTCTGGATGGTCTCTTGCTCCGCCTCCAACGCCGCCACGGCGGCGTTGAGCTTGGCCGCCTCCTGCGCGATGCGCTGGGAACGCGCTTGGATCTCGTTTTGCCCTTGCGCTTTGCCCTCCGCCTCGCTTTTCAGAGCCGCGGTCTCCCCTTCCAGCTGACGGATACGCTCCCGCGCCGTTTGCGTGTCATGTTCGATTCGCCTGGCGCGCTCCTTCAACTGTTCCAGCTCCTCCTGCTGGTTCTCCCGCTGACGGGTCAGCTCCTCCAACACCGTACTGCGTTGGGACAACTCGCCCTCGGCTTTCAGAATAGCGTCCTCCCACTGACGCAGCTGGCCTTGCGCGGTCTCCAGTTCATAGACCGCGGCGGTGTGTTCCCGCTCCGCCTCGGACAGACTTCGGTCGCTCTCCGTCATGCGGGCGTGTATGTCCTCCAACTGCCGGTTCAACCGCTCCAACTCGTTGGCCCGGCTGAGTACCCCCGCGCTCCGGCTGGCGGAACCGCCCGTCATGGAACCGCCGGGGTTGAGTACCTGACCGTCCAGGGTCACGATGCGGAAGCGGTAGCCGTACTTCCGGGCGGCAGCGATTGCGGCGTCCAGATCTTCCATCACGGCCACCCGGCCCAGGAGATTGGAGAACACGTTTTTGTATTTGGGGTCGAAGGCGATCAGCTGGTCGCCGATGCCGACGAACCCCGGTTCTTGACGCAAGCTGTCCTTTTCCCGCAGCTCGCCGGGGCGGATGGAACTGAGCGGTAAGATTGTCGCCCGGCCTCCGTCCCGCCGTTTCAGGTACTGGATGACGGCTTTGCCGTCCTCCTCCCGGTCCACGACGAGATTCTGCATCGCGCCGCCCAGAGCGGTCTCGATGGCTACCGTGTACGAATCGGGGACCTTCAGCAGACCGGCCACCGGGCCGTGAATATGTTTCAGGGTCCCCTTCTGGGCCTCCCCGATGACCAGCTTCACGGCCTTGGTGTAGCCCTCATGTTCCCGTTCCATCTCCGTCAGCAGGCGTATCCTGGACGACAAGGCGTTCTCTTCCATTTGAAGTTTTACTTGAGCGTCTTTGGCTTGCTCCCACTTTTTTTTGCGGGACTCCATACGCAGGCGGTAGCCTTGGATGACGTTTTGCGCGGCCTCCCGCTCCTCGACGGCGTCGTCCCGGCGGCGGCGGACGGTACGCACTTCCTTCCGGGCCTCCTCCAGACGCGCCTCCAATTCCTGCGCTTCCCGGCGGACGGTCTCGTCCCGGTCCAGCACCTCCTGGGCGGCGGCGGCCAGAGCGGACAGCAAGGCTTTCGCCTCCGCGGCGTCTGCCGCGCCTAAGTCCGCCTGTCCCCGCAAGCGTTCCAACTCCTGGGCCAACGTCCCGGCGGAACGCGCGGCTTCCTCCGCCTCCTGATTTTTGGCGTGCAGCGCGGCGCGGTCCTGCGTCAACTCCGACGCGATCTCCTCCAACCGCGCCCGGCGTTGCGCGATCTGCGCCGCTAAGGAACCTTCCCGGCCCTCCTGCTGTTCCAGATCGGCCTGGATGCGCTGGGCGGATTCCTGATTATGTTGGATACTGCTCCGCAGCACCGCGATGGCGGATTCCAGCTCATGGGCGCGGGCCTGACGGCCCTGCATTTCAAAACGGAGCCGATCCGCTTCCATATCCTTCTCCCGCATTTGCTGGGAAAAGCCCTCGGCGGCGGCGTAAGCCTTCTCCTGCGCGGTCCGAGTCTCCTCCCGCTGCTGGACGGCCTGTTGGTAATCGGCTTCCAATTTGATGCTGCTGGCCCGAATGGTCTCCAGGGCGTCCAGCCAGACGGAGATCTCCAATCCCCGCAGCTCGTCCCGAAGGAGCAGGTACTTTTTCGCCTTCTCGCTCTGGACGCGCAGCGGCTCCACTTGAAGCTCCAGCTCCGCGATCTTGTCGTTGATGCGCACCAGATTGTCGTCTGTGCGTTCCAGACGCCGTTCCGCGTCCTCCTTCCGGTGGCGGTAGCGGGAGATCCCCGCGGCCTCTTCGAAGACCTCCCGGCGGTCGCCGGACTTGACCGAGAGGATCTCGTCGATCCGGCCCTGTCCGATGATGGAGTACCCCTCCCGGCCCAAGCCGGTGTCCATAAACAACTCGTTCACGTCCCGCAGGCGGACGGAGCGGCGGTTGATGTAGTATTCGCTCTCCCCGGAGCGGTAATACCGCCGCGTGACCATGACCTCGGACTCATCCATATCGAAGAGGCGGGACGTATTGTCCAGCACTAAGGACACTTCCGCGTAACCGGTCTGGCGGCGTTTGGCGGTGCCGCCGAAGATGACGTCCTCCATTTTCCCGCCGCGCAGGGCGCGGGTGGACTGCTCCCCCATGACCCAGCGGATCGCGTCGGATATATTGGATTTCCCGGACCCGTTCGGTCCGACGATGGCGGTGATGTCCTCGCCGAAGGTGAGGACCGTCTTATCCGGGAACGACTTGAACCCCTGGATCTCGAGCGCTTTAAGGTACATAGTTTCACCCGTCTCTCTTTATAAGTTACCAAATCGTTGCGGCTCAAGGATCTCTGGGGATCGCCTCCAGCGAGTGCCTCCATAAAATCTTCGTGAATACACCGCGTGGTAGTATGGATTCTGCGGTGTCCCATAATGTCTTGCAATTCCTTGCCCAATGGTGGGAAAACCTATACGCTGAAACCTTCATAGCGTTTTATTATAGCATATAAATGGAAGGATTTCAACAATATATCTCATATCTCAGGCAACAATTCATGCATAAATCCGCCCAAAAACCATTGCCATTGACTGGCATGTATGGTAAAATAGGGTTACAGTTTTTGCGCAGACAAGAGCTTCAAAATTGCGAGAGAAGGTGGATAGATTGGCAGGGCAGATCCAGAAGATGATCCAAACAGTCATTACTCAAAAGGCCAAAGGTAACACGGTCATTGCAAATTCGATACGGACCAAAATGTATCTGAAAGGAATCGCTGTGGATAAGTTTACACCAACCTCTCCCGACGATCCGGCTGTTATGCAGAAAGTTCGGGAAATTGCCAAGGAATTTGGCGTTATTGTTTAATGTACATCAAAACTTATTGAAAAGGCGGGATAAACATTGGCCATTCAAACGCTTTCCATCCGAGGAACGGACAGTCAGGATGTAGCCCGGCAAGCACGGGAAGCCCTGGCGGATTTTCAGCCCAAGCTGCTGCTGTTCTTCGCTTCCAGCACTTATGAGCGCCCGGAGACGGCCTTGCGCGAGGCGTTCCCCAACAGCGAGATCATCGGCTCCTCCTCCCACAGCGAATACTGCAACGACAGCTATACCAGCGGCTCCGTCAGCATCATGGCGATGGACGCCGGGAGTGTCGAGGATGTGTGCGTGCAGGTCGTGGAGAACATTAGCTCAGAACCGGACCTGCGGGACGTTCTGAACGGAATGCATGACCACTTCGGCGGCGTGGATGAGATCCTCGCAAATTTTGAGCGCTACGTTGGCATCATCCTCTTCGAGTCCAGCGCAAAGGCGGAGGAGACCTTCATGGACCGCCTGGGTACCGCCACCGATCTTCTCTTTGTCGGCGGCTCCTCTTCCGCTGCGGACGGCGGACAATCTTTGGTCTATGCGAATGGCCGGAGCTACACCGGCGCGGCGGTGTTGGCCGTCTTGAAAACGGCAAATGGCTACGATGTGCTGAAGACCCAAAGCGCCCACATCTTCTCGGAGCGCAAACTGGCGGTGACAAGATCCGACTTGCGCAACCGCATCCTCTACGAATTCGACCACCGCCCCTGCGGCGAAGTGTACGCGGAAGTGCTGGGCGTTGAACTGGATGAAATCCAACACTACTTTGTATGCAATCCTTTGGGTGTTGTGGCAGGAGATGAAATCTTCGTGCGCACCTTCAACCAAATCCAGGACGGCGGCATCACTCTGCACTGCGGCCTCCCAGAGGGAACGGAAATCAACGTTCTGAAAACCGGCGACATTGTGGACGACACCCGGAAGGCGCTGGAGGAAGCGATCCCCTACCAACCCGCAGGCGTAATCAACTTCAACTGCCTGTACCGAACCCTGGAGATCCTGAACGAAAACCAGGTGGAACCCTATTGCGCACTGTTTGGCCGCTACCCCAGCATCGGATTCTCCACCAACGGCGAGGCGTTTTTGGGGCATATCAACGAGACGTCTACGATCCTGGTCATCAAGTAAGCCCTGCTGGACGTGAATGAAACGGGACCTGATCGCATCAGGTCCCGTTTTCACGTTTCACGGACGTTTGCTTTCTGGCTTTCCAGACGGCGGCCAGTTCCAGCGCGTAGGGGCCCACATCCACCTTCCCGCGGACGACCAAAGCGGCCGCTCAAACGTAGAACTCCTCCATAGTGTCCAGGCACAGGCAGCCCAGCCGCCCGGTCGACGCGGCGCAGCCGCAGTCGATATCGACCCACGTCTTCCGGTGGAGTATCTTGTCCTGTCCGCTGAGGAATCGGGTGGGGGTGTGGCCGAAAACCAGCAGCCGATCCGGGAAGTAAACCGTCTCCAATGTGGGGCGGCAGAAGAGAAATTCCTCCAAGGTGTAGCCGGACAGCGGGCGGTCCGGGGAGAAGTTCTCCAAACCGGAGTGCGTCAGCACAAAGGAACGTCCTCCGGCCTCCACTTCCGCGAAAAGCTCCATCTCGTGGAAGTATTCCAAAATATCCCTCCGCTCCTCCACGCTCAGCTGCTGGAGACTTTGGAGCGTGACGCCGCCGCCGTTGGCGATCCACTCGCTGAGCGCGGCAATCTGGCTCTCGTCCAGCGCGTCGAGGCTCTGATCTGTGACCTTCTCCATCAGCCACGGCAGACACACAGCAGCGGTGAACTCGTGATTGCCCAAGAGCGGGAACACGTTGGAGCGGAACATCATATCCTGTAAGATTGGTATCCCGTCCGGTCCCCGGTCGATCACGTCTCCCAGCACATAGAGCGTGTCCTCCGAGGTGAACTCAATCTGTTCCAACATCTCCCGATACTTTTCCAAACGACCGTGCAGGTCTGATATCGCGTAGATCACCGCCGCCGCCTCCCAAAAATAAAGTCCCGGTCTGAGGAATCGCGTTCGCTTCCGCGTCCCGCAGACCGCTGGTTCCAGTATAGCAGATGGAGCGGAATGTTTCAACCGGACGTGCCGCGGCGCATCAAAATGGATTGCATTTCCACTCCGCGTCTGATATAATGAACACGCCTGTTCGGTACGGTCCAAATAAAGGGGCCGCGCTCGGCACACCCGGCAGGCAACTGTTAGGGGAGGAACGAAACATGAAGGCAAAAGAAACAACAGCTGCACGTTCCAGCAAAGCCCGGCGCGGCTGGGGGATCACTGGAAAACTCGCGTCGGCTATCGTTCTGAGCGTCGTCATAGGCGTAGGGATTCTGCTCGGCGTGGTCTACTTCCAGATGTCCAACACCCTGCTGACCAGAAACGAAGAACTGTTACAGGCCACCACTGGCAAAACGCTCCAGGAAACCAGAGCTTGGATGAACCGCACGCTGGCTATGCTGGAAACACAGCGGGACATCATCCAGTACGAGGATATGGATGTCCCCGCCATGCAGGACTACATTAAACACACCGCAGGTCAGAACGACGCGTACCCCGCAGGGCTGTACGTCGCGTTGACGGACGGCTCCCTGTACCACGCCTCCTTCGTACCGGGTCCGGATTTCGACGCCACGGCGAAGAGCTGGTATCAGGACGGTCTGCAAGCGCAGAACTTCATCTTGGGCGACGTCTACTTCGATGAGGACAGCCAGTCCTATGTAGTGGGCGCGTCCGGCGTGCTGAAAGACCGGAACGGTCAGGTCCGGGGCGTCGCTGCCGCGGACGTGTACTTAGACTCCATCTCCAAGATCGTCAGCGGCGTCCGGATTGAGAACACCGGCGGTATCTTCCTGGTGGATACCCGGACGGATACGATCATCGGCCATCGGGACAGTGCCATCACAGGGCAGGCGTTGAGCGACCTCAACGACGGGATGTACACCTACGCCGCGGAACAAATCCGTCAGGGGAAGACCGGTCTCACCGTCTTCAACGGCACCTATATCCAAGTGGAGAACGTTCCAGACAGCGATTGGACCGCTGTGGCCTACGTCTCCCAAGGGGAGGTCTTGCAGGAACTGAATTACCTGACCGCCAGTATGCTGGCCGTCGCAGTGCTGGCGGTGCTGGTGCTGATCGTTCTGGTCGTCGTCCAGGTCCGGCGCATCATCGGCCGGCCAGTGCAGGAATTGAGCTTGGTCGCTACCCGCATCGCCGAGGGCGATCTGGAACAAACGATACGTTACCACTCCAAAGACGAGCTGGGCGTTCTGGCGGATGATTTCAATCAGGTCACGCTCCGGCTCCGGCAGTACGTGATCTACATCAACGAGATCTCCGAAAAACTGCGGGAGATCGCTTCCGGGAACCTGGCCTTCACGCTGCACAACGAGTACACCGGCGAGTTCGAGAAAATCAAGATCGCTATGGACGAGATCTCCCACTCCCTGAACGACGCCATGCGTCAGCTGCACGCCGCCTCCGTGGATGTGGCGTCGGGCGCAGAACAGGTCTCCAACGGCGCGATGACCCTCTCCCAAGGCTCCACGGAACAGGCCGCGGAAGTGGACGCGCTGGTCGGTCACATCAGCCTCGTGTCCGACAGCGTCCACAATATCGCCCGAGGCGCGCAGCGAGCCAGCGGACTGTCCTTGCAGGTGAAGAACGGCCTCCTGGAAAGCAGTCAGAAAATGCAGAACATGACGCAGGTCATCCAACGGGTCAGCGATAAGTCCTCTGAGATCCACCAGATCGTGAAGACCATCGAGGACATCGCGTTCCAGACCAACATTCTGGCGATAAACGCCGCGGTGGAAGCGGCGCGGGCGGGGTCCGCCGGGAAAGGTTTCGCGGTCGTGGCGGACGAGGTCCGGTCCTTGGCCAGCAAGTCTTCCGAAGCGGCCCAGCAGACGACCATTTTGCTCAACCAGACCGTGGAGTCTATGGACGAGGGCGTCCAAGCGGCGCAGGACACCGCGGATTCCGTGCTGAAGGTGGTCGCCCACGCGGAGGAAATGGGTCAGCTGATCGACGGCATCGCAGACTACACCAAACAGCAGGACGACAACGCCGCTCAAATCACCCACGGGATCGAGCAGATCTCCATCGTGGTGCAAAACAACGTCGCCACCTCGGAAGCGAGCGCAGCCGCCAGCGAAGAGTTAGCCAGTCAGGCTTCCATGCTGCAAAAACTGGTGTCTAAATTCCGGCTTCGGGATTGATTGCATTGCAAGGAGCGCAGGATGAAAATCCTGCGCTCCATTTTACACCCTATTCTACAAAAACCGCTCAGGCCGCCGGTCCCATCGCCTTGTAGAGGAACGTCACGATTTGCCCACGGGTGCAGGTGTTGCCCGGCGAGAACGTATTACTTCCCGTGCCGCTGGTGACGCCTTTCTCCACGGCCCACGACACCGCGTTGGCGTAAGCGGCGTAGGGGTTCACGTCCTGGAACCCCGCCGCGGAAGACGCCGCCGGACTGCCTAAGGATTTCCAGATGTACAGCACCGTCATGGAACGGGTACAGTCCGTACTGGCAGAGAAGCGGTCTCCGGTAATGATTCCCTTCTCCTTGGCCCAAAGGGCGGCTTTGCAGTAGTAGTGGCTTTCTCTCACGTCGATGAAGGAATTTTTGATGGACGGTTCCGGTTTTCCGCTGGCGCTCCAGAGGAAGGTCAGAATCTGCGCTTTCGTGCAGGTCTGGTTAGGCGAAAAGTGATCCGCACTGGTGCCGCTGGTGATACCCCGCTCCACAGCCCACGCCACCGGTTGAGCAAAATAGTCGCTCTCCAGAACATCGACAAATTTACCGGTCCCGCCTGGCTGTTCCGTTGCGGAAGGTTTTGTGGACTGTTCACTTCCGGAACGTTTCAGGATGTCAAAGGACGTGTTCAGGCTTCCAGACAGGAAGTCCTTTCCTACCAGACTCACTGAACAGGTCCCAGGGTTCACGTTGTCGGAGTAAGTGATCTGAAACGCGCCGTCATGCATGGAGAACGGACAGGTCCCGTCCGTGGTCTTCCACAGGAGGTTCGGCGTGACCGGCTTGCCGGTGTACAGACAGAAGGATGCGCCTGTAAACCACTCCGGCTTGACGTCCACCGCTCCGCTGCTGTTGAGGGGATACCAGGAAAGTCCGTGCTGTTGGGCGTACTCGTTCATATACGAGCCGGGGTAGACACAAAGCATTTCCTTGCCGAACGCGTTTTCTCCGATGGAAGCCGGGCGGCAGTTCTGGTCAAAGAAGACGGCGCCGACATCCCGAGTCGAGTTCTGGCCGACCGGGTGGGAGGCGTCCAGAGAGGCCCAGCCGTACTGGAAATCGAATGCGTTCGCGCCAATTTCCTTCACGGAGGCTGGAACACGGATGTAGGATTTCAAGCACCCCCCGAACGCCAACGCGCCAATCGACTCCACCTGTGACGGGATGGTGATGGGGTCCATCCCGCCCGCCAGGTAAAACGCTCCGGCTTCAATCGTCCGCAGGCTGGCAGGCAACAGGACCGTTTTGAGGTTGGCGTCGCGGAAAGCGAGTGAGGGAATCGTCGTGATGCCGTTGGGCAGAACCACTTTTCCAATCGACGCGTTATTAAAACTTCTGGAGGCAATCTCCTTCAGCGTGGAGGGGAACACGACCTCTGCCAGCGAAACGCCCGCAAAAGACCAGGCGTCAACCGTTTCCACGCCGTTCGGGATGGTGTAGGTCTTCGTCATCCCTTGAAGGAACTCTCTGACAGAGGGAATCGAATCCGGATGAAATTCCCCTTTTCCTTCCGGGAAAATCAGAAGGGTCTTCATCGCCTTGTCAAACAGAACGCCGTCCCGGCTGGCGTAGTTCGGATTCCCCGGCGCGACTTGGATGGAGGTCAGGCTCTTGCAATAGCAGAACGCATTGCCGTCGATCTTGGTGACGCTGGCGGGAATGGTGATCTCCGTGAGCGACTCCGCCCAAGTGAAGCAGTCATCCCCGATGGTTTTCAGGCCCTCCGGAAGCTGAATCGACGTAAGAGAGAAGTTCTGGTAAAAGGCGTTATCTCCCAAATATGTGACCGTGTCCGGGAGCGTGACCGAGACCAGCTTGTCATTGCTCCGGAACGCGCCGTCCCCAATCCCAATCACCGGGTTGCCGTCAATCTGTTCCGGAATGACCAGGTGTGTAGTATTGCCTTCAATGGTCAGCCCGGTCACATAGACGCCGGAACCATCGGCTGTGTTGACGCGCTGATAGGTGAAACTGGAAGTGGTTTCCTGTTTCTCCATCGTATAGTGTCTGGGCGCCGGTTCATTGTAACCGGCTTCCAGGATGTAATAGCTCCCGTCCAACTGCGCGATGACGTTGATGTGCTGGATACCCGCGCCCGGCTCATTAGCGGCGTTGTGGGAGGAGCTGGAAATCCCCTGCTTTTGCAGCATATAGAGCAGCGCTTCTGTGGACGCCCAACAGTCGCCGCCGCCGGTGACGATCATACTCGTGCTGTCAGAGGCTTTTGTGCTGTAATCAAATTGCGCGACAAAACGACAGCACAGTTCCGCAATCTCATACTGCGTCATGCCGGGCCGGACCTGTTCGGCCAGGTAGTCATCCATCCGCTTCTCTGCGTAATAGACCGCGTAGTTGACTGTATGGACCGTGACCTGCTTGGAATTGTCCACCAAAAGCACAGAGTCACCGTAGATATATTCGTACTGGGAGTACTCCCCTGGAAGCCCGCTGGGGCCGCTGCTCCCGACCCATTTCCCGGAATCCATCTGGTGGTAGTACCAGGTCTCCCCCGCCGGGGTGACATTTTTCGCGCCATCTACCTGAACACTCTTGCCGCTCAAAATCCGAACGCTGTGTCCGGCCAGGCTGTAGGACTGCGGGAATCCGGACGGAATCGTCAAATGCTTCTGGAATCCCTCGTTCATCGCGTAGAGCGTGATGGAATCCGGCAGCGCGTCCGCCGCCTGCGCGGGGACGCTCAGCCCGTACAACAGCAACGCCGCCGTCATCACAAGAGCCAGGAAACGTTTTTTCATTTTCATTCTCCTCTCGATCATGATACGCTCCATATCCTCCCCTATTATAGCACCAAAAAGCCCGGTTTTCAAGCGGCCGGAACGACTTCCGGAACGCCCGTCCCGTAAAAGCTGCGCTCCCCCTTCGGGGGAAGTGCAAAAAATACGTGGCGGCTCCCAAACCGCGGGAAAATTCGTCAGGCACTGGACAAATCCGCTCCGTTCTGCTATAGTCATGTTGGTTCTACCAAATATTCTGACTATAGGAGGCTGCTCAATGAATGACATCACCGCTGTTGGAGAAATTTTGATCGATCTGACCCAGACCGGCGTCAATGGAGTGGGAGTCCCGCTCTTTGCCGCCAACCCCGGCGGCGCGCCCGCGAATGTCGCTGTGGCAGCTTCCCGGCTGGGAGCCTCCGCCGCGTTCCTCGGCAAGGTGGGCGACGATGGGTTCGGCAACTACCTGCGCGGCGTGCTGGAACGGGAACAGGTGAACTGCTCCGGTCTGCGCGTCGGCCCCCAGGCCACGACGTTGGCCGTCGTCTCCGTCGACGAGACCGGAGAACGCAGCTTCCGTTTCATACGCGGGGCGGATCAGGAGCTTTCCCCCGACGATGTGGACCTGTCCGCTATGCGCGGCGGGAAGTTTCTGCATTTCGGTTCCGTGAGCCTGTCCCGCGGCGTCTCCCGGAACGGGACCATCTTCGCCGCCCGCTCCGCCAAACAGGACGGTCTTCTGGTCAGCTACGACCCCAACTACCGCCCCGCCCTATGGCGGAGCCAGGAGGAAGCCATCGAATGGATGTGTATCCCGCTGCCTCTGGTGGATGTCATCAAGCTGTCCGAAGAAGAACTGCCGCTTCTCTGCGGCTCCGATGACCTGGAGGAGGGTTCCGAACGGCTGGAAAAACAGGGAATGAAGCTGATCCTCATCACACTGGGCAGCAAAGGCGTCTTCTGCCGCTGGCAGGGCGAGTCCTGGCTCCAACCTGGGTTCTCCGTCCAAGTGGCCGACACCAACGGCGCGGGAGACACCTTCCTGGGCGCGGTACTCAGCCGCCTGTGCCTCCGGAGCGGAACCCCTCTGGAAAACCTGACCCGCCCGGAATTGGAACAGATCCTCACCTTCGCCAACCACGCCGCCGCGCTCACCTGCTCCCGGAGCGGAGCGATCCCCGCAATGCCTACCTTAGATGAAGTAGAGAAGGAGATCGGATGACATGAAAGGACCGCGATCCATATTTGACCGCCGTCTGGCGCAGCATTTCGATGAGCTGAAATGGCTGTACGCGGAGCTGTACCACGACGACGGCGGGTTCGAATACTTTATCGAAATGCTCCGCCGCAGCTGGAAGGCGCGGAAAGACGCCCTGCGCCGTCAGGACGCCCGGCGGGAGGCGGAACCCAACTGGTACCGCAGTCGGGAACTGTTAGGCATGATGCTCTACGTGGACGCCTTCGCCGGAAACCTGAAGGGCGTGGAAGAGAAGCTGCCCTACCTGAAAGAGTGCGGGGTGAATTACATGCACCTGATGCCTCTGCTGGCCTCCCCCAAAGGCCGCAGCGACGGCGGCTACGCCGTCAGCGATTTCCGCAGCGTCCAGCCTCAGCTGGGGACCATGAACGACTTGGAAACGCTCGCGGACGCCTGCCGGAGACGGAAAATCAGCCTCTGCCTGGACTTCGTCATGAACCACACCAGCGAAGACCACGAATGGGCCCGGAAAGCCCGCGCCGGTGAGCCGGGTTACCGGGAACGGTACTTCTTCTACGACAGCTGGGAGATCCCCCGTAAGTTTGAAGAGACCGTCCCGCAAGTGTTCCCCACCACCGCGCCGGGCAGTTTCACGCAGCTGGACAACGGGCAGATCGTGATGACCAACTTCTACCCCTACCAGTGGGACTTGAACTACCATAACCCAATCGTGTTCAACGACATGACCGAAAATCTGCTCTTCCTGGCCAACCGCGGCATCGACGTCATCCGCCTGGACGCCATTCCCTACATCTGGAAGGAGTTGGGCACCAACTGCCGCAATCTGCCTCAGGTCCACACGCTGGCCCGTATCCTGCGCATGGCCTGCGAGATCGTCTGCCCCAGCGTGCTGCTGCTGGGAGAAGTGGTCATGGAACCAGCAAAAGTCGCGCCCTACTTCGGCACGCCGGAAAAACCCGAGTGCCATATGCTCTACAACGTAACCACTATGGCTACCACCTGGCACACGCTGGCTACCGGGGACGCCTCCCTGCTCAAGCGTCAGATGGAGATCGTCTGCTCCCTGCCCAAGGACTTCCTGTTCCTGAACTACCTGCGCTGTCACGACGACATCGGCTGGGGGTTGGACTACCCCTGGCTGAAGGAACGCTTCGGCGCCGACGAGGTGGCCCATAAAAAGTACCTCAACGATTGGTTCACCGGGAAATTCCCCGGCAGCGACGCCCGCGGCGAACTGTACAACGATGACCCCCGTTTAGGCGACGCCCGCCTGTGCGGCACGACCGCTTCCCTGTGCGGCATGGAAGCCGCCGACTTCGAGGGCGACCCGTTCAAACTGGAACGGGCTATCGCCTGCGATTTGACCCTCCACGCCTGGATGCTCTCCCAGAGCGGCATCCCCGTCATCTACAGCGG